>JACIWI010000126.1 GCA_014361055.1 Candidatus Bipolaricaulota bacterium
GGGCGAGGACGCCCACCGCCGGCTTGTGCAGGCCCTGTATGGGCTGGGCGTCGTCGTCGCCGCCGAGGTGCCCATCCCTCCCGGGAAGCTGTTCCACGGTCGGGCGGACACTATCGTCTCCGTCGACGGCAAGAACTACGTGGTGGAGATCAAGACCGTCCACCCCTACAACTTCGACCAGATGGCAGCCGGCCCCCGGCGCGACCACTACCTCCAGCTCCAGCTCTACCTCCACTACTTCGCCATCCCCCAGGGGATCATCCTCGCCGAGAACAAGGCCACCCAGGAGCTGCGGGAGTTCCTGGTGGACCTGGACCGGGACGCGGTGGACCGGGTGATCCGCGCGTTCGAGCAGCTGCGGCAGGTGATCTTCGTCGAGGGGAGGCTCCCTCCCTTGCCGGACAGGTCCGATTGGGAATTCGACCAGTGCCGGTACTGCCCGTACCAGGAGTTCTGCACCGCGGACGTGGCCGTCCTTCCCGGCCGGGGCAAGGTCGAGGAGGTCCAACCCGCCCTCGCCGCTTCCGGGGAAGAACGGGAAGGCCCGCGCACCCTGTTCGACGAGCTGGACTAAACTCAGCTGGTCAGTTCTACCCCGTCGGGGCTGGCTCCTTGAGGCCTACCCCGAGGAGGGCCGCTGGCACCAAGAGACAGGTCAGGATCCCTAGGGCAACATTGAGTCCCAAGAGGTCACCGAAGTAGCCGACAAGGGTGATGAGCAGCCCCCCCACTCCCCACGCCAGCCCCATCAGGACCCCGGACACCGTCCCCCGCTGCTGGGGGAACAACTCTTGCCCCAGCACCACCGATACCGGGCTGGAGGCAAGGAGCATCACCGCGGCCAGGGCCAAGAACAGCAACGACAGCCAACCATCGGAGAGCAGGAACAGATAGAGACAGGGCAGCGCCCCCACTAAGGACCCCACGATCACCCGCCGCCGCCCGAACCGGTCCGATAGCCGTCCACCCACGATGTCCCCTACCGCGCCGGCCAGGGCGTATACGGTGAGGGACAGGCTGGCCAAGGTCAGCGGTGCCCCACGCCGCGTCCACAGCACGGCGAGGAACGTGAAGTAGGACGAACCCACGATCTCTCGGAGCACGACGATGGACCACAGCCGGGCGAGCTGCCCTGCGTTAGGGTGGTAGCGCAGCTTGAGCCGGGCCTGGGCGGCAGGGCGTGGCCCGCGGGGAATGGCCCACACCAGCAGAGCGACCAGCGCCCATGCGGGGAGGAGCAGGGCTAGAGTAGCGGACATGGCGAACCGGCCGACCACCGCGGCGATGAGCAGCGGGCCTACCGCGGACCCAATCGTTCCCCCGGCAGAGAACAGGGCCATGGTGATGCCCCGGCGGTTCCCGTGCGCGGCCACCAGGGACGCCGCCGCCGGGTGGAACGCGGCCGTCCCTATCCCGGCCGCCACCAATGCCGTGGCTGCCGCCCAATAGGTGGGCAACACCCCGAGGAGGCACATCGCGGTGGTGGTCAACGCCGGGCCCACTAGGACGAACCACCGCGCGCCAACGCGGTCCACCGCCATCCCTACCGGGGGCTGGGCGAACGAGGCCACGCTGGTGCGGATCGAGGAGAGGAGCCCAGCGAGCGCGAGCGAGAGACCCAGCCGGTCGATGAGGAGGGGGAGGAGGGCGGAAAGGAAGCTTCCGTACCCGTCGTTCAGGCCGTGGGCCAGGGCCAGAAACCATGTCGACGGGGTGCCCTTTCTGGCCACGTCGGTCATGCGCCGCGGCCGATGAGGTCCAGCACCCGCTCCGGCGTCGCCGGATAGGCGCGGAGGCGCGTTCCCGTGGCCGCCGAGATCGCATTCGCCACCGCGGCGTGGGAGGCCATCAGCGGAACCTCCCCAAGGCCCTTGGCCCCGAACGGCCCCCCTGAGTATGAGGCCTCGACGAACTCGACCACGAACTCATCCGGCATGTCCATCGCCGTGGGGATGTGGTAAGCGGTGAACGTGGGGTACAGGATCCGCCCCCCCTCGGCCGGGAGCTCCTCCATCAGGGCGTACCCGATCCCCTGGGCGATCCCTCCGATCACCTGCCCCCGGGCGGTCTCGGGGTTCACGATCTTCCCGGAGTCGTGTACCGCCCAGAACCGGGTCACCCGGGTCTCCCCGGTGAGGAGGTCCACTTCCACCTCGGCGATGTGGCAGGCGTAGGCGTACACGAAATACGCGTTGCCAAGGCCAGTCTTGGCGTCCCAATCCACCGGCCGGGCCTCGGCCCAACCGGAGGCGGCCATGTCCCAGTTGTGGGCCCACATCCAGCGGGCGATTTCGGCCAGGGAGACCGAGCGGGTTGGGTCCCGCGCATCGTGGAAGCGGCCGTCGCCGGGGACGACCTTGGGACAGCCGAGCATCTCCATCGCGGCCCCGACGATGCGAGCCCGGAGCTTCTCGGCCGCGTCGAGGACGGCCATCCCTTGAACGGTGGTGGTGCGGGAGGCCACGGTGGGACCGGAATCCGGCACCCGGGACGTGTCCACCGGGGCGACCTGAACCGAGGCGAGCGGGACGCCGAGGCCCTCGGCGGCGATCTGGGCGAGGACGGTCTGGGCCCCTTGGCCCATCTCCGTGGTTCCCACGGCCAGGGTTACCGAGCCGTCCGCCTCGAGCTTGAGGTACGCCCCGGCCTTATCGAGGAGCGGGGCTTTTGCGCCCATGCCTACCCCGTACATCACCGTGGAGGCGCCCAGCCCGCGGCGACGGAATCGCTCCTGGGCGTTGAACGCGGCCACCTCATCCTGGAGTTCGTCCCAGTGGGAGAGCTCCCGGGCCCGGCCGATGGCCTCCGGAAGCCCTACGGATTCGGTGAGCCGCTGCCCGGTGGCGGTCTCGTCCCCCACCCGGAGGGCGTTCTTGTGCCGAAGCACAAGCGGGTCCATCCCCAGTTCCCGGGCGAGCTCGTCCATTTGGGACTCATGGGCGAAGATGACCTGGGGCGAGCCGAACCCGCGAAACGCCCCGCAGGGGACGGTGTTCGTGGCTACAGAGTACCCGTCCACCTTCACGTGAGGGATCCGGTACGGGCCAGCAGCATGGATGAGCCCCCGCCACAGCACCGCCGAGGACAGGGTCTGGTACGCGCCGGCGTTGTAGTAGAACTCCACCTCGACCGCGGTCAGGGTCCCGTCCCGCTTGGCCCCGGTGCGGTAGCGGACGAGCCCGGGATGGCGCTTGGAGGTGGTGGCGATGTCCTCATCTCGGGGGAGGACGAGCTTCACCGGCCGGCCCGCCTTCCAGGCGAGCACCGCGGCCATGGCCGCGAGGTGGCTCGGCACGTCCTCCTTCCCCCCAAACCCGCCGCCGGTGGCGGTCTGGACGATGCGGACCTTGGCGAGGGGAAACCCCATCACGGCGGCCACCGCGTTCTGCACGTAGAATGGGCACTGGAGCGTCCCATAGACGGTGATCCCGCTGTCCTCGGGGACGGCGATCACCCCTTGCGGCTCGAGGTAGGCGTGCTCCTGGTAGCCGACCCGGTACTCCCCTGCGACGACCACATCGGCCTCGGCGAACCCGCGCTCCACGTCCCCTTTGCGGATGACCATGTGGTTGAACACATTGCCCCCCTCGGCGGCCGCGGGGACGGCCACCTGGGGGGCGCCGGGGCGGGTCGCCTCGAGGGGGTCGAACACGGCCGGGAGGTCCTCGTAGGCCACCTGGGCCAGGGCCGCCGCCTCCACCGCCGCTTCCCGCGTCTCCGCGGCGAGAAGGGCGATCGGCTCGCCCACGTACCGCACGACCCCGTTGGCGAGGAGGGGCATGTCCCGGTAAATGATGGGGACGACGTTCTCCCCGGGGATGTCCTTGGGTGTGACCACGCAGGCCACCTTGGGGTGGGCGGCGACCTGGGATAGGTCAAGCCGGAGGATGCGGGCGTGGGGGCGGTCGGAGCGGATGGCCTTTCCGTAGAGCATGCCGGGGAAGGAAAGGTCATCGGCGTACCTGGCCTGGCCCCGCACCTTGGCCTCGGCATCCAGGCGCGGCGCGGCCTTCCCCACCACCTGCTCCGCTTCCTCCACGGGGGCCTTGACCCGCGCCACTGGCAATCCCCTCCTCCGAGGCCGGATTGTACCGGAGAAGAGGGTGGATTGCCCCGTCAGGCGGGCAACCTCAGGCGTGGGCGTTCCCTCTCCTTGGATCTCTACAGAATCTCCACCGCTGCTCTATGGATTCTGCATTGCCGCCTGTTAACGGTGTTGTACGGAGCACCACAACGATGATCTCGATGGGCGCGGGCTATGGAGCGCTGAGGCTTGCTCAGTTGAGGCAAGGGGCGCCGGCCGGACCCCCGGTCGGGATCTCCTCGGACAGGTCTGCTCCTTGATTGGGGCAGGCTCGGAAGGGAAGCGCAGCGGGCAGGGGTAGCGGGAGAGGGGGCTGCGGTATCGGGTGGGAAGGCAGACACCCCTGGATCTTTCGGATTGTGAGGTAAGGCGGTCCCGTTGGTAAAGCGCGGTTCGGCTCCTCAGAGATGAATGACCCGGCTGGGTCCATGCCAGGGGGAAGATACTCCCCTTCCCTACCAGAGGGATCGCCATCTCCCCACCCCTGAGCGGTCGATGCCTCAACATGTCCTGGCCCGTTTGGCCGTTCCCGATTAGGATCAGGGGAGGTAGGTTGCAATGATGAACAGGCGCGTCGGTCTTTCCCTCGCTGTGGTCTGTCTTGGGGTATGGAGTGGCGCATTTTCGGCACCCCAGCCTTCGCCCCTGACCTTGGGCCAGGCCATCACGCTGGCACTCGGCAATAGCTCGGAAGTTCGGGAGGCAGAACTGAACCTCACGATGGCTCAGTTGGAACTTGCGGCGGCCAAGATTTTCCTCCCGCAAGTGAGGTTTCAGGTCCAGCCGTTCAGCCTCTCCCCCAGGGACGGGTTTCCAGGGACCACGCAGGGGCAGCTGTCGATGCAACTGGCGCCCTTCAGAGGTGCGGATTTATCCGTTAGTCTAAACCCGGCCTTCAATTGGGCCGCGGGCACCTTGTCAATGTCCTGGGAGCTTTCCTTCTCCTACCGCTATGACCCCGTCGCGGTGCTGTCCCCAAGCCAGGTGGAGTTGCGCGAGGAGAACGTGAGGTCGGCCGAGGACGCGCTTGAACAGACGAAGAACAAGGTAGCCCTGGAAGTGATCGGGCGATTCGGTGAGCTCCTCGCGAAAGAGGCTGCAGTGGCTCTGGCGGAGGCCAAATTGTCTACGGCACGAGCCCGATTGGCCGAGGTCACCGAGAAGGTAAAAGCCGGTTTGGCGGGGGCCCTCGACCGCCTGGAGGCGGAATTAGCCGTCAAGGAAGCGGAGATCACGTTTCGAAAGCGGTCATCCGAATACGCTCTGGCCAGAGACGAGTTCAAGGCCTTGCTCGGGATCGACGGGGAACATGAGCTTGTCCCTCCCGAGCTTTCGGCGGACGAGATTTTGGCCAGGGCCAAGGAGCTCCTGGCACTGGATATCCCCTGGGAAGCCGTTCAGGCGAACGGAAATGTGCAGAGGGCCCAGGATGCCTTGGGGGACGCTGAAAGGCAGCTCCGCGCCACACAGGCGGCCGCCCTTCCTGTGGTGTCCCTCAGCGCCGGGTTGAGGCCGGGAAATGAGATGGAGTGGGGGATAGGGTTGACCCTCCTCTTCAACCTCTTTTCCCCGGAGCGCCCATCGCAACTGGAGCTGGCTCAAGCTTCGGTGGAGTTAGCCCAGGCACGTCTCAAAGTCGCCGAACAGGAGGCCATGAAGGCCATCTGGAACCAGAAAGCCGCACTGCAGCAGGCCCTGGAAGATCTCGAACTCCTTCAACTGGAGGAGGCGAGGTGGGATCTGGAGGAAACGATCATGCGCAAGAAGCTGGAGGCCGATGTGATTAGCGTGGATGAATGGGAGGATTTCCAGTTGAGAAAGCGAGCTTTCGAGAGCGATCGGGAGCAAAGGGTGTTCAATTTGGTCCTTGCCTATCTCCGCCATCGGCAGATCCTGGGGTTGAATCTTGGTTGGGAGGAGATCCTGCCATGAGAAAGCGCTGGAAGTGGGCAGGAGGCATTGTCTTGGTTCTCCTGGCCGCCGGAGCAGGGTGGTACGGCTGGCAGAGGTGGATGAACCGTGATGGGAGCACGCCGCAAAGTCAGTCCCTCGGGCCCACCGTACGGGTGGAACGAGGGGATATCGTACAGATGCTGACGGTGGTTGGGGAAGTCATCCCCAACGATGAGGCCACCTTCACCTTCCAGGAGGGGAAGCTCGTCGAGCTTAGGGTATCGGAAGGCGACGCAGTTGAGAAAGGCCAAATCTTGGCGGTGCTAGATTCAACACAAGAAGAGCTGGCCTTGCTCCGGGCCGAGCGGACGCTGGCCGAGGCGCGCGCGGCGGGCGTACCCACGACGATTCGGGAGAAGGAGTTGGAATACAAGATCGCCACCGCGAACTACGAGGCGACCACCATCCGCGCGCCCTTCCGGGGGATCGTGGCCCGGGTGGAGAAGAGCGCTGGGCAGTACCGGATATCCGTGCTGGACACCACCACTCTGTTCATCGCGATCGAGGTCAGCGAGCTCGATGTCCGCCAGCTGGCCGTGGGCCAGCGAGGCCAAGCCACGTTCGACGCCTTTCCCGGCCGGGCCTGGACGGCGGAGGTCATCAAGGTAGGGCTTCAAGCAGTCAAGAGCGGTGGGGGGAAAGTGGTCCCGGCAGTCCTGAGGATCTCAACCCCCACTTCTGGGATCCTGCCAGGGTTTTCGGCTAAAGTCGACATCGTCACGGCTGAGGCGCGGGGGGTGCTGCGGGTCCCGGTGAGCGCGCTGATGCAGCTTGTACAGCGTTGGGGCGTGGCGGTGGTGAAGGATGGGACGGCCACGCTCAGGCCGGTGGAAGTGGGCGTGGTTTCGGAGCTGTACGCCGAGATCAAGGCCGGGCTGGAGGAGGGGGAGGAGGTCCTGCTCTATCCCACGCAGGCCAGAGGGGCGCTGCAACCGGCGCCCACCGACGTGGCTCGCCCCGCCGACAGGACTGCTCCCCGATCACCATGACGGGACCGCTCATCGTCCTCGACGGGGTGAAGAAGGTCTACCGGCTTGGGGAAACGGAGGTGTGGGCCCTGCGGGGGGTCGACCTCGTCGTTCGGGAACGGGAGTTCACCGCGGTCATCGGCCCTTCCGGGTCGGGGAAGTCCACCTTGCTCCACATCCTGGGGTGCCTCGATCGGCCCACGCAGGGACGGGTGCTCGTGGAGGGGGAGGAAGTCTCCAGCCTCTCCCGGAATGAGCTCGCGCGCGTGCGCAGCCGCAACGTAGGGTTCGTGTTTCAGCGGTTCTACCTCCTCCCCTACGCCACGGCCTTGGAGAACGTGGAACTGCCGCTGGTCTATGCTGGGGTGAGGCGGAGGGAGAGGCGGGTGAGGGCACTTGAATGCCTGCAAGCCGTGGGGCTGGCGCACCGGGCACGGCATCGGCCCACCCAGCTCTCGGGAGGAGAACACCAGCGGGTTGCCATTGCCCGGGCCTTGGTGAACGAACCGAAAGTGCTCTTGGCCGACGAGCCGACCGGGAATCTGGACACCAAGACCGGGCACGAGGTGCTTAAGGTTTTCAGGTCCTTGAACGCGGAAGGGCGAACCGTGGTCGTGGTGACGCACGCGTCCGAGGTGGCGGCCTACGCCAAGCGCCAGATCCGCATGAGGGACGGGGAGATCGAGGAGGATACCGGTGGATTGGGTTGAAGTGTTGCGCAGTGCCTTGACTGCCCTTTCGGCCCACAAGCTTCGCACTGGGCTTTCGATCTTGGGGGTGGTGATCGGGGTCGGGGCGGTGGTGGCCATTGTGTCCATGCTGGAGGGGGCCACCTCGCAGATCACCAGTCGGATCGCGGGCCTGGGGATGCAAACCGTAACCGTGACCATCCGCCCCACCGCCATCGAGGACAGCCGGGCGAGAAGGACGTTCACCGAGGACATCTCCGCCGAGTTCCGGTCGCTCTCTGCGGTGTCCAGTGCTGCCCCTGTCAGCCGCGCGTCGGGGGAGGTGATCTTGGCGGGAGGGTCCACTTGGCCCGTTGGCGTGATCGGGACGACGCCTGAATACGCTGAGGTCTTCGACTACTACCCGGTGCAAGGCCGCTTCCTCCACCCCATGGATGAGAACCGCAAGAAGTCGATCGTCCTCGGGGCCAAGGTGGCCCAGGACCTGTTCCGCGGTGATGAGGCGATTGGGACAAGACTTACCCTTTCCCTGTACGGTGAAAGCGAGACGTTCTGGGTGGTGGGCGTGATGCAGGAGCGGGGGCAGGTAGGGTTCGAGAACTTGGACAACCAGGTGTACGTTCCGCTTGCCACCTTGCAGAGCCTCGGTGGGTCCAGCTACATCACTTCCTACATCGTGTTGGCCCAAAGCGAGGCCCTCGTGAAGGAAGCGGGCACCCAGGTCGAAGGGCTGCTCAACGGGATGATCTACGCCTCCCAGCAGGGCCAGCCCCAGGTTGCGCCTCAGTGGACCCAGTTCCGGGGAGGCGGGTTGCCGGGCGTGCCGAACTTGCCGGGGTTGACGACGGGGATGGTGGTTGGACCGTTGGCGACCGGCGCGGGACGAACCCGGACCGCGATGCCACCGTTTGACGTGCGTATCCCTCAGGAGATCGTGGAGACGTTCGAGCAGACCACCACCACCATGATGCTCACGTTGGGGGGCATTGCCGCGATCTCCCTTCTGGTCGGGGGGATCGGGATCATGAACATCATGCTCGTTTCTGTGGCGGAGCGGACGCAGGAGGTCGGGATCAGAATGGCGGTGGGAGCGCGTCCACGGGACATTTCTGGCCAGTTCCTGAACGAGTCGGTGTTGATCTGTGTCCTCGGCGGGCTGGTGGGCCTCGGGTTGGGGTGGGTGGCTGCCTGGCTCGGTTCCCGGTTCGGGGGATGGCCGTTTGCGTTCTCTCCGCTCCCGGCCGGGATCGCCTTCGGCTTCTCCATCCTTGTTGGAGTTGCTTTTGGACTCTATCCCGCCCTGCGGGCGGCCCGGCTCGATCCCGTGGAGGCACTGAGCAGCGTTTGACCCCCATGGCTGTAACGATTCCTTGGACGTTACCCGCCCTGAGCGGCGCAAGGCCTAGCTCGCCTGCCCCTGGGTTCGTGGCCCAGGGGAGGGCGGGGTGTGTGGATTACAGTCCCGCCCGCAGGGCCATCCACGCCGGTGTTCATCGTTGACCTCGCCCCACGTAGTACAACGGCGCCCCGCCCACGCTCAGGATGTAAGCGCCCTCGGGGATGGGGGCGTTCGCCGCGTTCACGAGCTGGAGGTTGGCCGTGCTCACGGCGAAACCAGGATCGCCGGGCCCAACCCGGGTCCCCACGATGACCGCCATGTCGCCTTCGTCCACCCCTCCCGTGGGGTTCACCACCACGAAACGTACCTCACCGCTGATGTTGTCGATGGAGGTGGCCATGACCTGGAACCCGTTTGCGCCCTGGATTCCAGTCACCTGGAATCGGGTGGGGTCGTAGCGGAAGCCTTGGTGACCCCCCGGCCCCGCGGTGCCCACCGCCAGCCCGGCCACACCGCCGGGGATCTTCGCCACCCCCACCGTGACCTCCACCTCCCCGCCCACCGGACCCGTGAGGTCCGAGAAGATGAGGGTGGCCTGGCCTACTGTGGGAGCGCGCACGAAGAAACACCCGGAGAGGGCCGTCCCCACGGCCGCGGCCAGTACTGCCAGGAGTACCGCCGGCAGGTTGCGCCTCTTCATCCCGCCCTCCTTCAGGGAAGCCCGATGAGCCGGCGGGCGATGGCCTCGGCGTCCTCAAGGTCCACATCCCCATCGCCGTCCATGTCCGCCCGGGCCTTCTGGTCCGGGGTGAGCTCGACGAGGCCGTACGCAGCCTGCTGGGCCAACCGCACGTCCACCAAGGTGATCACCCCGTCCCCATCCACATCGCCCAAGGCCACAATCCCCGTCCCCGTAAGGGATACCTCCACCGTTGGGGTATCGGGGTCGTTCGTGGGGATGGAGAGGAGGGCCGATTTCGCTCCCGGGGACGTGGGGCGGAACACCACCTCCACGGTCCGGGACCCCCCAGGGGGTATGGTCTGGCCCGAACAGTCGTCATTTTGGATCGGGAACTCAGCGTCGGCTGGGCCTGCGATCGTGATCGTCCCCACCGCAAGATCGGCGCAGCCCGCGTTGGTCACGGTCACGAGGAGGGGTGTGCTTTCCGTGCCTACGTAGACGCTGCCGAAACCGTGGGACGGGGGAGTGGCGGCAATGTCGGGGCGCGGGCGGAGGCTTTGGATCCAAACGGTGTTTTCGCGGGTGTTCCCCGCCCCCGGGGTGGAGCCGCCAGGCCCATCGCCCCCGACAACCCAATTCGCAGAATCGTTTACCCCGGACTGCGTATCACCTGCATACCAAGCCGCCTTTGTGGAACCAACGTTCAAGATCACTGGGTTTTGCCCTGTCCCGTTTTGATAAGAAATCCCATCCACAGTGCCTCCAGAATCATCGAGGAGGACCAGCGAATCCCCTGAATTACCAAGCCCATCCCAGCGCTTGAAATCGAAGTAACCGCTGGCGTTGGCCGGAAGGACCACCACGAAATCATCAAAGTCATGGTCTGGAGATGCCGGGAAGTGGTCGGGCAAATAGCTGGTAGCACCGGGATTGTAAACGACAATTATAGTGCCAGCAGGGACGGCTGCCCAGACAGGTTGATTTTGGAACACAAAATAAACCCCTCCACCTGTATCGCCCTGCTGGTCGCGGAAGACCCAACCGCGCATATCCACCGAAGAACAGGGACCGGTTCCCACCACCACGAACTCCACCCACTCCCCGTTCCCACCGGCCTTCCCTTGGCCGAACTCGTTGATCACCACGACCAGACTTTCCTGGGCCTTCCCCCCAACCGGTCCTACCAGGAATCCCAACGCCCCTAAACAAGAGCCCAGAACCAACACAGTCCGAAAAAACTCGGGAC
>JACIWI010000127.1 GCA_014361055.1 Candidatus Bipolaricaulota bacterium
CCCCTAAACAAGAGCCCAGAACCAACACAGTCCGAAAAAACTCGGGACAGGCCATGACTTTCCTCCGCCGACCACCCCTTCATCCTTTTTCAATGCATTATAGAAGCCGCACTGAGCCCAGACAATACTGTGAACATAGTGGAATATATTGGTGACAGACGCAAAACACCGGGGCGCCGCTGGCGCCCCGGTCCACTTCCTGGCTGTTTGGGCTAGAGACGGCCGCCCATGGTGAGGGCGAGGATCGCCTTCTGGGTGTGGAGGCGGTTTTCGGCCTGGTCGTATATCCAGGAGAGCTCAGGATCGTCGCACAGCTCGGGGTCGGCCTCATGGCCGCGGTCGATCGGCATCACGTGCATGAGATACCCGGGCTTCGTAAGCTCCTTCTGGCGCTTGCGCGTGTACCGCCAGTCCCGGAACTTTTCGGCCATCTTGATCTCCGCGTCTTTGCCGATCTCGTAGCGGCGCGGGCTCATCCATCCCCGCGGGAACACAACCGTCGCCCCTTTCAGGGCATCGTCGAGGTCGCTTGTGACCTCGAACGAGCCCCCGCTCTCCCCGGCGTACTTCTTGGCCAGGCCAAGGACGTCCGGATCGAGCTCGTACCCTTTGGGATGGGCCACCACCACGTCCATCCCAAACCGGGCGGCGATCACGAAGTCCTCCTGCACCGACCCCCACGACCGCACCCACGGCGAATAAGCCCACATGATCGTGTACTTCACCCCTTTGAGATCCTGCCCCAGCTTCTCCCGCAGGGTGTAGAGGTCGGTCATCGCCTGGCAGGGGTGCCACACGTCGGAGGCCATGTTGATCACCGGGATCTCGGCGTGCTCGGCGAACCGGTACAGGATCTCCGTCCCCTCCCCGTAGCGGGACACCTTGTCCTCGAGGAGCCGGATCCCGATCCCATGGGCATAGCGGGCGCACACCCGGGCCGTATCCTTGATCGTCTCCCCTGCTCCCGGCTTGTCCTCCAAGGAAAGCCGGAGGTCGGTGGCGGCGATGAACTGGGCGTGGCCGCCGAGCTGGGTCATGGCCGACTCGAAGGAGAGCCTGGTCCGGGTGGAAGTGTTGAAGAAAAGCATGAGGAAGGTTTTGTCCTTGAGGGCATGGTGGGGAAGGCCTGCGTAGTACATGCCCTTGAGCTGATCGGTCACCTTGAGCGCGATCTCCAGCTCCTCCTTCGTCCAGTCCTTGGTGCTGATCAGGTCCTTTCCGGCAAGTTGAAACCAACTCATCGTCTCCTCCTTGGCCAGTTCAACGTCGCCCATAAAGGGCGACAACAACGTCGGCCATAAAGGCCGACGCTACAATCCAGGGGTGTAGCGTCGGGCCTTGTGCCCGACGTTGGTCGGGCCTTATCCCCGACGGCTACATGATCAGGGCCATCAAGCCCTTCTGGGCGTGGAGGCGGTTGGCGGCCTCCTCCACGATCACCGAGTTCGGCCCATCGATCACCTCGTCGGTGACCTCCATCCCCCGGTCTGCAGGAAGGCAGTGCATGTACAGAGCATCATTGGTGAGCTCCATTTTCTCTTTGGTGGTGATCCAGTGCTTATTGGCCTCGAAGATCGCCTTTGCCTTGGCCGGATCCATTGGGGTCTTCCCGTCGGTGGGTTGAGCCGTCCAGGACTTGGGGTACACCACGTCCGCGTCCTTGAACGCCTCGTCCATGTCGTGCACGAGCTTGAACGAGCCCCCGTATTTTTTGACGTTCTTCTTCACCGCGGCGAGGATGTTGGGGTCAAGGTCGAGGCCCTTGGGGTGGGCGAGGACAATGTCCATCCCGAAGTAGGAGGCGCCGATGATCGCCGACTGGGGCACGGCGAGCGGCTTCTCCACCGAGCCCGAGTAGGCCCAGGACATCACGAACTTCTTGCCCCTGAGGTCGCCGAGCTTCTCCTGCATGGTCATGACGTCGGCCAGGGCCTGGCAGGGGTGGTACATGTCGTCCTCCATGTTGATCACCGGGACCCGCGACCAGCGGGCAAACTCGCGCACGATGAGGTCGCCTTTGCCGTAGATCCACCCCGTGTGCTTGCCGTAGATGCGGATGGCGATGCCGTGGCCCATCTCTGCCAGGACCCGGGCCACGTCGGCGATGCGTTCGGTGGAGTA
>JACIWI010000128.1 GCA_014361055.1 Candidatus Bipolaricaulota bacterium
GTCCGCGTGGAACCCGAAGCGGCGGAGGGCCCCGGTGAACGCATGGTTGTGGTCGCACATGTACGGGAGGTAAATGGTCTTGGTGCGGTCGAACGCCGCCCGCGGCCGGGCCAGGGGCCGGGCCGCCGCCGGCCTAGGCTTGTGCCTGAGGGCGGCCACCGAGTCCAGGTACGCCTCCAGTCGGGTGATGACCCCGGCATCGGCGGAATGCTCGTCCAGCTCCAGGGTGAGGAACGGCTTCCCCTGCAGGGCATCCCTGAGGTAGTGGGCGATGAACGAGTCCGGGCCGCAGTTGAAGTGGGTGAGGTGGATCGCCCACAGACCGTCCGTCCGCCGCACGATCTCCGCCGCGGCGAGGATCCGCTTGCCCCCGTGCCATTGCATGAACGGGTACAGTGGGTCGACATCCACCTCCTCCCACGGGAGCGCGTCCACGGGGATGGGCAAAGCCCCAAGCGCGGCCAGTTTCTCCGGCACGGTGAGGTTCAGCCCCCGGTCACAGCCGTTGTAGCTCCGGGAGAGCACCACCACCCCCAGGGCCCCGCCGGCCACCCGGGCCAGCGCCTCCTCCCCGAGGGCCTGGAGCCCGGCCCGCACCTCCCGTTGGGCGGCCATGGCCTGAGCGATCGCCCGCTCCGCCTCCCGCGGCCCCGCCCCCAGCCGGCGGGCCAGCCCCCCCAACTCCTGGATGAGCCGGTCCTTCCCGTAGAACCACGGGTAGAAGTGGATGGGGTCGGTGATCGCCTCCACCCCAAGCGTTCGGAAGTCGAACTGCGCACTGAGGATGTACGGCTGAGCCTGCACGAGGGGGCAGTTGTAGTTGGTCTTGGTGCGGGTGGTGGGGTGGTCGGCATCGATCAGGGCCGGGAGGAACAGGCGGTCGATGCCCGCCTCGACCAGCGCCTCCACGTGGCCGTGCACAACCTTCACCGGGAGGCAGGCGGTGGCCGGGGCCGCCGTCAGGGACGACCGGACCAGCCCCTGGTGGGTGAGGGGGGACAGGAGGACCTCGTACCCCAGGGCCCGGAAGAACTCCCGGAAGAACGGGAACAGGTCCCAGGTGAGCAGGGCCCGGGGGATCCCCACCCGGCCCCGCACCTCCCCGTCCGGAGGGAAGCGGAGCACGCCCTCCAGGTCTTTGTGCTCCCCCTCCGGGTTGAACAGGATCGCCTCCCGCTTTCGGAAGAGGTCGGGCTCGAGGCGCTTTGCCTCGGGCCGCACCTCGTACCGGTCGCAGCGGGCGCCGTAGTAGAACGGGCGTTCCTCCCCGAACCGTACCTCGGTGATGCGGCACACGTTGGGGCAGCCGCGGCACGTGAACTGGCGGGTACGGTAGGTGCGGTCGGCGAGGTCGAACCCGGGGAACCCGGTCATGTCAAGGCCTCCTTGGCGATGAGGGCCGCCCCGAGGGCCCCGGTGACCTCGAAGTGCGGGGGTACGGTGATCGGCCGGCCGAGGAGGTTCCGGAAAGCGGCCACCACCGCCCGGTTCCCGGCCACACCGCCCTGGAACAGGATCCTCTTCCCGACCGGGCGATCCCCCACCACCCGGTTGAGGTAGTTGATGGCCACGGAATAGGCGAGCCCGGCGGCGAGGTCCATCTTCGTCCGCCCCCGCTGCTGGTGGTGGATGAGATCCGATTCCATGAACACCGTGCACCGCTCCCCCAGGCGGGTGGGCTCAGGGGCGGCAAGGGCAAGCTCGATCAGGTCGGCGATCGAAAGGCCCAGCCGGGCCGCCTGCTCCTCCAAAAACGACCCCGTCCCAGCGGCGCACGCCTTGTTCAGGGCAAAGTCCACCACCACCCCATCCTCCAGGCGGATGAACTTGGAGTCTTGGCCGCCGATCTCGAAGATCGTGTCCACCTCCGGGTCGATGAACACCGCCGCCCGGGCCTGGGCGGTGATCTCGTTCTTGACCACGTCCGCCCGCACGTACCGGCCCACGAGCTCCCGGCCCGACCCGGTCACCCCCACCCCACACACCCGGAACGCGCCGCCGAGGTCCCCCTTAAGCTGGCGGAGGCAGTCCCGGGCCGCGCCCAGCGGATCGGCCCGGGTGCGCAGGTACACCTTGGCCACGAGCTGTCCATCCTCGTCGATGGCCACCGCCTTGGTGCTCACCGATCCCACGTCGATCCCGAGGTACCCGGCGGTGGCGCCAGCGGTGCACGGCCCACTGGGGGCGGTCAGGGTGGCGCCGGTGAGCCGGACATGGCCCCCGGGCCCGCCGCGGCGCTGCTCCTCCACGGCCCGCACGAGCCTGCTCCGTTCCTCCTCCCACCGAAATGGCTGCCCATCCCGCTCTCCGGCCATCAAGGCGGCGCCGATGGCGGCCATCAGCACCTGGTGACGGGGGACGATGAGCTCCCCGGCCCGGAGGCCGAGCACCGCCTCGAACGCGCGCACCATGCCCTGGTTCTTGGACAGCCCCCCCTGGAACAGGATCGGCCGCCGGAACTCCCGCCCCCGCCCCACGTCGGACAGGAAGTTGCGGGCGAGCGCGAGACACAGCCCCCCCAGGACCTCAGGGAGCGGGGTCCCCACCTGCTGGAGGTGGACGATGTCGGATTTGGCAAACACCGCACACCGGCCGGCGATGTACGGGGGGTCTTGGGCCTGGACGGCGAGCGCGGCGAACTCCTCGATGGCGAGGCCGAGCCGCGCCGCTTGCTGCTCCAAGAACGACCCCGTCCCCGCGGCGCATTGGGTGTTGAGGGAGAAATCCACCAGGACCGGACGGCCATCCTGATGATCGAGGATGAGGAGCTTGGAGTCCTGCCCCCCGATCTCGATCACGGTGCGTGCCTCGGGATGGTACACCTGCACGGCGCGCGTTTGGGCCACAAGTTCGTTCACATATTGGACGGACAGGATCTCCCCCAGAAGCCGGCCCCCGGATCCGGTGACCCCCACCCCGCGCAGCTGGGACGGGTCGTGCTCACGGAAGAGCCGGTCCAGGATGGAGAGGGTGGTGTGGAGGGGGGCGCCATGGGCAGGTTGGTAGGCCTCCCACCTCACCGTGCCCCCCACGTCCACCAGCGCTACCTTCACGGTGAGCGATCCGATATCGATGCCAACCAGATCCCCCGTCATGGCCTTCCATTATAAACACGCCAGGGGAGGAGCAACCGAGGGCCGGCCGTGTTCCCATCCTTTGCCGCCGGCCATCTGTCCCCTTGACGGGACGTGGCCTTGCGGACGGGGCGGTCTGAGACTAAGATGCTTGCCGAAACTAAGTTTGGTCGGCTTCCCAAGCCGGCGTAGCTCAGCAGGCAGAGCAGCGGTTTCGTAAACCGCAGGCCGGAGGTTCGATTCCTCCCGCCGGCTCCAGGGTGCGGGGAGGTTACCACTCGCTATAATCAGACCTGCGCAAGCTTTCTTTCGCGCGAGGTGGGGGCGATGGAGAAGGGCACCTATCGTGTGAAAACGGGGTTCGCCGAGATGTTCAAGGGCGGGGTCATCATGGACGTCACCACCGCCGAACAGGCGCGTGTCGCGGAGGAGGCGGGGGCGGTGGCGGTGATGGCCCTGGAGCGGGTCCCGGCGGACATCCGGGCCGCAGGGGGCGTGGCCCGCATGGCCGACCCCAAGAAGATCAAGGAGATCCAGGCCGCGGTGTCCATCCCGGTCATGGCCAAGGTCCGCATCGGACACATCGCCGAGGCCCGGATCCTCGAGGCCCTCGGGGTGGACTTCATCGACGAGAGCGAGGTCCTCACCCCGGCCGATCCGTTCCACCACATCGACAAGTGGCAGTTCAAGGTCCCGTTCGTATGCGGGTGCCGGGACCTCGGTGAGGCCGCCCGCCGGATCTCCGAGGGGGCGGCGATGATCCGCACCAAGGGCGAGGCCGGGACCGGGAACGTGGTGGAGGCCGTGCGCCACATGCGAATCCTGAACGACCAGATCCGGCGCTTGAGCGGCATGTCCCGCGCCGAGCTCGCGACCTACGGCAAGGAGCTCGGGGCCCCGGTGGAGGTACTGGAGCTCATCCAGGAGCAGGGGCGGCTTCCGGTGGTCAACTTCGCCGCCGGCGGGATCGCCACCCCGGCCGACGCGGCGTTGATGCGCCTGCTCGGGGCGGATGGCGTGTTCGTGGGCTCGGGGATCTTCAAGAGCGAGGACCCGGAGAAGCGGGCGAAGGCGATCGTGCTCGCCTGCACCCACTACGACGACCCGCAGCTCCTGGCCGAGGTCTCGGCTGGGCTCGGCGAGGCCATGCCCGGGCTCGCCATCGAGGAGATCCCCGAGCGGGAGCTCATGCAGCATCGATGACGATTGGGGTCCTCGCGGTTCAGGGCGACGTCCGGGAGCACCTCCGCGTGCTCGATCGCCTTGGCGCCACAGGACGGCCCGTCCTGCGCCCGGAACATCTGCACGGCCTCGCCGGCATCGTCCTCCCGGGCGGGGAGTCCACGGCAATGTGGCGGATCATGGCCCGGGACGGGCTGGCCGAGCCACTGGGACAGGCTCTTCGCGAGGGGCTCCCGGCGTTTGGGACCTGCGCGGGGATGGTGCTTCTGGCCCGCGAGATCACAAACTGGCCTGAACGGTTCTTCGGGGTCATCGACATCGCCGTGGAACGCAATGCCACTGGCCGGCAGGTGGACTCGTTCGCGACGGTGGTGTCCGCCGATGGGCTTGGTGAGGTCCCGGCCGTGTTCATCCGCGCCCCGCTCGTGCGCCGGGTGGGCAGCGGCGTGGAGGTGCTGGCACGGCTGGGCGACCAGCCGGTGATGGTCCGACAAGGGAGCTTGCTCGCCTCAAGCTTCCATCCGGAGCTGACCGGCGACGTGCGGGTGCACGAGTATTTCCTGGCGCTGTGTCGGTAGGAAGGAGGGATTGTGGTCAAGATAGCCATTAACGGGTTTGGGCGGATTGGGCGAGTCTTCACCCGCATCGCGGCGAAGGACCCAGCGGTGGAGATCGTGGCCGTGAACGATCTCGCGTTGTTCGACAAGAAGAAGGGCGGAGTGGACGGCACATGGGCCGCGTACCTCCTGCGCTGGGATACGGTGTACGGCCGGTATGACCTCCCAGTGGGGTTGGCGGGGAACGCCCTGAAGATCGGGGGCAAGTCGGTCCAGCTCTTGGCCGAGGCCGACCCGGCGAAGCTCCCGTGGAAGGTGCTCGGGGTGGACGTGGTGGTCGAGGCCACCGGCGTGTTCCGTGACCCGGAGAAGGCCGGGGCCCACCTCAAGGCCGGGGCGAAGAAGGTGCTCATCACCGCCCCGCCCCGCGGCGAGGAGAGCGCGGAGGTCCTCCAGATCCTGTGGCGCGTGAACGAGAACCAGTACCTCGAGCGGGGGAAGCCGGACATCGTGTCGGCCGCGTCCTGCACCACCAACTCCCTCGGCCCGGTGGTGAAGGTCCTTCACGAGGCGTTCGGAATTGAGCACGGGTTCCTGACCACGGTGCACGGGTACACCGCCGACCAGCGGCTGGTGGACGCGGCTCACTCCGACCTCGCCCGGGCGCGGGCGGCGGCGGCGAACATCATCCCCACCTCCACCGGGGCCGCCCGGTCCATCCCCGCCATCTTCCCCGACCTCGCCGGCAAGTTGGACGGCGTCGCGATGCGGGTCCCGGTGCCGTGCGGCTCGGTGTCGGACTTCGTGGCCAAGCTCAAGCGGCCGCTCCCCAGCTCCAGCTCCAACCCCAAACAGGCGGTGAAGGAGGCCCTGAAGGCCCTCAACGACACGTTCCGCGAGAAAGCCAAGGGCCCGCTGGGCGAGGTCATGGAGGTGGAAGAAGACCCGATCGTCTCGAGCGACGTCATCGCCCGCGACCGTTCCTGCGTCGTGGCCGTCGCCTACAACATGGTCCTGTCCAAGGCCCTCGACGTGGTGAAGGTTATCGCCTTCTACGACAACGAGTGGGGCTACGCGGCGAGGCTCTTGGATGTGGCCAAGTTCATCGCCTCCTGAGGCTTCGCCGATCGCGGCGGGACTGGTGGGGCTCCTGTTCCGGCCCCGTTGCTTCCTGTGCGACGGGCCGGTCGTCGGGCTCGCTCCCCTGTGTGGGGCGTGCCTGGCCGACCTCCCCCGCTGGGGGGGCGCGGTGTGCGCCGTGTGCGGGGTGGGAACCGCGGAGGGGGTTGACCTGTGCCGCGCGTGCGCGGTGGAAGGGCGGCCGTATACGTGGGCGCGGTCGCTGGGGCCGTATGAGGGAGGCCTGCGGGTGCTGGTGCAAGCCCTGAAGTACGAGGGCGAGCGGGCGCTGGCCCGTCCATTGGGACGGCTGCTGGCTCGCTTGATCTCCGGACAGAGTTCCTCCGCGATCTCTGCGGTGAGGTGCGTGACCTGTGTTCCCCCGGACCCGGCGCGGCTGCGGGCCCGGGGGTACCACGCGGCGGAACTCATCGCTCGGGAGACGGCCCGGGCCCTTGGCCTCCCGTTCCGCAGCCTCCTCGTCAAGGTCCGCGCGAGCCCGCCCCAGGTGGGCCGGCCGCGGGAGGAACGTGGACGGGCCATGCGCGATCTCTTCCGGGCCCGCCGCTTGGGCCACGGGGAAGGCGTCCTTCTCGTGGACGACGTGATCACCACCGGGGCCACCGTCGCCGAGGCCGTGCGTGCCCTCCTGATCGCAGGGTTCGGCGATGTGGGAGTCCTAGCCTGTGCCCAGGCCTTGTCCGGGTGGGAGGGCTGAATGGAGTTCCGCCGGTTCGTGGTCGGTCCCCTGTACACCAACGCTTACCTGATCCTGGCGGACGGGGAGGCGGCGCTGGTGGACCCCGGGGACGACCATCCCCAACTTCGGCAACCCCTGCCGGGGTACACGCTCCGCTACGTACTCCTCACCCATGGCCACTTCGACCACGCCGACGCCGCCGAGCTCGTCCAAGCCCGCACCGGGGCCCCCATCCTCTACCACCCCGACGAGCAGTCCACGTTCTGGGCGATGGGCCGAAAACCTCCGTCCCTGGCCCGGCCACTCCAGGACGGGGATCGCCTGCCCCTCGGCCGGGAGGAGCTCGTGGTGTGGCACCTGCCCGGGCACTCCCCGGGCTCGGTGGCCTACCTCTGGGAACGGGGGCGGGTGGCGTTGGTGGGGGACATCCTGTTCGCCGGCTCGGTGGGCCGGTCCGACCTCCCCGGCGGGTCATGGGAGGCCCTCGGTCGGTCCCTGGCCCGCCTGCTTGGACTTGGGGACGGGTGGCGAATCCTCCCCGGCCACGGTCCGGAGACCGACCTCGCCACGGAACGGGAGCGGAACCCGTACCTTCAGGAGCTGACCGATGGCAAGCCCTGAGGTGGACGAGGTCAAGGCGCGGGTGAACATCGTGGACCTGATCGGCCGCTACATCACCCTGAAGCCGGCCGGCCAGCGGTTCAAGGGACGGTGCCCGTTCCATCCCGACGACACCCCATCCCTCATGGTGTCCCCGGACAAGGGCCTCTGGCACTGCTTTGGCTGCAACGTGGGCGGGGATGCGATCGGGTTCCTGATGCGCATCGAGCGCTTGTCCTTCCCCGAGGCCCTCGCCCGTCTCGCCCAGGAAGCGGGGGTGGAGCTGCGGGGCGGGGAGGGGAAGGCCAAGCTCTACCGGGCGAGCGAAGAGGTGGCTGGCTACTTTGCCCGGGAGCTCATCGGCCCGCAAGGGGGAAAAGCCCGCGACTACTTGGTCGGACGGGGGATCGGGAAGGACCTGTGGCAGAAGTACCGGTTGGGGTACGCCCCGGACGGGTGGGACAACCTCATCCGGGCCCTGGGGCGGATGGGCCTCGAGGTGCTGCGGGACCTGGGCCTGGTGGTGGCCGGGGAGCGGGGCTACTACGACCGGTTTCGCGATCGGGTGATGTTCACCATCCACGACGACCAAGGCCGGCCGGTGGCGTTCGCCGGGCGCAGCTTCTCCGGGGAGCCCAAGTACCTGAACGTCCCGAATACCCCGCTCTTCACCAAGGGCACGCTCCTCTACGGGCTCGACTCGGCCAAGGACGCCATCCGGCGCCGGGCACGGGTGGTGCTCGTCGAGGGCTACACTGACGTCATCAGCTTCCAGACGGCGGGAATCGAGGAGACGGTGGGCTCCATGGGCACCGCGCTCACCGAGGCCCAGGCCCGGCTCATGGCCCGGTACACGGACCGGGTGGTGATCGCCTACGACCGGGACGCGGCCGGGGAGAGCTCCACGTTGCGGGGCCTGGCCATTCTGCGCGGGGCCGGGCTGCGGGTGGAGGTGGCCACCCTCCCCCCGGGAGAGGACCCGGACACTCTCGTGCGGAGGCACGGAGTGGATGCCGCCCACGCGGTGATGGCCGAGGCCCGCCCGTTCCATCGGTTCTTCCTGGAATCCCTGGCCGAGCGACATGACCTGGCCACCATCGAGGGCAAGGAGGCAGCGTTGGCCGAGGCCAAGGGGTTTTGGTCGGAGGTTAAGAAGAGCCTCCCGCTCGAGCACGAGTTGGTGCACGGGTTGGCCGATCTCCTCTCCCTCCCCGAGGAGGAGGTGCGGGCGTTCCTGCGCGGCCGGGGCCGCTCAATTCCGCGGACGACGGAGCACGGCGCGCGGTTGGGCCCGGAGGAATTAGTGTTACATTTTCTCATCGCGGGAAAACTTCCTGACAAGGCCATCGCCGACCTTGAAATCCAGGATTTCCGCCCGGAATATCGTCCCATCGTGGAGAAGTGGTGGGAGCTCCGGCGGGCGGGGGGGACGCCGACGGCGGCGGGGCTGGCCGGTGAGCTCGACCCCGAGCATGTGGGCCACCTGACGCGGCTTGCCCTTCTGGAGCTGTCCTTTTCCGACGAGGACCGAGCGATGGAGGACGCCCTGGTCCGGTTCGTGTACCTTCCCCGCCTGAGCCGACGGATGGACGAGGTGCGGGCTCGTCTCAAGGCCGCCGAGGCGGCCGGGGAGGGGGAGGAAGTCCGCCGGCTCAACATGCAGTTCCAGGCGCTTTGCCAGGAGCGGCTTCGGCTCCTGCGGAGGCGGTGATGATGCCCGACGATCTCGAGGTCGGCCCCCCCGAGCAGCGGGAGGGGGCGATGGCCGAACCGGCAGACGAGGAACTGGCCGAGGTGTTGCCGTTCCTCGTCGAGCTGGCTGAGGCGGAACCGGAGGAGGAACCGGAGGAGCGGGGCCGCGATCCGGTGCGGACCTACCTCCGGGAGATCGGCCGGGTCCCGCTCCTCACCAAGGAGGAGGAAGTGGATCTGGCCCAACGGATCGAGGCCGGCCGGGAGGCGGCGGCGGAGCTGGCGCAGGGGAAGAACATCCCCCTAGCGCGACGGGCGGAGCTGGAGCGACAGGCCCAGGACGGGGAGGCGGCCCGGGAGCGACTGGCCGTGTCCAACCTACGCCTGGTGGTGTCCATCGCCAAGCGCTACATGCACCGGGGGCTCTCGTTCCTCGACCTCATCCAAGAGGGGAACATGGGCCTGATGCGGGCGGTGGAGAAGTTCGACTGGCGGAAAGGGTACAAGTTCTCCACCTACGCCACGTGGTGGATCCGCCAGGCCATCACCCGGGCCATCGCCGACCAGGCCCGGACGATCCGCGTCCCAGTGCACACCATCGAAGCCGTGCAGGAACTGCATCGGCTGCGGCGGGAGTACATCCGCAAGCACGGCTCTCCCCCCACCTACGAGGAGCTGGCCGAGCTCCTCGGCACGAGCGTGGACCGGGTGAAGAAGATCGAGCAGGCCGCCGCCCACACGACCTCGCTGGAGCGGCCGCTTTCGGACGAGGACGACGAAACGCTCGGGGACTTCATCGCCGACGATACCGCTCCTTCCCCGGCCCGGGAGGCGCTGCGGGCCAAGCTCCGCGAGGAGCTCAAGAAGGCTCTGGCCGAGCTCGATCCCCGGGAGCGGGAGATCCTGGAGCTCAGGTACGGGCTCCTCGACGGCCACCCCCGCACGCTGAAGGAGGTGGCCACCCAGTTCGAGATCACCCGGGAACGGGTCCGCCAGCTCGAGCTCAAGGCGCTGGAGAAGCTGAAGTACCCGGCCCGCCAACGGTCCCTGCGCTACCTGCGGGGGCTTCTTCTCTCGGAGGAGTGAACGCCACCCCGGCAAAGTCGCCGCATGTTCACCGAGACGCCGTCGGCTCTTGAGGCCAGGATAACGGTACTGTTGCTCGTGGGCCCAACTGCGGTCGGGAAGTCCGCGGTGGCGGCGTGGGTGGCGGAGCGGGCCGGGGCCGAGGTCATCTCCGCCGATGCCCGGACCATCTTCCGCGATCTCGCCGTGGGCACGGACCGGCCGCCCCCGGACGTCCTGGCCCGCGTGCCGCACCATCTGGTGGGCGTGCTCGACCCGGGCGCCTGCTACGACGCGGCCATGTTCCGCCGGGATTGCGAGCGGATCGTGTCCGAGATCCACGCCCGGGGGCGGCGGGCGATCGTCGTCGGGGGAAGCACCCTCTACGTGCGGGCCCTGACCCGGGGCCTGTTCCCCGGGCCCCCAGGCGACCCCACCCTGCGGAGGGAGCTGGCGCAGCGGCCGATCGAGGAGCTGCGGGCTGAGCTCGTGCGGGCGGACCCGGAGGCGGCGCGACGCATCCACCCTGGGGACCGGGTACGCCTGGTGCGGGCCCTGGAGGTGTGCCGCAAGACCGGTCGCCCCATCTCCTCGTTCTGGGGCCAGGAGACCCCGTTTCCGTGGCCCCTGGTCAAGGTGGGGCTGGTGCTCGACCGGCAGGAGATGTATCGGCGGATCGAGGCCCGGGTAGAACGGATGTTCGCCCAGGGGCTAGTGGGCGAGGCGCGGCAGCTGTGGGAGCGCGGGGTCCCTCCGGAGTCCCAGGTCGCCCGCACCATCGGGTACCGGGAGCTGTTCCAGCACTTTGCAGGGGAGTTCGACCTCGCGGAGGCCAAGCGCCGCATCGTCCGGTCTACCCGGGCCTACGCCCGACGGCAACTGGCGTGGTTCCGGGCCGAGGAGGGCGTGCATTGGATCGATGTCACCGGGCGAACCGTCGCCGACGTGGGCGGGGAGGTGGTGCGCCTTTGGCGCGATCGAGATGGCCATCTACAATGATCCCGTGCTGAAGGTTTTTTCTGGTGAGGTTATCCGCGCGGTGGACCGCCGGGCAGAGGAGCTGGGGGTGTCGTCCTTGCTCCTCATGGAGTCCGCCGGACGGGGGGCGGCGGAGGAGATGCGGCGGTGGTGGCCGGAGCTCCATGGGAAGAGGGTTGTAGCCGTGTGCGGCAAGGGGGGCAACGGCGGGGACGCCCTGTGCGCCCTCCGCTGGCTCGGGCTGTGGGGGGCGGACGTGCATGCCCTCGTCCTCGGTGAGCCCACCGGGCCGGCGGAAGAGGAGATGCGGGCATTCGCCGCCTCGTTTCCCGAGGGGCTAACCGTGGTGAACACGGCCCGGGAGTTGGGTTCTGCAGTGTCGCAGTTAGAGCGGGCCGATTTGGTTCTCGATGGGATTCTAGGGGTGGGGTTGGCGGGGCCGGCGCGGGGGCTTCCCCGGACGGCGATCGAGCTCCTCCGCGAGGTCAAGGCGCCCATGGTAGCGATGGACCTTCCGTCTGGCCTCCTCGCGGACAGCGGGGCGATCCCAGGGCCGGCGGTACGGGCCGACCTGACCTTGGCCATGGGGGCGCTGAAGGCCTGCCATCTCCTGCCGCCAGCGGCGGAGCGGTGCGGGGAGGTGCGCGTGGTGGAGGTGGCCTATCCCCCGGCGGCGTGGGAGGGGATCGCGCCGGTGGCGGAGGTCATCTCTGCCACGCTCTGTACCTCGTTCCTCCCGCCGCGGCCCCGCTACGGCCACAAGGGCACGTTCGGCCGGGTCCTGATCGTCGGGGGAGCGGTGGGGATGTCCGGGGCGGCGGCCCTGGCCGCGCAGGGGGCGTTGCGGGCTGGGGCGGGGCTAGTGCACGTCCTGTGCCCGGAACCGATCTATCCGATCGTGGCCGGGCTCGTCCCCGAGGCCCTGGTCCACTTTGCCCCAGCGGGGGCGGACGGGATGTTCGCCCCGGAAGCGGCCGAGGAGGCCCTGCGCTGGGCGGAGGGGATGGACGTGATCGTGGTGGGGCCGGGCCTCGGCCGGGGACCGGGGCCGGCGGAGGTGGTGCGGGCCCTCGTCACCGCCCAGGCATCACGGCTGGTAGTGGATGCCGATGGCCTCTACGCCCTGGCCCAGGACCCCAAGCTCCTCGCCAAGAAGCATGGGGAGCTCGTGCTTACGCCCCACCCGGGCGAGTTCGCCCGCCTGGTGGGGAAGGACGTGGACCAAGTGGTGGCCGACAAGATCCGGTGGGCGCGGGAAGCTGCCCGCAACTTCCAAGCGGTGGTGGCCCTGAAAGGGCCGCCCACCGCCATCGCTTCCCCCGACGGAGACGTGTACCTCAACATCACCGGGAACACCGCCCTTGCCCACGGAGGCTCCGGGGACGTGTTGGCCGGGGCGATCGGCGGCCTGTGGGCGGGCGGGGCGAGCCCGCTCGGCGCGGCCGTGGTCGGAACCTACGTGCACGGCCGGGCCGCGGAGCTCCTCACCGAGTGCGCCTCCGAACGGGCGATGCTCCCCGGGGATGTGCTTGCCGCCCTTCCCAGAGCATTCGCCGCCTTGGAAGGCTTCGCGCCCGATCCCTCCTCCCCGGGTGGGAGAGGGTCGGGGTGAGCAGGGCCTCGTCATGCGTCTGTTCGATACCCATGTCCACCTCGACTTCCCCCAATTCCACGGGGATCGACAAGCGATCCTGGCCGAGCTCCGCGCCCAGCGGGTGGCAGTGATCAACGTGGGCGTAGACCTAGGTTCCTCCGAGGCCTCGTTGGCCCTGGCCCGGGACCATCCCTACGTGTTCGCCGCCTGCGGGTTCCACCCCCACGACGCCAACGCCTTCACCCCCGAGGCGGAAGCGAAGCTTGCCGAGCTACTGCGGCAAGGGGCGGTGGCGGTAGGGGAGTGCGGACTCGACTTCTACCGGGACCGCTCTCCGCGAGACGTCCAGGTGGCCGCGTTCCGGGCCCAGCTCAGGCTGGCCCGGCGCCTCGACCTCCCGGTGATCCTCCACCAGCGGGCAGCGTGGGACGCGTTCCGGGAGGTGCTTTCCGAGGAGGGGCCGGTGCGGGGGGTGGTCCACGCCTTCTCCGGGGACGAGGCGATGGCGGGACAGGTGGTGCGGCTCGGCCTCTACATCGGGATCGGGGGCCCGCTCACCTACGCCAAGAACGAGGGGCTGCGCCGGGCGATGGCCCGGGTGCCGCTATCGCGGGTGCTCCTGGAGACCGACGCCCCGTACCTCCCGCCGGAGCCGTTGCGCGGCCAGCGCAACGACCCGCTCAAGGTGCGGCTGGTCGCGGGGCGCCTGGCCGAACTCCACCGGCAGCCGCTGGAGGCGATCGCCGCCGCCACCTGGGCCAATGCGTGCGATCTGTTTGCGGTGTCCCCATCGTTGCCACCGTCGAGGACGTGATCTCAAGGGAAGTCGCCTGGCGAGGCGCAAAAGATGCGCGTCTACCCGGCGAGCCACGGGATGAGGCCCAGCAGGATCCAGGCGATCAGGAACAGCGTGGGAACGAGGGGTACCATCAGCCGGGCTGCGGCGCGGGCAAACCAGCCCAGGCGCGCCACCTCGGGGTACCACTCGTCGAAATGGACCGTGGTCGTGGGCGTGCGCACCGGCTGCCCTTTGAGAAGCCGCAACGCGCTGCGGTGGAACTCAGCCCCGGCGAACTCCCCCTCCAATTGGCGCAGGAGCCCTTGCCAGTGGGCGGCCTCGCGTCCGAGGCGGTGCTGGATGGCCAGCCAGTATGCACCCACCCCAACGCCGATCACCGCCAGCGCGGTGGTGAGGTACCGCCAATCCTCGAGCCAAGTCGCGCGGCTCACGTACGCAGCCAAAGCGAGCAGGATGGTGTTGGCGATCAGGCATGCCCCACCCACGCCCCAGTAGACGCGCTCTTTGCTCGCCGCCGTCAGGCTCACCGCTTGGTACACGGCCAACCACTCCTCTAGCTCCAACTCCACCCCCACCTCGCGAAAAAGTCAACAAATCGTAGAAGAGAAGATCTCGACGCCCAAGGAATCGGTTCAACGAAATCGAGGACATTCGTCCCGAAACCTTTCCCTTGGCGTGCCGCTGCCCCTCGGGCGGTGGTTGGCGTCGGGGGCGATGCCGCCCTAGAATTGGAAGTAGAGGCGGGTGGGGTTGAGGCGCGTTGTGCTGTTAGGGTGCCATGAACATCGGGTTGTGTAGAGAGCAAGGCGAGGCGAGCCCCGACACGAGACCGGGCACAGATCCGGTGGAGCGGCCTGTTCAGGCGGTGTTGGAGGCCCTTGCCGATGCGGTGCTCCGGCAAACGCTGTTCCGGCGGGTTGTGGTCAGCCTCTACGAGCAGCCGCTCACCGCCTCCGCGTCCTCCCAATCGCGTGTCCGCGCCTATGCAGCACGGGGCCTCACCACCGATGATGCGGCCGCGCTCCAGCGGTTTGTGGCCGAAGGCGGCACCGTCAGCGGTGCCCGGTTCGCCCCTGAGTTCCGGGTTGGGGGCTCGTACTACATCCGTGCCGGTTCCGTCGACATTCAGCCCCGTGTCGCCAGCCGGCGCCGGTTCCTGTGCCCCGATGGTTGGCATCCAAACGATCTGCTCCTTACCCCGATGGAATCGGGGGATGGGATCCTCGGGGTGATCTCGGTGGACGACCCCCGGGATGGGGCCAAGCCCGGCCGCCCTTGTTTGCAAGTTCTCCAGGATTTGGCGCGGATGGGCGTGACCGCCCTTCAACATGCGCAGCTCCTTCAGGAAATGGCTGAGCAGCACGAGTTGTTCCGCATCCTGGCGGAGAACTGCATGGCCGGATTCCTCGTGACCCAAGGGGACCGCCTCTGCTACGCCAACGAGCGGGCGGTGGAGCTGTTCGGCTACTCCCGCGATGAACTCCTCGCCATGCGCCCGTGGTGGCAGATCCTCCATCCCGACGAGCGCGCCTCCGTGCTGGGGGGCGACGCCGGCGTGCGGCGGGCGGGGGTCCGAGCCCGCGCTGTGCGCAAGGATACGAGCACGGTTTGGCTCCTCGTGCGCACCTACCCCATGGAGTACCAGCGCCGTCAGGCACACCTGGTGGACCTGTGGGACATCACCGAGCAGGTGCAAACCGAGGGGATGCTCAAGCAGAAGGCGATGCGCGACCCGCTCACCGGCCTCTTTAACCGCCACTACTTCGACGAGAGCATCCACGGCGAGCTGAAGCGCTCCCAGCGCTACGGCCGCTCGTTCACGCTGCTGATGGCCGACCTGCGCGGGTTCAAACGGGTCAACGACCGCCTCGGCCATGCCAAGGGGGACGAGGTGCTCCGGGAGATCGCCCACGTGATCCGCAAGACACTGCGGGAAAGCGACTGGGTGATCCGCTATGGAGGCGATGAGTTCCTGATCGTCCTCCCGGAGACCCCGTCCCCGGTGGATGCCGTCGTCCAGCGCCTGCGGACCGCAGTCGAGGAGTGGAACCGCGAGCACCTGCCGGACATACCCTTGACCATCGACGTGGGCTGGGTGACGTGGTCCCCGGAGAGCCGCCAATCGATCCGTGAGCTCCTGGAGGCCGCCGACGCCCAGATGTACGAGGACAAACAGAAGCGGAGTTCCTAAACACAACGCGCGGACCAATCAGGAAACGTGCCCAGGGGAGCACGCTAACTCGAGTACAATGCAGGAACCATGGAGGGGATCGAGCTTCGCAAGGCGATGGAGGAGGCGCGGGAGTTGGTGGGGGCGCGGCTCGCCAAGGTCCACCAGGTGGGGGGCGCGTTCTTCCTGCGCGTCTTCCGCCCGAGCGGGGCCCTCGCCATCGACCTCGGGGGCAAGGCGTTCCACCGCACTGCCCTCCGCCCGCCCGCGCCACCTGCACCGCCCCCGTTCTGTCAGCTCCTGCGCAAGCTCGCCGGCCAGCCCTTGATCGCCATCGATCAGGCCGGGTTAGACCGCGTGGTGCGCCTCCGGTTCCCTGAAGCCGACCTTGTCCTAGACCTCCGCCCCCGCCTGGGGAACCTGTTCTACCTCGGCCGGGACGGCCGGGTCGCCTCCTTCCGGGATGGCGACCTCCAGCCGGTGGAATTCATGTCCGAGGGCGATCCCCTGCACGGGCTGGGGCCGGAGCTCCGCCGGGCCGCGGCCGCCCTGGGCCATGCCCCATCCGATGCGGAACTGGCCGTGTTCGCGGGCGACCTCCTCGCCAGGCCGCCGGCCGGATACCTGTACCAAACCGAGCGCGGGATCCTGGTAAGCTTCTTCCCCAGGCCCGACCTGGGCGAAGCCCGATTCAGCTTTCCCACGTTCTGGCAGGCCCTGGACCGCGCCCTCGAGGACCGCCTCGCCACCGCCGTGGCCAAGGAGCGACGGGACCAGGTGGAGCGGGCCATTCGCCGCCGCAAACGGGCCCTGGCCGCCCTGAGGGAGGCCGAACGGGAGGCGATCCGGTGGCCGGAGCTCAAGGCCAAGGCCGACCTCATCCTAACCCGCCTCTCCGAAATCCCTCCGGGCATCCCCGAGGTGGAGGTGGACGGGTTTGATGGGCAGCCGGTGCGTCTGGTCCTCGATCCGACGCTGCCCCCGCTCGCCTACGCCCAGGCCCAGTACCGCAAGGCAGGGAAGCTCCGCCGCCGGCTCGAACACATCCCGAACCGACGACGCGCGCTCGAGCAGGAACTGGCGCGGCTGGAGGACCTGGCGTCCCTCCTCGCCACCCGCCCCGAGCTTGTCCCGTACCTCGAAGAAGACCTGGCCGCCCTCGGCGATCCACGCGTGGAACCCACGCCGAACAAGGCGGAGGCGCCAACTCAGCCCAGGGAATTCCTGATCGACGGGTTCACCGTGATCGTGGGCCGGTCGGCGCGGGAGAACGATCACCTTGTGCGGACCGCCCGGCCTGACGACATCTGGCTCCACGCCCGCGGGGTACCCGGGGCCCACGTTCTCGTCCGCTCAGGCGGGCGTCCTGTGCCGGAGGCGGTGCTCAGGCGGGCCGCGGAATTGGCAGCCTGGCATTCCCGGGCCCGAGGTGAGCGCAAGGCGGAGGTGAGCTACACTGAGGCCCGGTACCTGCGAAAGCCCAAGGGCGCCCCAGCGGGGGCGGTGACGGTGCGGACGGAGAACGTCATCGTGGTACCCGGAGAGAAGGGCCCATGACCGAACTCATCCACGGGATCATGTCTGTGGCGGCTCTCCTGGTGTGTGTGATCCCCCACGAGGTGGCCCACGGCTACGTGGCGTGGAGGCTCGGGGACCCCACGGCCAAGGCCGCCGGGCGCCTCTCCCTGAACCCCATCCGCCACCTCGACCCCATCGGGTCCGTGCTCCTCCCGCTGGCCTTGCTGCTCCTGCGCCGGCTCAGCGGGTTCCCGATCGTGTTCGGCTGGGCCAAGCCGGTGCCGATCAATCCGTACTACTTCCGGGACACGTGGCGGGGCATGTTGTGGGTGGGGCTGGCCGGCCCGACCACCAACGTGGCCATGGCCCTGGTCGCCGCCGGGATCGGCCGAGGTCTCGTGGCGGCCGGGGTGCGGGTACCGTGGCTGCTGGCGTTCCTCGCCCTGATCGTGCTCCTGTCCCTGGTCCTGGCCCTGTTCAACCTGGTGCCGGTGCCGCCCCTCGATGGCTCCCGCATCCTCGCCTACTTCCTCCCCCCGCGGTGGAGGTTCAACCTCCTCCGGCTGGAACAGGTGGGAATCCTCATCGTGGTCGTCCTCCTGTTCCTGGGAGTGCTCGAATACGTATTTCAGGGCGCGGAGACAGTGGCGCTGCGCCTGATCGGGGTGCGCTGGGCTCTCCTCTCCGGATTGTGGCGGTGATGGGTTATACTCCTCGCGCCGTGGGCGACCAAAACGTGCAACTCGAACGGAATGGGCACGAGATCACCCTCTCCATCGACGTCCCTAAAGAGGCCGTACAAACGAAGGAGCAAGAGCTCCTCCGTGCCCTCGCCCGGGAGGTAAAAGTCCCCGGCTTCCGCCCGGGGAAGGCCCCCACGGATCTTCTCCTGCGCCACTACGGAGAAAACGCGTTCCTGGCGGAGCTCAAGGAAGCCCTGATCCGGGAATGGCTCGCCCGAACGCTGGAGGCGATGGACCTCCATCCCGTGACCACACCGCAAGTGGAGACGGTGGCGTTCACGCGCGGAGGACAGTTGGCGTTTCGCGCCAAGTTCGAGGTGTTGCCGGAGGTGGTAGTCCCGGACGAGCTCCCGATCGAGGTCGCCGAGCCCCCACCGGCCGAGGTGAACGAGGAGGAGCTGGCCGCGGTCCTCGCCGACCTCCGACGGGAGGCAGCGGTGCTCGAACCGAAGACCGGCCCGGCCGAGGAAGGCGACGTGGTCCACATCCGGCGCGGCGATCGCGTCTGGGAAGGAGAGGCTGCCGCCGCCCGCCCCATCGGAAAACAGCTCCTCGGCGCCACTCCGGGCGGGCGGGTGATCCTGACCGATGAAGGCGGCCAGAGCGAGGAGTTCGAGGTGGCCGCGGTGTACCGAGTGCTCCTTCCCTCTCCGGAAGAGGCGGCCAGCCACTACGGGCACGCTTCGTGGGACGCGTTCCGGAAGGAGGTCCGCGCGGAACTCCTACGCCAAGCGGAGGCGCGGCGGCGCCACGAGCAGCGGGTGAGCGCCCTGGACGCCCTCGCCGACGCACTGAACGTGGAGGTGCCGCCCGGTCTCGTCCAGGAGGTATTGGCCGAGGAGATCGGACGACTCCGGGGGAACGCGGCCCTGCGGCCGGAGGTGGAGGCGGCGGTGCGCCGGAGGCTCCGCCGGGAGATCCTGGCCCGTCGGGTAGCCGAGCAAAAGGAGCTTCTCCCGAGCGAGGAGGAGGTCAAAACACGCGCGCGCGAGGGCGGGGAGGAGGAAGCCGCGGTGCGGGGACGGCTCTTGTTCGAGCGGGCGGCAGATTGGATCATCGAGCGTGCAAGGAGGTCACGATGAAGATGCAGCTTATACCCACGGTGATCGTGCAGGAGCACGGGATCATGTACGCCCACGACATCTACTCCCGGCTCCTCAAGGACCGCATCGTGTTCCTGGGCGCCCCCATCGACGACCATGTGGCGAACACGGTGATCGCCCAGCTCCTATTCTTGGAGTCGGAGGACCCGGACAAGGACGTGAGCCTGTACATCAACACCCCTGGAGGCGAAGTTACGGCAGGGCTAGCCATCTACGACACGATACAGTACCTGAAGTGTTCGGTGCGGACGATCTGCGTGGGCATGGCCGCGTCGATGGGGGCGGTGCTGCTGGCGGCCGGGACGAGGGGCAAGCGTTATGCCCTGCCCAACGCCAAGATCCTCATCCACCAGCCTTGGGGCGGAGCCCAGGGGCAGGCCATCGACCTCAAGATCCGCGCCGAGGAGATCATGCGCACCCGGGATCAGATCAACGCCATCCTCGCCCGCCACACCGGGCAGCCGACGGAGAAGATCGAGCGGGACACGGACCGGGACTACTTCATGTCCGCCGAAGAGGCCAAGGCCTACGGCCTCGTGGACGAGATCATCACCGCCCGCCGGTAGTGGGAAGGGGAGCGCATCCTGGACCTTGGCGTGACGAAGGCTACGAGGCCGGGATCCTTGGCGCGTCCAGGGCCAACCCGATGCACCCATGCCCTCGGGCATTACAATTGGGCCATGGCCAAGAAGGCGAAGCAAAAGCCGACGAGCCTCTGGCGCCGTCTTCGTGCGGTACTGACACGGCGGCGCCGGCCTCACCGAAAGAAGTAGTTGCCGACGCGGTCCACGCAAGAAAGGCACCCCGTCGCCCGCTTGCACTGGAGCGGTGGGGCACGCCACCCTCCTCCCACCCCGCCCGGTTGGGGCCGCCTGACCGGCTTGACGGTGCCTTTCTAACCACCTAAACTGCCTCTTGGTAAGAAGAGCACGGAGCACCCTCCTAAACCTAATCAAGGAGCTGTTGCAAGTTGGAGGGGACGGCGATGGCCATCACCGAACGTTCTGCCGGCAGGCTGAAGCTGATCGGGGGCGAGCTGTGCCTGGACTTCGCGAACACGGTGGACTGGCATGCAAGCGACCACCCGCGGGAGTTCCTCACCTCCTATGCCGACCTCGTGGCGTGGGGCCAGCACGTGGGGATCCTGACGGCCCAAGAAGCGGAGGGCCTCCTCCGTGAGGCATCCCGGCGGCCGGCCGAGGCCGAGGCCGCCCTCGCGCGGGCCATCGCCCTGCGGGAAGCGATTTACCGGATCTTCTCCGCGGTGGTGACGGGAGCCCGCCCGGCGGCCTCCGACCTGGACATCCTGAACGCCGCCCTCAAGGAAGCGCTGACCCACATGCGGATCGACCCCACCCCGGACGGCTTCGCCTGGGCTTGGGCCGAGGCCGAGGCCGCCCTCGCGCGGGTGCTGTGGCCGGTGGCCCGGTCGGCGGGGGAACTCCTGACCTCCGCCGCGCTCGGCCGGGTGAGGAGGTGCGCTGATCAGGACTGTGGGTGGTTGTTCCTGGACAGGAGCCGGAACCGCAGCCGCCGCTGGTGCGACATGAAGGACTGCGGCAACCGCGCCAAGGCCCGCCGCCACTACCGCCAGGTGAAGAAGTCCTCCCGCCCGGACCGTTAACCGGGTACGGTGTTGCTCCCCAAGGAGAGCCGTGCCCAACGAA
>JACIWI010000129.1:0-2311 GCA_014361055.1 Candidatus Bipolaricaulota bacterium
ACCTCATACCTGGCTCCGCAGGCGTAATCCAGGAAGTACCCTAGCACCGCGTCGAACCCGTCCAGGATGTGGCGGTGCTTGTTGCCTGGCTTGACCTCGACGGCCACGAAGCCGCCCGGCAGGATGCGCCCGGCGGCGGCAACCTTCCCGCGCACCAGCAGGTCCGGGTGCCTGCCGCGCTCCACGCCCCTGACGGCGAACATGCCGCGTTCGGACCGCTGGGGCAGGCGGCGCTCGTGAAAAACGGTCAAGCCCTTTTTCTCCAGCCAGTCGGCCACCTCCAGGACCGCGGCAAGCTCGCGCTGGCCCATCGGCCCATCCCCGCCTTTCCTATTGCCAGCGTGCGAACATGGGTTTTTCCGCAACCCCCTAGCCGGTTTGGCCAACCCCGGAAGCTTGTTCTTTTAGCTCCTCCTCGATCCGCATCCAGGACACCTCGTAGCAAACTTGCATGTGTTGCACTTCCATGGCTTGGGAGGGATAGGCTTCCGTTTTCCGCTAAGAAGCTCGACAATCTCCGTCAAGTCTGCCTCGGCCCGGGAGTAATTGGCTTCCTGCATGACCGTCTTGATTTCGTCAGTCTCCAAGATGTGAACCTGTACGCGTATATAAGGACGCTTCAGGAAATAAGCATAGAGATTGGCCTGGCACCTGGCCACCGGTAGCACGAACTCGTAGAGAAACTGATTTCGTGTAGACTTGAACTCGTAGCAAAATTCCCCGGTAATTCCATCCGGTATGCCCAGCACTACCTTGTCCATAAATTCAAAATGGAACCGGATAGTCGGGTACTGCTCCGCATGGAAGGATTCGACAATCGCTCCCCTCCATTTGGGATCTAGATCTGCAAAACCTTCTGCGACAAGCTGTTGCTTTTCCTTTTCCCAGTCCAAAAATCTTTTTTCCGTCGTTCCAATCCCTTTCTTCTGCTCAAGCATCCTGTTGTAGTCCTGGACGGTAGGGGTTACCCCCTGTGTTGGGACGTCCTCATCGTACGCGGCTTTAAACATATGTTCTTCCTCAATGCACTTGAAAATAGCCTTAAGATGGCACCAGCGAGCTTCAGCTATATTTGAACAACCTAAGAACCGAGGGGGCTCATCGTCAAACGGGCGGCTGAGCCGAATGTCTAGGAGATCCCTCCAGACGCGATCCCCCACCTTAACACCCAAAGCCTGGCTTAACTGGGAATAATGCCTCAGCGCGTTTTGGGCGGTGCCAAACTGCCGCAAGATCTTTATCTTTGTCGGCTTGATCCCAGGCTTTTGGGAAAGATACGCTTCCAGCAAGTTTTCCTCCACAGCTAACCTTGCCTCCTTGGCTCACGCTGTTCCCCGAAGCTCCTTAGCGAGCATTCCAGGGTCAACCTCTCCGGCCGTCCCCGGCAAGGCGAAATTCCTTCCTGCGTCGGTCTAAAACCGCCTGCCGGGATCAAGATCTCTATCGGTGTCAATGTACGCATCACTCGGCCACGACGCTTTTGGGCTTCTTCCTCTTCTTTTTCTCCTTGGGGGCTTGTACTCCTCCCAGTCCTCTCCATCGTCATCGTCCCAGTCCTCTTCGTCTTCCTCCCAGTCTTCATCATCATCGTCCTCGTCCCAGTAGTCTTCTTCGTGTTTCACCCTCCAGCAGTGCGGCTCTTCCCTGGGGTCGTACCAGGCGCAGTGTTTGCCGCACTTCTGGCCGTTTATGGGGCAGATAAGAGGCCTTCTGGAGGCCTTCCAGGCCGCCGCGACAGCAATGACGACAAAGGCCGCAAGGAGCATGAGCAGGCCGTATCCTACAGCCCCATTGGTCAACGCCAGCAGTCCAGAGCCGATAAGAACAATCAGAAGCACTGCGAGAATACCTATGGTCTACAACCCCCTTTACTGCGAACCGGCCGAGGAAACCAGGCGGGCCGGGAATTCTCCCGGCCCCTGTAGCGGTACCTGGGCAGGCATCGGTCACCTTGCCGGAAGGGAAGCGGCCAGGCCCCCGCCGGCTTCCGACGCATCTATTCTCGCCTGCGGCTTCTTCTCCTCCTCACCAGTGAGGGGTTCGTCAGGGGCGTAAAAACATTCCGCCCCGCAGGATGGGCAGGGCCACGGCGGGCTGCTCCTGGCGCTAAACGAAAGTTCGCCGCATACCGGGCAACGCTTGCCATGCATTTGTCTGCTTCCTCCTTTCCCCGGATGGGGTACAGCCGTCCGGCGGCGCTAGCTATGGCAACCCTTCACTGTGCCGCAATACTGCTTTTGCCAGGTACCAACTGGGATCTGCGTGTTAACGTCCTGGGTAAAGCCTGTAACCAGTACACCCGTATCATACG
>JACIWI010000129.1:2321-14789 GCA_014361055.1 Candidatus Bipolaricaulota bacterium
ACAACGATGCGCTTAATCGTCAGCAAGAGGCACAACAGAGATACGACGACCAGAGGAAATCATATCTGCTCTATACGGACTTTCTCCCTGGACAACCAGGTTGCCCCTACGTTTATAACCGTGCGGTATGGCGCCGTGGCACGCAGCGCAGCCCGCCCTCGCGTGCTTCGTTACTTTCCTGTGAAGGTTCGGTGTACTGCCGTCGGAAAACTTTGATCTAGCCGTAACCGAAGGCGTGCCGTTGTCGGTGTAGTACTCGTATTCATGGCACTTGAAGCACAAGTGATCACTGGTGCCGGGCTTCCCCGTGGCGTTGCTCTGGCTGGTATCGGGAATCCAGGGACGCTCCAGGATAAACGGGATGTCGGAACCGTGCGGGCCCTTGCTACTCTTGAGGTTGCCGTAGCTGTCCGTGAAGGTGAAGGCGTGGCAGTCCGTGCAGTAGAGACGGCTGGTCGCGGTCCAGGGTGACTTGTACGCGCCGTAGTACGTGTCTGGGGTGTTATCGTTGTTGCTGTCGTACATGGGTATCTTGCTCTCCCCCGCTACCGCGTGGTAAGCCGGGTTCTTCTCGTTAAACTCCTTTGCCTGGTCGGTTTCGGGGAAGCCGCCGCTGGGCGAGGCGGGCGGGTTGTTGCCGTAGCTGTAGAAAGAATGGCATTTGAAGCAGAGCTGGTACTGGTAGTCAATACCCCTTATCAGGCCATACTGGTTGGACGGCGGCGGCCAAGAGTCCCACGAGGTTCCGGTAAAGTCTATCCAAAGCCCCGAAACCCCGGCGATGGGCTTGCGGGCTCCCGGCGCGGCGATGCTGCCGTCGTCCCGGTCCGCCTGGTGCGGGTCGTGGCAGTCAACGCACTCGGCGTGGCGGCTGGCCAAAGGCATGTTGGCGTAGTTTTCGGTGTTGCTGTGGTACACGTAACCGCTCACGGTAAGCGTGGGATGGCTGTACGGTTTGTTGGTAAGAAAGATCCCGATATCTGGCCCAGGCCCTGCATCGGAGTGGCAGCGCAGGCACTCGCCGCTGGTGTTGGCCGTGTCCTCCGGGTAGCGCTGCAGGGCCGGGTAGTCGGACCCATGGCTGTTGTGGCAGTCGCCGCAGGTGAGAGCGGCCTTGCCGTGGGCGTTCAGCTTGAACCCGCCCTTCCACCAGCGGCCGGAGTTCGTGGTGAAGCTTAGCGACGGGAAGGAAATTGAGAACGGCACGAACTCCGTTATGGACGCCTTGGCCGTGGGGACGGCGGCCTCGCTCTCGTGGCAGCGCAGGCAGAAGTCGGAAAGGTCGCCCACGTAGTTGGCAAGCCCACCCAGGCCCGTGCTGGCCGACTGGCCGGCAAACGGCCTCTTGGTATTCTGGGGGTCGCTGAGCTGCGAGGTGGTGCTGGTGCCGGAAAGGGGGACAGCAGCCACGGTGTGCGGCCCGTGGCAGCTTGAGCATTCCACCTTCGCCTCAGGGTTGTTGCCGAAGATGTCGTGGTAGGACGTCCGGTACACGTAGCCGCTCACCGTCTCCTCCTTGATGAACTCGGACTTGATGTTTCTGCCGCTCATGGAGCTCGCCGTGTCGTTGTGGCACCGGAAGCACAGTTGCTCTTCCCGGTCAACCAGCAGGCGGCTGTACCTGGCGCCGTGGGGGGCATGGCAGGTGACACAGGTCACCTTGGTGCCCGAGGCCGGCAAAAGCTTGGCCTTGGTCGTGTATGAGCTATGGGGTCAGATCTTTACTTTTGACTTCGCTTCGCGTGCATCCAGAAACCTCCACGGGACAAAGAGAGTCCCTTCCCTTACCCTTCACACGGCCTCGAGTGATCCCTGGCGCGTGGCTGGCCATCCGGCCATCACTTGGGGAGATGTTCGCGGGTGCAGAAGGGGATGAGGCGAACCAGGACGCGCGAGCCTACGAGGCCGCAGTGGAACACGGATACACAGTGAGCGAGAACGGGGGGCGCTGGCCTCTGCTATCCCGCACAGGCAAAAGTAAAGATCTCGTACATAGAAGTTGGGGGTGAGAAGTTCAGATTTGGTGGAACACTCGGCCAGCCGTTTACACTGGCTTGGGTGGGGAGTGGGGCATGGGCAGGTCGGTAAAGACAGGGACGGTGCTTGTCACCAGTCCGGGGGTCAGACGGACCGCCCTCCCCACAAGCCCGGACAGCATCCAGGGCGCAGCACCCCGCTGCAGCCCCTGTGGACGAGGTGGGGCTGGGGGAGGGCAGCCCGCGCGAACTCTCCACCACACCAGAGATGATGGAGGTTCCACATGTACTGTATCGGGGTAGATGTCAGCAAGCAACAGCTGGTCACCTATGACGGGGAGAGGCGGCGCACGTTCCCCAACACCTCGGAGCTGAAGGAGCTGGCTGCCTTCCTGGAAGAGAGAGGAGAGCAAACCACCGTAGTGTTCGAACCCACCAGCACCTACTCCCGGGCTCTGGAGTCCTTCTGCCGATCCAGGAAGCTCAGATGTTGGCGGTTGAACCCCCGCGTCCTCCCTCACCTGCGGGAGGTGAGCCAAGGCCGGTCGAAAACGGATCGTACAGATGCCGAACTCCTTTGGCAGTACGGTCAAGACCATGGCCCGGGACAGCCTTTGGAAGAAGACCACCTGGGACATACCTTGAGGGTTTACCTCTCTTGCTATGCCCAAGCACAGAAGGCCAGGATCGCTTGTCAACAACTACGGGAGGCCCTGTCCCACGATCCCAACACCCCGGCCGAGGTTCTGGAAGGCCTGGGACGTGAGATCGATCGGTTGAAGCTCAGGGAGGAGAGGATGCTGGCCCAGGCTCAAGCTTGCATCGAAGAGGATGAAGAGGTCGGGGAAGGTTACGCTCTACTTCTCACAATCCCCGGGGTGGGAAGGGTTACGGCTCTGGTGCTGGTGGCCCTGTTCCGTCGGTATCCGGAAGCCAATCGGGGAGAGATTGTGGCCGTGGTGGGGATGGACCCAACTGAGCACAGGTCGGGGAGCTCCATCCACAGGAAGGCCAGGATCAGCAAACGCGGGGACGGTTTTGTTCGGAAGACCCTGTACGAGGCCACCCTAGCGGCCGTGCGGTTCAACCCAGGGGTGAGAGGGATCTACCGGCGGCTAAAGGAGAAGGGGAAGCCGGAGAAGGTGGCTCGAATGGCGGCGGCCAGAAAACTGCTTCTCATCGCTCATGCCGTGTACCGCTCGGGCCAACCTTACCGTGCTCCGGCCCACGTAGGGGGTTGACATGCAATACAGCATCTGACCCCCAAGCCCACTCTGTAAGGGCCTTGCCCAGGCCCTTGCCTTGATGCTCGGGCAGTGTCGCTGCCGGGCCGAGATACCCGCGCCTCGCATGGTAGTAGATGTTGTATTCGTGGTCAGCGCGGGCCAAAACCGCTGCGACAGGCTCCCCCTTGAATTCGGCCACCTGCACCCATTCCGGGTTGAAGGCCGGATCTTCCGTCTTCCATCGTGCCAAGACCCCAGGCTGGAGCCGCTCGCCCCTATAAGCAACGTTCACGACCCGGATGAGGGCCTCCTCCTCGTCGGGCCTGAGATTGCGGAGGAGATAGCCCTCGGGTAGCGAGGGAAGAAACCATGCCCGGTTAAGCTCAGCAATCATATGATAGAAGCTGCTCCAAGGTTGATAGCCCTTGGAGATAAAGAAGCCTAGCCTCTCCTGATCCTCAGCATCGACTAGGACCCTAACCTCACTCGACCGGGCATGTTGCTCGATAGCCGAGAGAAGCCGTTCTTTGATCTTTTCCTGCTCCGGTCCAGGCCGGCCGTAAAGCATGATCTCCTCGCCATACCATTCACGGTGGAGGCAGGCGAGTCCCAGGATTCGGTCTTGCTCATCGACAGCGAGAAGGACGGCGGTGACTCCTTCGAGTTCGGCACGGAGCTTCTCTTCCGTGTAAGGGATGAATTCGTAGCAGCACTTGTAAGCCTCGTTAAGGAGGCCCACAAGCTCCAATAGATCAGCCTCGCAATACGCTCGGAGTTCCATACTCTTGTGCCTCTGCGTCGGGCGATGAAAAAGACCCGCCCGCTATCAGGCTTCGGCTCAGTCATCTCCCGCAGGTTCCCGTAACAGACAAGCTCCACGAGCCCAGCCCCGCTGAGCGCCTTTCGGATCTGGCTTAGCGTGTAGCCCCGCTCGCGGTGCTCCTCGTCCATCCGACGCCAACCTTTGCTCTCGCGCTCGAAGGCAGTGATCATCAACCTAGCAATGTTGCTCTCAAAATCGTAGCAGGGGTTGTGATGGATCACGAGCATCTCCGGTGTGTCCAGCTCAATATGGCAGGGGCGCTGCTGCCAGAAGACTGCCAGGGTATAGATCGTGTTCATGTCGAAAATGAAGAGGCCGCCAAGGTTGAGCACCTGAGCGACGTTGGAGAAGGTCTTCGCGAGCTCGTCGTATTCCAAGAGGTAATTGAGGCTGTCATACCAGCAGGTGACGAGGTCAAACTTCTCGGCAAGCGCAAGGGAGCGCATATCCTGCTCGATGAACCGGACCGCTACACCCGCCTCTTCCGCTTTCTTTCGGGCAAAGCGAAGCATCTCGGGCGAGGCATCGACTCCGGTGACCTTGAGGCCCCGCTGGGCCATGATGACGGCGAAGGTCCCCTCGCCGCAGGCCAGATCTAACACGGCTTTGGGTCTAGCCCCGAACCGCTCGAGCACCCCGGGCAAGAGCTCGGCCATCCGGCGGCTGTATTCCGGATAAGGCCCAGAGGCATAGAACCGTGCAAACTCCCGATAAATCGCCATCGAACCCCCTATGTCGCCCCGGTCTCCGCCAATGCCTTCTCGATCGTGGCCCGGACCTGGGCGAGAGTGACCGGCCCGAAGAACCTCGGTTCTCCGTTGATAAAGATCCCGTCGGCTACGCCATAGCTAGCAAGGGCCTCCAGCCCGGCTGGGACCTCCTTCAGGATCACCTGATCTCCGAACTCGGCCGCTACCTTCCGTAGGTAGAGCACCGCCGCAGCTCCCACGGGACAGAAGAGCGACCCGATCACCAACACCTCCACCGGTGCGATCCCCTCGCAGGCTACCTTTGCCTTCAGAGGCTCTACTTTCACAGATGCCTGCCCAAGCGGGAGGAACATGAGCCTCGCGCCGTTGCTGCCTTTGATCGTTTGGAAGCCGCGCCTCTCGAAGTGCGAATGGTGCATATAGCCCTCGTAGTCGGTGGCCCCGACGAGAATGCCCTTGTAGCCCTCGGCCTTGAGGTGTTCCAGGAAGGTGGAGAAGAGCGCCCGCATGCAGCCCCGCCCCCGATAGGCCCACTGGACCCATTCGCAGTAGAGCCAGGCCACCCCCGGCTCGGCACGATAGGGCACGAGGGCCCGCTCTGAAGGGGCCCAATAGATGTGGCCGATCACCTTCCCGCCCTCTTCCAGGTGGAAGCCCTCCACTTGCTTTCCAAGGTTTTCCGCAAACCATCTCTGCGATAGCTCCAGGCCGTCTGCCCAGAAGGGGCGGGGCGATTCCGTGGCGCAAGGGTAGGCCCTGGCCGCCTCCTTACCACTTATTAAGCGCAAGATCCTCATAGCTTCTTACCTCCGAACTTGAGTAGCACTCGATCCGAGAGGGCGCCTGAAGTTGCCCCGATTTCGTGGACAGTGTACCGCTTGACATCCACCCTGTCTGCCTGACCGTGGTTGTCATGCCTCACCGTCGTGCTCCACAATTCGCTTCTTCGCTTGCACCAACACTCACCAGTTCCTGTTTTGTCTCCCCGCAACGTAGCAAACTCTGCTCTGCATACTTCCTCTCGTAGCCCACCGGGGACTCGTACCCCAACGCCGAGTGCCGCCGGTGTAGGTTGTACCAGCCCTCGATGTACTCAAACACCGCTCTCCGAGCCTCATCCCGAGTCTCGAACGTCCACCGGGCAAGGAGCTCGCACTCCAGGGTCGCCAAGAAGCTCTCGCACAGCGCGTTGTCGTAACAATCGCCCACCGATCCCATCGAGGGCCGGATCCCGGCCTCCCGGCACCGCTTCCCAAACTCCACCGCTGTGTACGGACTCCCGTGATCCGAGTAATGGATCATTCCCTGCGGACGGCGTTGACCGATCGCCATGTTCAGGGCGCGGAGCACGAGCTCCGTCCTCAGATGCGCCGCCATCGCCCACCACCCGCCGGCTGGACGCGTCCACCGCCGCCAGGTACAGGGTCTCTTCCCCGGTCGGGATGTACGTGATGTCTGCCGCCCACAGCCTGTTCGGAGCAGGGGCGGTGAACTCCCGCTCCACCAGGTCAGCTGCCGGCGCAGCTTCCGGATCTCGCTTCGTCGTCCCCCGGCGTCGGGCGTGGATCGCCTCGATCCGTTCCCGCAGCCGCACGTCCTCCCGCACCCATCTCGACGGGAACCGCCCCAGCCACGCGTAGTACCCGCTGCGTGGAGACCTCCAGTACGCGGCACATCGTGGCCACGGATACCTCACCTGGTGTGCGCTCACGAACTCGTAGACTCGGGCGGCACCGAGCCGGTCTCCTCAAGCGTAAGGCCGCGGCTTTTGCCAGGATCTCCCGCAGCATCCGTCCTGCCCTCACCAACTCCACCATCTGCCGCCGGAATTCCGGCGGGTACGGCGGTCGCGTCCTTGGCATCGTGAACCCCTCCCGTACAAGCCTAAGACTGTCCACGAAACCGGGTCAACTCCACCCCTTGATCAGGTCCTTGACTTGTTCCCCTATCCTCTCCACGATTGCCTGGGGGGCTTTGTCCTGCATGGTGGCCTTTCTTTCCTGGATTCTTTGGGAAGGCTACCATGCCAACCCAGTGGGCACACTTCGTGAGGCACTACCTTTTCTTCGAAAGAAGTAGCACAACTTGAGCTTCCTGAAAGAGCGAGTCTATCAGCTTATCCGGCCATAAAAAGCAGAGATTAAGGTTTCACCACCACTTTCACCGCTTTAAGCCTCCCCTCGCTTAGGCCTTTGAAGAGATCCACTATTTCATCCAACCCGATCTCATGTGTGACTAAGGAGCGGACATCGACTTGCTTCTCGGCCAACAGCTTTAGAGCAAGCGGATATTTCCAAGGATCCACAAGCACCTCGACGAATACCCGTTCTCGATGCTGGATAATAGGCCCGCGTAATCCCCTTCCCGCCCCAACGAATAAGACCTTCCCACCAGATCTTATCACCTCTGAAGCGAGATCTATTGCCTCCTGCGACCCTGAAGCCTCTACCGCACAGTCGACCCCGATCCCATCCGTGAGCTTTAGAATAGTGTCAACAACGTCTGTTTTATAAGGGTCGAGCACGTGATCGGCCCCGAAGCCCTGGGCTAGCTTGAGCCTCTCTTTCAACGGATCGATGGCGATCACACGGATTCCAGCCAGCTTGGCGATCTGCGTCTGCACTAAGCCGATGGGGCCTTGGCCAAAGATCGCCATCGTCTCCCCTATCGTGGGCTGGGCGAAGTCCATGACCCTTAAGGCCATCACAAGGGGTTCTGTGATCGCTGCTTCTTCAAAGGATACCTCCGCTGGAATAGGGATGACATCACGGGCAGGTGCGATCACATATTCAGCGAAGGCTCCGTCAACCTCAAATCCCATGAAAGCGCTTTTCAAACAGAGGTTGTGCCGTCCTTGCCTGCAAAACAGGCACTCCCCGCAATACCTCACCATATGAGCGATTACCCGCTCATCCTTCTGGAAGCGAGTTACATCTTTCCCCGTATTTTCCACAACACCGGAGAAGTCGTGTCCCAAGATGATAGGTGTTTTTACCTCCAGATCGCCGCTGAAGATGTGCAGATCTGTGCCACAGATGCTCGCCGCCTTTACCCTGATCAGCACCTCATAATCGCCTAGCCGGGGTAAAGGCCGCTCCTCGACCCTCATGTTCTTAGGTCCGTAAAATACGACTGCCTTCATCTGCCCCCATCCTTTGCTATGAGCAGGATCCCTTCTCTTTCTGCCAGGGCAGCTGGCAACGTAAGCCCAACGGTCATATCTTCTTGTTGCGGCCTTCACCACGGGACACTGCCAACGGAGCCTCAGGGACGCAGCCCCCGAGAGCGGACCGCCTACGCCTCGGAGACCATTACCCGGAGGTCTCCGGCCGCGTTCTCGACCTGGTCCACGATCCCCCCCAGCATGAGCACGAGCTGGATCAGGTGGTAGCGATCGAACGCAGGAAGCTCTTCTTTGTGGTAGATCGTGGCCACCACCTCCCGCTCCACCAGGTCCGACTCGTGTTCGAGCTGGTTGATCCGCTCCACCCCCTCCACCACCTTGGGGGCCTGGGCGCGGATGGTTCCGTTGGCCACGGCCTCGTCGAAGTCGCCGATGGTTACGTGGTAGGCGTGTACCGTCTTGCTCAGCGCCTCGCCCAACGCCCGGTACCCGTCCTCAAGTTCAATGCCGAGCTCTGGCCGCCGGAGGGCCATCATCAGCGCCGCGTCCTGACAGAGGTCGGCGATCTCGTCCTGGTGCCACAGAAGCTGCAGCAACGCCGGACGGGACACGGGCAGCCACAACGCCCGGGTGAGCTGGACCCGGATCTCCCGCTTCATGATGTCCGCCTGGTGCTCCTTTTGGCTTACCAGATCTGCGTTCACTGCCTCATTGCGCAGCCACGCCCGAAGCTGGCGGCCCAGCTCTTCCGCCGCTTCCTCCACCGCCGCCGCGTGCTCCCGCAGGGATACGAACGACCGCCGCCCCAAAAGCCGCACCAATAGGGGCCTCACCCACCATCACCCCCCCAGCTCTACCACCTCAACCGGCGCCCCGGATAGGGGAATGAGCTCGGTCCCGGTTTCCGTCCTCTGCTCCCGCGCCACCGGGATCATCTTCACCGTGACCCCCGCTTCGCCCACCTCCACCCGCACGTAGTGGAGAACGAAATCCACGGCGAACACGGATCCCTCCACACGAATCGGGGACAACGGGGCCAGCGGCGCCCCGCCCCCGCCGGTCACGAAGTAGTGTACCCCTTCCCGCACCACGTGCTCGTAGTTGTGGCAGTGCCCGGCGAAGACCGCGGTCACACCATGCTCCTGGAAGATCGGGGCCCACAGCTTGGCCAGGTTCTCATCGCCCCGATAGAACAGGTCGGAGCTGTACAGGGGATGGTGCAGGAACACGAACTTGTACCGGGCGTCCTGGGCGAGGACCTCCCGGAGCCAGTCCGTCTGCTCCCGCAGGCCGGTGAACTTGAGGTACACGAGGTTCGAGTCCAGGCCCACCAGGAGCACGTCCCCCCAGCGGAGGGACCACCACTGGTCCCCATCCCGGCCACCCCCCTTGGGGAGCTCGAACAGGGCGTAGTAGGAGCGGTCGTTCCGTTCGTGGTTCCCCAGCACTGGGTAGAAGCTGGTGGTCTGGAACAGGGGGGTCCCGGAGGTGAAGAACTTCTCCCACTCCAGCGGGGTCGGCGACTCGACGAGATCGCCCACGTGGACCACAAACGCCGCCTCTTCCGCGGCCATGCGCTCGGCCACGAGCTGGTGCCGGTCGTAGTGGGTGCGGCTGTCGCCGTACACGAGGAATGCGAACGGCTGGAACCGCTCCGGCGGGGTGGTGAACGACGCCACCGGGCTCTCCGCACCGCTCGTCAGCACCACTCGGTACACGTACCGAACCCCGGGGGCGAGGCCGCTCAATCGCACCTGTTGGAGCGCCGCCGGGGCCTCCACGGCCACGCTCAGCGCGCCCGCGGGGTACGCCGAGGCTTCGGCATACCAAATCGTCCCCATCCCCGGCTCGGCAGCCTGCCAGGACACCACAGCCTCGGTCGGCCCTACGGCCGCCGCCCATGGGCCCAGGGCAGGCCAGGGTTGGCCCGCGGCCCAAAGCGCCACGGCGAGGACCAGGACCCCCGCTCCCCGCACGGCCATGCCCTTCCTCAACGCTGAGGTGTGCATCTTCCTCCTTTACGGTTGCTGCACAGCGACGGCCATGATCACCAGATCCGACACGTCCTCGGCCCGGTCCGCGAACTCCACAAGCCTTTCCACGAACTCCCGGGCCAAGATCTTCTCCGCCAAGGGCAGTTCGGTCGCGAACAGGCGCATGATCGCCCGGCGCTGGAACTCGTCCACCCGGCTCTCCTTGCGGTCCACTTCCGCGGCGCGCTTCATCGTGTCCGGGGCGCCGTCGAGGAGCCCGGTCACCGCCGCCTTGAGGTCCACCATCTGGTCCTGGATGGTGTCCACGATCTCCCGGATCAGGGGATGGAGGAGCTCGGGAAGCTTGATCCGCTGCAGCACGAGGAAGTCCATCGCTGCCTCCGCGGCGTTGGCCAGTCGGTCCACCCCTTCCACGATGTCCAGGAGGTTCTTGCGCGTGCCGGCGAGGAGGGCTCCGCGCACCAGGACGAGCTCCGTCTCCCGCCGCACGTCATCGGCCCGGGCCTCCCGGCGGTGGGTCTCCACCGCCAGTTCTTCCACCTCCTCCCATGGCCGGCCATCCAGGTAGGCGCGGACCCCGCGGGCCATCGACGCCACCGCCTCCTCCACCAGGTTCAGGTGCTCCGCTACCAGCCCCCGGACTTTGACCACCCGACCGCGACGGAACCACATCGGCCCTCCTTTGTCGCCCTTCTCCCCCTAGGATATACTGCCGCCGCGTTTTCAAGCAACCTTTGAGGTGATCTGGATGAGGCAGGCCTACAGCGTATGTTTCGTCGGTCACTCCGGCTCTGGGAAGACCGCGCTTGCGGAGGTCATCGTCCGCACTGCCGGGGTGCAAGGCGAGGTCGCGTTCGACCGCACACCGGAGGAGAAGAACCGCGGTCTTTCCATCGACCTCTCCGTCGGCTCCTGTACCTGGAAAGACAAAAAGCTTAACCTCATCGTCACCCCCGGCCTGGGGGAGTTCGTGGAGGAGATCTACAAGGGGTTGGATGCCGCCGACCTCGCGGTGGTGGTGGTGAACGCGGAGAAACCGGTGGAGGTGGTGACCGAGCAGGCGTGGGCGATCCGCCACCGCTTGAACCGGCCGGCGGTGGTGTTCGTGAACATGCTCGACAAGCCCCATGTCGATCCGGAGAAGGTGCTGGACGAGCTGCGGCACAACCTGGACGGGAAGTTCTGCGCCCTCCAGCTCCCGGTTCGTGATGGGGACAAGTTCTTGGGGCTCGTCGACCTCCTCACCGGCCAGCCGACCGCGTTCTCCGGCAAGGGAGGCGTGCCGGCGGATGCCGCTGCCCAGGCCGGTCCGCTCCGCACCGAGCTCATCGAGGAGATCGCGACCTTCGACGATGCTTTGCTGGAGAAGGTCCTGGCCGACGAGCCGCTGTCCCGCGACGAGGCGCTTTCCGCCATGCGGGCTGGGGTGGGGCAAGGTCGCCTCATCCCCGTGCTGTGGGGTTCGGCCCAGACCGGCCAGGGGGTGAAGGAGCTGGTGGACACGGTGCTCACCTTGGTCCCGGAGAACACGGACGGGGCCGCTGCCCGCCTGCGCGTGTTCTCCCTGGCCATCGACCCCTACCTCGGCCGACTGGGCTACGCCAAGGTCCTCGCCGGGGCGGTGCGCGAGGGGGACACCCTGTTCAACCTCGCCACCAAGGATAAGCTTCAGGTCCGCGATGTGTACGGGTTCAGCGGGACGAAGCTGGAGAAGACCGGCCAGGCTGGGGCCGGGGACATCGTGGCGCTCGGCAAGCTGGAGGGCCTGACCCTGGGGACCACGCTCTCCGCGGCTCCGGACGGGGAAGTGGAGCCCCCGATCCCGTTCCCCAAGCCCGTGTTCACCCGGGCCGTGGCCCCCAAGTCCCAAGCGGACGAGGAGAAGATGAGCATGGTCCTGCGGGACTTGGTGGCGATCAAGGCCACGCTGAGCTACCAACGGGACCCGGTGACCAAGGAGGCCCTCGTGTCGGGGATGGGCGACGTGCAGCTCGACGTGCTCGCGGAGCGCCTGCGCACCCGGTACGGGGTGGAGGTGCAGTTCCGGGTCCCCAAGATCCCGTACCGGGAGACGATCCGCAAGACGTCCACCGCCCAATACCGGCACAAGAAGCAGACCGGCGGGCACGGCCAGTTCGGGGAGGTGCATCTTCGGATCGAGCCCCTGCCCCGCGGGAGCGGGTTCGAGTTTGCGGACGAGACCAAGGGCGGGGTGATCCCCCAGCAGTTCATCCCCGGGGTGGAGAAGGGGGTGCGGGAGGCGATGGAGGAGGGCGTGCTCGCCGGGTTCCCGGTGGTGGACGTGAAGGCCGCTGTGTTCTACGGGATGTACCACGAGGTGGACTCCTCCGAGCTCTCCTTCAAGATCGCTGCCCGGACCGCGTTCAAGCTGGCGGCGGAGAAAGCGGAGCCGGCCTTGCTGGAGCCGGTGATGCTCCTCGCCGTGACCACCCCCGACGCGTTCACCGGGGACATCATCTCCGACCTCACCTCGCGGCGGGGGCGGATTCTGGGGATGGAATCCGAGGCCGGGCGCACCGTGATCCGGGCAGAGATCCCGATGGCGGAAACCCTGTCCTACGCCCTGGACCTGAAGTCCCTCACCCAGGGCCGGG
>JACIWI010000013.1 GCA_014361055.1 Candidatus Bipolaricaulota bacterium
GGTTGTCGCTTTACTTATGGTGTTAGGCGTGCCTATGGTGGCATCGCCCCAAGCGCCGGGGGCAGGGGATGCAGCACATTTCCTGAGGGAAGGCGTGGGTGTTCACGCGCGGGGGATGGGTGGGGCGTTCACCGCCATTGCTGAGGGCGTGACCGGCGCCTACTGGAATCCTGCCGCGCTTGTGCAGACCCCCAGCACGCGGCTAGGTGGGGGATACGAGAGCCGTTTCGGTGGGCTATCGGAGTTTCAGTACTTGGGCGGTACGCTGGGGACTGTGGGAGTCGGGGGTGGGATCCTGATTGTGCACTCGGAGATGTACGACGCTTACTTCGTATCGGGGGCCGGCGGTGTGGGGCCCTTCTCGTTAGGTATCACCGGAAAGCTCTACAGCTTCGTTGGCAGAGGGCAGAGTGCGCGGGGGATTGGGTTCGACGCAGGGGGGCTTTATCGATTACAGGTACGGGATGCGCAGCTGTGTGTGGCCCTTGTGTCTTCGGACATCGGATGGACCACGATTCGCTGGGATGGCCTTGGGTATCCGGCGATCGACCATGCAGCTTGGGTGACCCGGCTGGGCATGGCGCTGACGTTCGCCGGTCCTTTTGGCCCTTGGCGCTGTGCTGCCGATCTGGAGGTAGCCCTGCGGCGGCCGCCGTACCCAGGGGAAGAGGAATATCTGGCTCGTGCACTTCAGATTAGCAGTCGGTTAGGTGGTGAACTATGGTTGGAGGCCGTGGTGATCCGCACCGGGATAACCGGGTTGGACTTTGCGTCGGCGCAGGTACCGGCCCAGCTCACCTTCGGTATCGGCGTGCAGGTCTTAGGGGTCACGATTGACGCAGCTTGGGTCGCTGGGCCGCTTGGTTTCACTTACCTTCTGTCCGCAGAGTTCTACTTCTGAGGGGTACCTCGATCTTGGAGACTCTCAGAACTCCCACGTTTTGGCCCCCTTGCCAGGCGAGGGCGGCCGGCACAGACACGCGGAGGATGGTTGATAGTTTCAGCCGTCCGTAGGTTCGGACAATAGAACCGGGGGAGATAGAGCATCTCCCCCGGTATGGACACTATGTACTCCCTCTTCTAATCCAGGCGAGGCGCCCCGTTCCGGGCTTCGACGTCCGCCGGACGATCACCGAGCCATTCGGATCAGATAGGGCGCGACCGGCTGCCGTCGCACCTCAATGAGGCGAGTTAAGTCACGGTCTCTTTCCTCCCGTCAAGTCCGGATCAAGGTAGTGAACGGACTCGGTCGCAATGGTCGCCCCAGGCCGGACTGGTGAGAGTTCGGGAGGGAGAAGTGTCAGCGACGAGGTCTCGGGGGTGGAGAAGAACGACTCCCCGTTGTCCGGGTCTGG
>JACIWI010000130.1 GCA_014361055.1 Candidatus Bipolaricaulota bacterium
CATCCCCGCCGTCGGCCATGCAGGCCGACAACGTCTGCCAAAAAGGACGACGCTACAGAACCCTTCCCGGTCCGTAGCGTCGGGGTTTATCCCCGACGCCAAGGTTGGGGTTCATCCCCGACACAGTCTCACAACTTGTACCCCATCCGGCGCAGCAGCGCCTTCCGCTCCTCCCGGTCCTTCTCCCCTTCCACACCCTTGGTTTTAACCCCATCCACCACTCCGAGAACACCCCGGCCTTGCTCGGTCTCGGCCACGATGGCCTCCACCGGGTTGGCGGTGGCGCAGAAGATCCGGCACACCTCGGGCACGGTCTTGATCGCGTTCAGCACGTTGATCGGGTACATCCCGCGCATGAGGATGAGGAACACGTGGCCGCAGGAGAGGGCTAGGGCGTTCTTCTTGGCGAGCGCGGCGAGCTCGGGGTCGGTCCCCGACCAGCGCACAAGCGCCGGGCCGGACGACTCGCAGAACGCAACCCCGAACTTGGCCCCCGGGACCGCGCACACCATCGCCTCGTGCAGGTCCTCCACGGTCTTGATGAAGTGGGCCTGCCCCAGGATCAGGTTCACCTCATCCGGCTTCTCGATCCGCACCACCTTGAGCTCCATTCCCCCTCCTTCCTCAGGTCCGCCATTATAGGCCAACAGAGCCCGCGCACCCTCGTCCAAACCCCGTCCAGCAAGCCATGCCCAAGCATGAGGTCACATCCGCCCTGAGCTGACCCAAGACGAGCTGCGGCGACTGCGGGAGGAGCAGTGACGGCCAAGGTCCTGGTGGACACTTCCGCCTGGATCGAGTTCTGTCACCCCACGGTGAAACGGGCAATGACCGGTGCTTCACTTGATTCCCATCTTCTTGGTGGCGATGTGCTCGGGCAGCATGTAGCAAATGGAGTCTTCAGCGGTGACCCCGCGGAGGGCGGCGAGGATGCACACGAGAGCATGGCCGATCGCAAGGTGCGCGGTTTGGATGCGCGTGCTGGATGGGCCCTCGGGCTTGGCGTTGCTCTTGATGACCACATCCGCGTTCTTCCCAAGCGGAGTGTCCCGGTTCTCGGTGATGGCCACGGCCAGAGCCCCCTTGAGCCGGGCCAGGCGCAAGGCCTCGTAGACGAACCCAGTTCCACCGGAGGCGGAGATCCCAATGAGCACATCATGCGCGCCAACGGAATCGGCGATGTACCGGGCAAGGCCCCCTTCCTCCTCGGCGGTGCCCTTGGCGAACGATACCGGCAGCGCCTGGGCCATGTTGTTGGTGATGCACAGGCAGGGTACGCCCGTCTCGTAGCACTGGCCGGCGATCTCCTCGGCCACTAGCGCCGATGCCCCCGCTCCGGTGGTCACGATCCTCCCCCCGGCGGAAACCCGGTCATGGATGGCCTGGAGCGCCTCGATGAACCCATCCCGTGCCGTAACAAGAGAGGACAGGATGCCCTCTGCCTCAAGCCGCAGGGCCTTTTCGAACATCTCAGCCGGGCTACTGCAGCCGGTGAAGTCGTACCCCACCATGAACGGCCGGTTCACGTCGATCACCTGGCCCACGGAGTCGATCAGGACCCGGCCGTTCCAGGGATGCTCTTCGAACTCCAGGGTGGTGCCCGGCAAGTCCCCGATCTTCAACAACATTACCGGCAGGCGGGCGATGAGGCGCGGTTTGGC
>JACIWI010000131.1 GCA_014361055.1 Candidatus Bipolaricaulota bacterium
CCTGGCCAAGGAGGTCGAGGAGGAAATCAGGGTCGCGCAGGGACACGACCCACACCCCGCTCACCTCGCCGCGGGCGTCCACGAACACGGTGAACGGGTAGCGCAGGTTCTCCGAGAGCTGGTAGGCCCGGGTCACCCCGGCCCCGGGGTCGAACAGGATGGGGAACGTGATCCCGTAACGGGCGGCGATCTCCGGCACCTCCCCCCACCGTTCCGGGCAGATGCCGACCACCACCACGCGGTCCCCGTACCGCCGATGGAACTCCTCCAGGATCGCGAGGTCATGCTTGCACGCCCCGCACCAGGTGGTCCAGAACGCGAGGACCATCGGTCGACCACGGTGCTCGGAGGTAGCGAACCCTTGCTCAAGCCCGGGCAGGGCGAACCCCGGGGCCGGCCGGCCGACGATGGGAAACGTGCCCTCCCCGGGACGGCCTTCTTTAGGCTGGAACAGGAAGGCCGCCACTAGCACGATGGCAAGCCCCACCACGAGCCACCGGGCGTCCATGGCCGCAAGGTTACCGGAGCCAGGCGGCGACCGCGAGCTGGCCAAACGAGAGGCCCCCGTCCCCGGGCGGAACCTTGCGGTGGGCGAGGAACCGGAGGCCGGCCTTCTCCACCTCCGCCCGCACGGCACGGGCGATGGCGTCGTTGACGGCAACGCCCCCGGTGAGGCCCACCGCGGGGATCCCCTCCTCCCGGGCTACCGCGACGGCCATCCGGGCCAGCCCCCGCCCCAGGGCATCTTGGGCCGTGGCCGCCAGGTCCTCCGGCCTTGCCCCCTCCTCCCTTAGCTCATGCAACCTGCGGAAGATGGCCACCGTGTCGAGGACGGGCCTTTCGTCCCCGCTACGAATCAGGGGCTCCAGTGGAAGGGCCCTGCCCCGGGCCGCGGCGGCTTCGAGCCTCATCGCCGGCTCCCCCTCATAGGTCCGTTCTTCGCAGATCCCGAGCCAGGCCGCCACCGCGTCCAGGAACCGGCCGGCGCTGGTGGTGAGGGGGCAGTTCACCCGGCGCTCGATCTGGAGCCGCACCGCCGCCAGCTCCCGGGGGGAGAGCCCGGACTCCTGGGGGTCGTGGCCCGCGGCGAGGAGGTAGCTCGCCGCCATCCGCCCCGGCCGGAGGGTGGCGAGGTCGCCGCCGGGCATCGGCACCGGGGTAAGCGAACCGGCTCGCACTGCCGTCCCCTGTCGCCAGACGATGACCTCCCCGCCCCACGCCTGGCCGTCCTCGCCGTACCCGTACCCGTCGAGGGCCAGCCCCACCACCTCCGACACGCCCCACTCCGCAGCGAGGCCGGCGACATGGGCCACGTGGTGCTGGACCGGGATCGCCTCCCCGAGCTCGCGGGCGAGGCGGCCCGTGGCAAACCCGGGGTGGAGGTCGCACGCGATCCGCCTGGGGAAGGGAGCCCCCACCAGATGCAGGAGGTGACGGAGCGCCTGGCGCAGAAACTCCTGGGTATCGAGGTGCTCGGTGTTCCCGATGTGCTGGGAGAGGTAGACCTTGCCCCGATGGTAGATGGCGCAGGTCACGTTGAGGTCGCCCCCCAAGGCGAGGAGAGGCTCCGCGCCGAGGTCGAGGGGGATCGGCTCGGGCACCCACCCCCGGGAGCGACGGAGGAAGACCGGAGCCCCGGCGGCGATGCGCACCACCGAATCGTCACAGCGGGCGACGATGCGCCGGTTGTGGAGGAGAAAGGCGTCGGCCACCTCGTGAAGCTTGCCGAGGATCCGCTCGTTCTCGGTGAGCATCGGCCGGCCAGGGAAGTTGGCGCTCGTCATCACCAGCGGGAACGAAAGCTCTCGAAGGAGCAGGTGGTGGAGACCGGTGTAGGGGAGCATCGTCCCCACCGTGTGGAGACCCGGGGCGACCGACGGGGCGAGGTACCCCGGCCGGTGGGGGAGGACCACGATCGGTCGCCGTGGGGAGCAGAGGAGCGCCCACTCCTCCTCGCTCGGCTCGGCGAACCGCTCCACCAGGTCCGCGCGGGCCATGACGGCGAATGGCTGTCCGGGCCGGCCGAGCCTGCGGCGGAGCTCGGCCACCATCTCCTCCCGCGTCGCGTCGCAGGCGAGGTGGGTCCCGCCGAGGCCCTTGATGGCCACGACCTTCCCGGCCTGGAGCGCCTCCACCGCCAGGTCCAGAGGGTCCCCCGGCATTTCCCTCGCTCCTTCCACGTAGACCAGGTGCGGCCCACAGCGGGGACAGGCGATGGTCTGGGCGTGGTGGCGGCGGTCCAGGGGGTCGGTGTACTCCTTTGCGCAGTCCGCGCACATCGGGAAGTCGCGCATGGAGGTGCGGGGCCGGTCGTAGGGGAGGGCCTCCACCACCGTGAACCGGGGGCCACAGTCGGTGCAGCTCGTGGCCCAATACCCGTGGTAGCGGCTCTCGGGGGCATCGATATCCCCAAGGCACGAAGGGCAGGTGGCGACGTCCGGGGGGATCATCCCCGTTCCCTCACCCCCATCCCGGGACGGGAGGATGCGGAAGTCCCTCGTCCCCAACGGGGGCAGGTCCTCCACGGCGAGGGAGGCCACCTCCGCCAGGGGCGGCGCCTCCTCCCGCAACGAGAGGAGGAACCCGGCCACCGCCTCCGGGGGGCCCTCGGCCTCGATCTCCACCCCCGCATCCCCCAGGTTGCGCACGTGCCCGGAGAGGCCATGGCGGAGGGCGATGCGGTACACGAACGGGCGGAACCCCACCCCTTGGACGGTACCCGCAACGTGGATCCTCTTGCGCACCGATGCCATCGCGGACCGGGATTATACCGGCGGTTGTCCCATCCCCCGGGGACGGAGGTGGTTGGCAGGGAGGGGAAGTGGGCGTGGAATAGGCCACCATGGTCCACGCCGAGGTGGACAGGCGCGCCCTGCGGGGGAACCTGGAGCGGCTACGGGGGTGGCTGCCCCACCGGGTGGCAATGATGCTGGTGGTCAAGGAGGACGCCTACGGCCACGGCCTCCTCGCGGTGGCCCGCGCTGCCCAGGGGATCGCGGACTGGTTCGGCGTGGCGTACGTGACCGAGGCCCGCGCCCTGCGCCGGGCCGGGTTCACGGAGCCGGTGTTCATCATGACCCCTCCGGTGGGACCCGCGCTCGTCCAGGCCGTGCGGGAGGGGTTCCACATCCCCCTCGGGGACGTCGGGATGATCCCCGAGATCGAGGCCGCGGCGTCCCGGGCTGGGCGGCCAGCCCTCGTCCACATCGAGGTGGACACCGGAATGGGCCGGTTCGGCCTTCTCCCGGAGGAGGTGGACCGCGCCCTGGCGGCCCTGAACCCCAAGCGGGTGGAGGTGACCGGCATCTACTCCCACCTCTCCTCGGCCAACAGCTGCTCCCAGGACGACCTCCTGTTCACGCGGGCCCAGGTGTGGTGGTTCCGCAACCTCCTCGCGGAATGGGAGAGCCGGGGGGGGACCGTCCCCTGGCGGCACCTCGCCAACTCCGCGGCGGCCCTGGCGTTCGACGAGGCCACCGCGCCCCCGCTGAACATGGTGCGCGTCGGGA
>JACIWI010000132.1 GCA_014361055.1 Candidatus Bipolaricaulota bacterium
GGGGGGGTACCGAGCTTGGGCAGCTTCTTCAGTTCCTGCGCGACCTGAACCGCGGCCATACCTTGGCCGCCGTGGCCGAGGCCGTCCTGCGGTACGCGATCTCCGTGGTCCCCGGAGCCCAGACCGGGTCCCTCCTCGTCCTCAACGACGAGACCGGGGTGTTCGAGTTCCGGGCCGCGGTGGGGTGGGACATGGAGAAGCTCGCCCGGATCCGGATCCCCAAGGACAAGATCATCCAGCGCAGCCTGTTTCATGACCGGCCGGCCATCGTCCGCAACCCCCTCGCCTTAAGCCGGGACCAGCTCGGGGAGGAGCTTGGGCGGCTCCTGGCAGAGGCCGGCCCCGTGGCGGTGTTCCTCACCCTCCCCATCGCCCAGGAGGGGCAGGTCATCGGGTACCTCAATTTGGACAACCGGGACGATCCGGACGCGTTTTCCCCTGAGGACTTTTCCCGCCTGGAGCTGGTGTGGGAGGAGATCGCCCTCGCCGTGAGCTTGGCGCGGAAGCGGGAGCTTCTTGCGGAAAGGGAGCATCTTTTCCGGCTCCTGTTCGAACGGCTGGCCGATGCCGTGTACATCACCGCGTTCGACGGGACGATCCTTGAGGCCAACCCCGCCGCCTTCCGCCAGTCCGGCTACTCCCGGGACGAACTCATCGGGCTCAACATCATGCGCGACCTCGCCGCCGGGGAACCGGCCATCACCTACGCGACGGCCAACGAGCGCCTCGAGCGGGGGGAGACAGTGGTGTTCGAGGAGAAGAAGCGGCGCAAGGACGGCACCTTCTATTGGACGGAGTGCGCGGTGGTCCTGTTCGAGTACCGGGGGCAGAAGGCCACCCTGTCCGTGAACCGGGACATCACCGCCCGCAAGGATCTCGAAGAACAGATCCGGGAACGCGTGGAGAAGCTATCCGCTCTTCACAAGGCCGTCCTGCGCCTTCAGCGCTGCCAAACCGTGGACGAAGCCTGCACCATGCTGGTGGAGGACGCGGCCCACATCCTGGGGTTTGCTGTGTGCGGGGTCGACCTCGTGGACGGGGACCACCTCGTGCCGGTGGCGATCTCCGACCTCGCCCGGGGGCTGTCCCGGCCCGTCCCCCGCGGGGAGGGGATCGGGTGGAAAACCCTGGCCGAGGGAAAAAGCCTGTGGGGCAACGTGGAGGCGTTCCCCAACGCCAGGCCCACCAGCCCAAGTTTCCGGTCGTTCCTGTCCGTGCCCATCGGGGACATTGGGGTGTTCCAGGCCGTGGCGTCCCGGCCCGACGCGTTCACCGCAGAGGACGTGATGCTCACCGAGATCCTGGCCGGCCACGTGCGGGAGGTCATCGCCCACCTTAGGCTCGCCGCCGAGCTCCGGGAGCAGGCGATCCGCGACCCCCTCACCGGCCTCTACAACCGCCGGTTCCTATCCGAGGCGCTCGCCCAGGAGCTGGAGCGGGCCCGCCGCTACGGGCGGCCGTTGGCCCTCATCATGGGGGACGTGGACTCCTTCAAGGCCATCAACGACCGGTACGGCCACGTCGCGGGCGACCAGGTGCTCCAGCGGGTGGCCAGGGTGCTCCAATCCACGGTCCGCGCCTCGGACTACGTGGTGCGCTACGGAGGCGAGGAGTTCGTGGTGGTGCTGCCGGAGACGGACGAGGCGGGGGCGGAGGAGGCGATGGCCCGCGTCACCCAGGCCCTGGCGGGGATGCCCGAGGAGCCCCGGGCCACCCTCAGCCTGGGGGCAGCGGTGTGGCGCCCAGGGGAAGCGCCCGCGGCCTCGGTGGAGGACCTCCTCCGGCGGGCGGACGAGATGCTGTACACGATGAAGCGCCGGCACCGGGACTAGCGCCACTCCCCAGCGTCCACGGTGAGGCCATCCGCAGCGGCGACCACCTTGATCCCGAGCTTCTCCGTGAGCTCCGCCGCGAGCTCCCATGGCTTCCCCCGGAGCATGGTCATCCCGAAGTGGGTGAGCACGGCGAGGTTGGGCCTCACCTCCTGGACGATCTCCACCGCCTCAGGGAGGGAGAGGTGGTCCACGTCCGGGCTCCACTCCCGCCGCACCACGTTCAGGACGAGGAGCTGGCAGCCCCTGTACCGGCCGGGGAGGTCGGGGGTGAACTTGGCGTCGGTCACGAACCCGATCCGCCCTTCCGGGGAATCCACGAGAAGACCGTAGGTTTCCACCTCACCGTGGTGGTGCCGGACCGACCGGATCGCCACCTTGTCCACCGCGTACGTCCCGTCCTCGTCCCAGAGTTCGATGCGCTCCAGAAACTGGCGGACGTAGCGGAGGACCACCGGATCCTCCCCTTCCAGGGCATCGGCCGGGGCGAGGAGGGCCCCGCGCCGTGTGCGGCCGGCATCGGCCATGGCCTCGATCAGGATGTTGACGTCGGTGGAGTGGTCGAGGTGCTTGTGGGAAAGGAGGATCGCGGAAAGCTCGCTAGGGTCGAGGGCCGGACGGCTTTTGCGGGCCCGGAGGAGGGTGCCCGGTCCAGGATCAAGGAGGAGCTGGGTTCCCCCAAGCTCGATCCACGTGCCCGCGGAGGACCTGAGCTGCCGGGCGACCACGAACCGGGCCCCTGCCGTCCCCAGGAACTTCACGTACCCCATGGCAAGGGAGGCTACGGCAGGGCCCGGCCAAAGCACAGGCAATGTGTCCCCTGACGCGGGGAACAAACCGCGGACTGGGCGGAGGGCAGGGGACTTTGCAGCTGGCGGCAGGGCGTTCCTGGGCGGCCTTCCCGTCGGGAGGAGAGGCTACCGAGGAAGTGGAATCCCGGCCTGGCCAAGGAGGTCGAGGAGGAAATCAGGGTCGCGCAGGGACACGACCCACACCCCGCTCACCTC
>JACIWI010000133.1 GCA_014361055.1 Candidatus Bipolaricaulota bacterium
CGTCCATCTCTGAGCCGGGACGTCGTCGAACCGCGGGGATCGGAAGCTCTCCGCGTAGCCGGAGGCTCCGCGGCCCATTCCTATGTGGATTTCTAGCCGCGGCGTTCCGAAGTTGTCCGCGTGGCCGAAGGCCCAGCGGGCCATTCATAGCACCTCTACCGTCCCATCGGGACGCACCCGAACCGTGGCGCGGCGGTGGGCCCAGCACTGGACGACGATCCCCAGCGGGAGCGACGCGGGATGCCGGTGGGCGTACTCGGCGTGGACGGCCAACACGGTCGTCTTCCCTCCGAGCCCCATCGGACCCACCCCGGAGGCGTTGATCAGCTCCTCGAGCTCCGCCTCCAGGGCAGCAACTTGGGGCTCGGGATGGCGCTCCCCCACCGGGCGGAGGAGGGCCACCTTCCCGAGCTTGAGGGCGAGGTCGGCTCCACCGCCGATCCCCACCCCCACCACCGTGGGTGGACAGGGGAGGCCCCCGCATCCCACCACGTGTTCCACCACCGCTTCCTTCACCCCCCTGAGGCCCACCCCGGGAGGGAGCATCCGGAGGGCGCAGCAGTTCTCCGATCCCCCGCCCTTGGGAAGGACGTGGATCTCTGCTTCGTTCCCATCCACCGGCTCCCAGGTGATGGCCGGTATGAGCCGGCCGGTGTTGTCCCCGGGGTTCCCTCCGGTGAGCGGGTGGACCGTGTTCGGCCGCAGGGGCACCGCCTTCGTGGCCGCCCGCGCCGCCTCGGGAAGCGCCGCCCGCAACTCCGCAAGATGAGGGAACCCCACCCCGAACCGGACGAAAAACGAGAGCGTGCCCGTGTCCTGGCAGATCGGGACCCGGCCCTCGCGGGCGATCCCGACGTTTCGGAGGATCGCCTCGAGCTGCACCCGGGCCGGGCCGGCCTCCCGATCCCGGGCCCGCTCAAGCGCCCATACCACGTCCGGCGGTAGCTCCACGGCCGCCTTGGCCACCGCCGCGACCAGCGCCTCTATGAGCTTCATCGCTTCCCTCCCAGTTCCCTGACCTTGGCCTCGTACATCTCGAGGTAGGTCGGCTTCTCCACGTCCACGAACTTCCCCACGAGGAAGTCGTGTCCAGGGACGATCTCCGCCTCCTTGGGATCGGCGCCGTGGCGGATCAGGGCGTGCTTGGCGTAGTAGCGGAGCTCATCGAGCCCATCCCCGAGCTTGTTGCGCCGGCCGTAGTTGGTGGGGCAAGGCGACAGGATCTCCACAAACGTAAGCCCCTTCTTCCTCATCGCCTCCACCATCGCCCGCTGAAGTCGTCGACCGTCGAGGGTCGTCCACCGGGCCACGTAGCTGGCCCCGGCTGAGGCGGCCAGGTGCACGAGGTTGAACGGGTGCTCGAAGTTCCCGTACGGGGTGGTGGTGGTCAAGCCCTCGAGCGGGGTCGTCGGCCCCACCTGCCCCCCGGTCATCCCGTAGTTGAAGTTGTTCACGCACAGGATGGTGAGATCCACGTTGCGCCGGGCGGCGTGGATGAAGTGATTGCCGCCAATGGCGAACAAGTCCCCATCCCCGGAGAACACGACCACGTGAAGATCGGGCTTGGCGAGTTTAAGCCCGGTGGCGAACGGGATCGCCCGGCCGTGGGTGGTGTGGTAGGAGTCCAGGCGCACGTAGCCGGCGATGCGCCCGGTGCAGCCGATCCCGGACACCACCGCCACCGAGTTCGGATCCCACCCCAGCTCATCGAGCGCGTACAGGAAGCACGACAGGGCAGAGCCCAGCCCGCAGCCGGCGCACCAGATGTGGGGAAGGCGGTCGGTGCGCAGGTACTTCTCCATCGGGTGTCGCACCCCGGGCACCGCCTCGGGGATCGGCTTCGCCTTCACCGGCATCGCTGCACCTCCTCGATCCCGGAGAGCACTTCCTCCGGGGTGTGGATCCGCCCCCCGGCGTGGTAGACCCCGATCACCGGGACCTTCCCCCGCACGACCCGCTCCACCTCCCGCGACATCTGCCCCAAGTTCAGCTCCACCACCACGACCCCCCGGACCCGATCGGCCAGGGACCGCACCACAGGATCGGGGAACGGCCACGCCGTGATCAGGCGGAGCATGCCGGCCTTGATCCCCTGCTCGCGGGCCAGGGCCAACGCCCCATGGGCGACCCGGGCCGAGATCCCGTAGGAGACCACGGCGATCTCGGCGTCGTCGAGGTCGACCGCTTCGTAGACCGTGAACTCGTCCCGAAAGCGCAGGATCTTGTCGCACAGGCGCCGCACCAGGCGGTCGTGGGCCTCGGCGGACATGTCCGGGTAGCCGCGCTCGTCGTGGGTGAGGCCGGTGACGTGGATCCGGTACCCTTCCCCGGCACAGGCCATGGGGGGCACGAGATCGGGATCGGGCTCAAAGGGGAGAAAGCGGTCCGGGGGCACCTGGGGCCGGCGGCGGGGGGCTTCCGGGACCTCCGCGGGGATCTCCACCCGCTCGTACATGTGCCCCACTACTTCGTCGGTCATGATCAGGACGGGAACCCGGAACCGCTCGGAGAGGGCAAACGCCCGCACGGTGAGGTCGAACGCCTCTTGGGGGGAGGCGGGACAGAGGGCGATGATCTCGTAGTGGCCGTGGGACCCCCAGCGGGCCTGCATCATGTCCCCTTGGCCCACCGCGGTGGGGAGGCCGGTCGAGGGGGCGCCCCGCTGCACGTCCACCACCACGCACGGGGTCTCCGTCATCACCGCGAGGCCAATGTTCTCCATCATCAGGGAGAACCCAGGACCGGAGGTGGCCGTCATCGCCTTGGCCCCGCCCCACGCCGCCCCGACCACCGCCGCCATCGCCCCTAGCTCGTCCTCCATTTGGATGAACATCCCCCCCACCCGGGGCAGCCGCCACGCCAACCTTTCAGCGATCTCCGACTGAGGGGTGATCGGGTAGGCCGCGAAGAACCGGCACCCGGCGGCGATCGCCCCCTCGGCGATGGCCTCGTCGCCGTTCATGAAGTGCACGCCGGAGAGGATCGCCTTACCTGGCACCGTTACCGCCTTCCCCGGTTGGGCGTCCGTCGTCGGGGTTCATCCCCGACGCCAACTTGCCTGTCTCGCCTTTCTCCGTCCAGATGGCGAAATCCGGGCAGATGAGCTCGCAAAACCCGCACATCACGCACGCCCCGGCGTCGACCACCTCGGGGGGGTGGTATCCTTTCGCGTTGTAGTGATCAGCCTGGACGAGCACCTTCCGGGGGCAGAACTCGATGCAGAACCCGCACCCTTTGCATACGTCCTCCAGGACGTACACGTGGCCCTTGGGCACCCGCCACCGCTTCGCCACCGCCTTCTCGTCCACGATCATAGGAGGTCCACCATCCGTGCCAGGACCCGCTCGCCGCGGTAATCGGGCAGGAGCAGCGGCGCCCGCCGCTCCTTGGGGACCGCCGCCGCCTTGAGTTGTTCCACGTACCGCTTGACGTGGGCCAGGGTCAGGCGGCCCACGCGGGCATCCTTGGCCCAAGCTGCGGCAGCGAGCCCAGCCCGGCGACCGAACACGTTGTAGTCAAGAAGCGAGTTCCCCATCAGCCGATTCTTGCCGTGGACGCCACCCTCCACCTCCCCCCCGGCGAACAGGCCCGGGATCCCTGTCCACCCGTTTTCGTCGATCGCCACCCCCCCGTTCTGGTAGTGGAGGCTAGGGTAGACGAGGATCGGCTCGCGGGTGGGATCGATGTCGAACCGCACGTACATCCGCCAGATCGAGGAAAGGGCCCGCTGGAACGTGCCCTTGCCGTGGATCATATCCACCATCGGCGTGTCCAGCCACACCCCGACCATGCCGGTGGGGGTCACCACCCCCCGGCCCCGCCCACCTTGCTCCAGGGGCATGCACTCCCGGATGAACGCCGCCGACTCCACGTCCCGCGGCTCAAGCGGGTGCACGAAGAGCTCCCCATCCCTGTTCACTGGCTGGGCGTCCAAACCGCGCACCTTCTCGGTGATGAGCAGGCCCACGAGCTGCTCCGGATACGCCGCCCCAGTCGGGTGGTACTGTACGGAATCCAGGTCGCGCAGCTTGGCTCCCACCCGGTACGCGAGCACCAGGCCATCGGCGGTCGCCCCGTAGTGGTTGGTGGTGGGGAAGCCCTGGATGTGCAGGCGCCCCCAACCGCCGGTGGCGAGCACGGTGGCCTTGGCCCGCACGATCAGGTACTCCTCCGTCTCCAGGTTCCACAGCACCGCTCCGGCCACCTGGCCGTGGACATCGGTGAGGAGCTCCACCGCCGGGGAGAACTCGAGCACGGGGATCCCCCGGCTCCTCGCCTCGTCCCGCAGCACCCGCATGATCTCCATCCCCGTGTAGTCCTTGGCCGAGTGCATGCGCTTTCGAGACGTGCCCCCGCCGTGGATGGTGATCATCGTCCCATCGGGACCTTTGTCGTACATCACCCCGAGCGCCTCATGCCAGCGGATGATCATCGGGCCGTCCTGGACCAGGGCTCGTACCAGCTTGGGATCGCCCGCGAAGTGCCCCCCGCCGATCACGTCCAAGTAGTGGATGGCCGGGGAGTCGTGGGGCTTGTCCGCGGCCTGGATGCCCCCTTGGGCCATCATCGAGTTGGAGTCCCCATGGCGGAGCTTGGTGGCGATGAGGATGCGGTCGGCGGGGATGCCGGCTTCGCACGCCCACAGCGCGGCCACCGTTCCCGCCCCGCCGCCCCCGATCACGAGCACGTCCACGTCGTAGTCCACCTTGCTTAGGTCCACCTCCCGTGGGTCGAGGAGGGGGTAGGCCTCGAGGAGGTCGGCCACCTCATGGGGCACGAGCTCCCCCTGCGACGGCCCCACTTGGAGCGGGCGCTTGCCGCCTTCCTTGTAGTCGGGGTGGAATCCCCTGAGGAGTGCCTCCTGCTCGGCCAGGGAAAGGCGGGGGAACCGCGCTTTCATGCGTTGGGGGCGCGTTGCTTCCACCTGCACGATCGATTCCTGCATCTCCTTTGGATACGTGGCCACCTGTTCCCTCCTCAGGGCTCGATGTCCCGGGCCTGGTACGCCTTGGCCAACTCGTCCTTGCCCATGCCCATCAGCCGGTCCAGCTCAGCGTCGAAGGCCCCGGACTCCACCTCGGCCACCCGCCGGGCCAGGTGCTGGGCGCGGGGGGTGAGGTAGGCCCCGCAGAGGCGCCGGGCGAGCTGCCACACGTGGTAGTGGGCGATCTCCGCCGGACAGCGCATGGCACACAGGCCGCACTGGACGCAGTCGAAGGTGAGCTCGGCCACCTGCCGGATATCCCCCCGCAGGGCGGCCTGGACGGCGTCCATCACCTCCAGCTTCTGGGGGCAGGATCTGGTGCACGTGTTGCAGGCCACGCACCGCGCCAGCTCCGGGTACAGGGCGAGGAGCGCTTCCCCCCGGGGGGCGACCTGGGACAGCTGGTAGTCGGCCCGCTCGGCCGGGGTGGACGGCAGTTGAGCGATGTACATGCCGTCCTGGACCGTGGTCTGGCAAGCGAGATCGGCGTAGAGGCGGTAATCCCCGGGCAGACGGTACACGGTGGCGCAGGCCCCGCAGTAGCCGCCGCGGCACCCACAGCCCCGTACCAGGCGGTACCCAGCGTACTCCATGGCCTTCATGATCGTGAGGCCCTCGGGCACGCGGTACCCCTTGCCCATAATGTACACGGTGAGCATCCCTTGATCTCTGGTCATCCCCTCACCTCTGTTGCGCACCGGCGGCCGCCGGGGTGGTCCCCTGGATCAGGGCCTCCGCCTCGGGCGGGAGGCAGGCGTCCGCCCCTAGGGCCCACGCCAGGAGCTGGCCCAGGTACGCGACGGGCAGCCGCGGCCCAATCCCCGGCCGGCGCGCCTCCAGGTTGAACTGACAGAGCGGACAACTGGTGACGATCAGGTCCGCCCCATTGGCCGCGGCGGAGGCGACGATGTCCCTCACCCGCCCCGCCACGATCGCCGGCGCCCCCACCGTCAAGTACGCCCCGCAGCACTCCACCTTGTACGGGAACTCGGCGACCTCCGCCCCCAGGGCCGAGAGCACCCGCTCGAAGACCTCCGGCTGGTCGGGGTTGTCCACCCCTACCTCCCGCGGCCGCACCAGGGTACACCCGTAGTACGGCGCGGCCCGTACCCCCGTGAGGGGGCGGACCACCTTGGATGCCAGGTTTTCGTATCCCACCACGTCCCGTAGGAGCCCAAGGAGGTGGAGCACCTCCACCCCGCCGCGGTAGTCGTGCTCGTCGCTCATGAACGCGTTGATCCGCGAGAGCCGCTCCGGGTCGGCGGCCACGAACCGGGCCGACCGCCTGAGCGTCCCGTAGCACATCGCGCATAGGGTGAGGACCCGGTCCTCGCCCATGTCCTGGACGCGGATCAGGTTCCGTACCGGGCCCACGTGGCGCATCAGGTCATCGTTGGCCAGGGAGTACACGGTGCCGCAGCAGTTCCAACGGGGGAGCTCGACGAGCTCGCAGCCGAGGGCGGCGAGCGCGGCCTGGGCGGCCCGCTCGTAGTCTCGGGCCTGATCCTTCATCGCGCAGCCGGGGAAGTAAGGGATCCTCTTCATGGGGTCAGTTTCCTGTACGCCCCCACCAGGGCGATCTGGGGGACCCCCGCCGTCGCCCTTGGGTCGAGGTGCGGCAGGCCGCGGCGCAGGGCCAGGAGCCGCAGCGCCTCCATGACCCGGGCCACGTCCACCCCCTTCGGGCACCGCACCGCGCACGCCAGGCAAGAGGCGCACGCCCACGGGGCGGAGGCGGCGAGCACCGACTCATCCCCAAGCTGGACCCGGCGCAGCACCTGGTTGGGGAGGGCGTCCATGTGCTCGGTGAACAGGCACCCTGCGGCGCACTTGCCGCACTGGTAGCAAGCGGACAGGTTCTGGCCGGACAGCTCCTCCACCTTGCCCACGAACGGGGCGGCGAGTGCCTCCCGGGAAAGCCTCAGCCCATCAGCCATCGTCTCACCTCTGCCACTGCGCGGGGTACCGCCCGGCGGACCTCCGGAGACAAGCCGCGCCGGAACGGGGGATCCGGGGGTATCCCGATCCCCAGCGCCCAGGCCTCGGGGATGTCCAGGCCCGCGGCGCGCAGGGCGGCCAGGGCCTGTGTGAGGCCCAGGCCGTGCGGCCAGCCGACCCCTAATCCTCCCCCCTCACGGGGGGGTTCCCTCCTCCCCCTCCCCCCTCTGTGGGAAAGGGCCGGGGTGAGGGGGAACAGGGCCACCTCCCCCACCGGCAGGAACGGGGCCGCATCCACAATCAGCGCCCGCGGGAACCCCACCAGGGCGTGGGCCAGGGGGAGGCCCCCCTTGATCGCCTCCCACACCTCCGCCTCCGGGCACGGCCCGAGCTCCCGGATCACCGCCGGGCCAACGCCGTCGTCGCCCCGGTCGGGGTTGCCCAGGGCCACCACCACCCTAGCGCGCGATCCTATGCTTTGGGTTTCCGTCCGCATCATAAATCTCCACCACGAGGGGCGTGTCCCCGGGCAGGAAGTGGGTGGCGCAGGCCAGGCACGGGTCGTAGGCTCGGAACGCCATCTCCACCCGGTTGAGGAGCTCCTGGTCCAAGTTGCCTTGCCGGACCACCGCCTCCGCCATCTGCTTCACCGAGAGCCCGATCCCGGCGGCGTTGTGGGTGGTGGCCACGATCAGGTTCACCCACTCCACCAATCCTTCCTCGTTCAGACGGTAATGGTGGAACAGGGTCCCTCGGGCCGCCTCCACGGCGCCGATCCCCTCCCCGGGCTGACCGAGTCTGCCCCGCACGTCCGCCCCGGTGAGCCCCTCGTCCTGGGCCAGGGCGGCGGCGGCCTCCGCCGCCTGGACCATCTCCGCGAGGCGCGCCCAGTGGTAGGCGAACGTGGCGTGCACCGGCCGCTCCCCGAAGAAATCGAGGAACCGCTCGAACTCCTCCTGGGCAAGCGGAGTGGCCATCCGCTCGGCCACATTCAGCCGGGCCAGCGGTCCCACCCGGTAGATCCCTGATCGGGAGCCGCCTTCAAACCCAGACCAGCCGATGTCCTTGAGGTACGGGAACTTCACGTACGTCCAGGGCTCGGCGCGCTCGGCGATCCGGGCCATGGCGCCCACGGGGTCGAGTTGAAACAGCTCGTCCCCGTCCGCAGAAACCGCGCGGACCTTCCCGTGGTAGAAGTTCGGGGCGCCCTCCTCGTCCACCGTCCCCAGGTAGTGGGTGGGAAGGCGGGTCTCTTCCGCCAGGAGCAGGCTTTGGAGCTCCGGATCCGGCAGCATCTCCTCGTGGAAGAACGCCACCATCCGCTGGCTCAGTTTCACCATCACCTGTGCATGGCCCTGGATCTCCTCCTGGTCCTTCTTCGCAAGTGGCTTGGCTACCCCCCCGGGCAGGGCGAACACGGGGTGGATGGCCTTCCCCCCGATCAGCTCGAGGACCCGCTGGGCGCGGGCCCGTACCGTGACCACCTCTTTCCCCAGCTCGGGCCACGCCTGGAGCACCCCGACCACGTTGCGCTCCGACTTCGGGGTGTCCTTGGGGAGGAGCAAATCGGGCCCGCCGAGGAACACGAGGTGGAGGAGGTGATCGGAGAAGATGTAGGTGTTGTAGAAGAGCTCCCGTTGGAGGCGGGCCGCCCGCGGGACCTCCGCTCCGTACGCGGCGTCGAGGGCCTTGGCGGAGGCGAGATGATGGGCCTCTGGGCACACCCCGCAGATGCGCTCGGTGATCTGGGGCATCTCCTCGGCCCGACGGCCGCGGCAGAACCGCTCGAACCCCCGCAGCTCCGGCACCTGGAGCACCGCCCCCTTGAGGCCTCCCTCCTCGTCCAGGTAGAGGAGGATCTTCCCATGCCCCTCCAGGCGCGTGATGGGGTCGATGGCGATCTTCTTCACGGGCGCCCCCCTCTCCCTGATCCTCCCCCGCGAAGGGAGGAGGGGACCTTCCACGTCGCGGGGAGGGCGTACTTGTGGAACGTCCCCACCGGGTCGACGATCGCGTCGAGGACCTTGTCCTCGGAAGCAAACGCGGCCTCGCCCTCCTCCCCGGCCCGTACCAGGGAGGCCAGAGCCGAGAGCATCGCCAGCCCTTGGTCGCCGGCATTGGGGGTGGGGCCGAGGCAGCCGGTGCAGGGCATCCCGGCCTTGGGACAGGCGGCGTCGCACCCGCCCCGCGTCACCGGCCCGAGGCAGATCATCCCCTGATCGAGGAGGCACTTCTCCGGGTCCGGGAGGAGCTCGTGGGGACGGACGACCTTCGTCAAGCGGCGGTCCTCCTTGGTACGAGGGCACTCCTCGCACAGGGCCTTCTCGGAGGCGAACACGTGCCCGGTTGGTGGCAGCTCCCCGAGGAGGGCGTCGAAGGTCCGGGAGATCAACCCCGGCGGGGGAGGACAGCCGGGGACGACGTAGTCTACTCGAACCGCCGCCGACAGGGGCAGCGCCGCGGCGAGGAGCTCCGGGGGGGCATCCTCCGGCGATCCTCCCGGGGGTGGCGTCGGCCGGAACCCATCCCCGAACACGGCAGCCAGGATCTCCTCACGCTGGGACAGGTTGGCCAGCCCCGGGATCCCCCCGAGGTGCGCGCACGCCCCATAGGCCACGATGAGCTTGGATTTCTCCCGCAGGAGCTCGGCCATCTCCCGGTTCTCCTCGGTGCGTAGGGTCCCGTTGATGAGGGCGACGTCGATCGCCCCCGCCGGGAGGGCCTCGACGTCGGCGCGCTTCGCGTCCACCAGCGCCGGCCAGAACACGATCTCCACCTTGGAAAGGACGTCGAGGAGCGCCGCCCCCAGCTCGAGAAACGAGACGTCGCACCCCCCACAGCTCCCGGTCCAATACACGGCGAGCTTCAGTGATGGGTGATGGGTGACGGGTGACAAATCGGAAGTGCGCGGCGAGTTTTCTTGACTTCTAGGGCTCATACCTTCGAGTTTTTCAGTCATCGCCCATCACCCTTGTCCATTTCCCTGCAGTGGGCCGAGCCTCCGCAACTCTTCCACGAACTCGGTCATCACCCGGGCAAACCGGGCCCCCTCGGTGGCGGAGACCCATTCCAGGCGCACCCGCTCCGGCTCCACCCCGAGCTCCTCGAGCACCTTGCGGAGGAGGTACACGCGACGGCGGGCCTTGTAGTTCCCCACCATGTAGTGGCAGTCCCCGGGGTGGCAGCCGCCGATCAGCACGCCGTCCGCTCCGGATCGCAGGGCGTCCACGACCCAGCTCGGCTCGACCCGGCCCGAGCAGTTGACCCGGATCGGGATCGCGTTGGGTGGATACTGGAGGCGGCTGGTGCCGGCGAGATCGGCCCCGGCCCCGGCGCACCATCGACAGAGAAACGCCACGATCCGCGGCTCGAACCCGGCCTCAGCCACCCTTCACCTCCGCGGGCTCGGGGACCTCGCTCAAGGCGGCGCGGATCATGCTCTGGACCTGGACGTCGGAGAGGTTGCGCATCGTCATCGCCCCGCTCGGGCAGGCGGCGACGCACGTGCCGCACCCTTCGCACAGGATCTCGTTCACGTGGGCCACCTCGTCCACGGTGATCGCCGTGTACGGACACTGCGGGGCGCAGATGCGGCAACCGGAGCACAGGGCCTCGTCCACCTCCGCCACCTCCGGGGAATGGGTGAGCACCGGGGCGGAAAGGATCGCCACCGCCTTTGCCGCTGCCCCTGATCCTTGGGCCACCGCCTCCGGGATGTCCTTAGGGGCGTGGGCCGCCCCGGCGAGGAAGATCCCCCCGGTGAGCGCCTCCAGCGGCCGCAGCTTGGGGTGGGCTTCCTGAAGGAACCCGTGGGCATCCACCGCGGCCCGCAGCTTGCGGGCGAGCTCCGGCGCCCCGGTCGTCGGCACCACTGCCTGGGCGAGCACCACCAGGTCCGCCGCCACCTCGACCCGCTTTCCGGTCAGGGTATCCACCCCCCACACCATGACCTTGTCCCCGTCGCGGAACACCTTGGCCACCTTGCCGCGAAGGTAGAGGATCCCTTCTTCCTCCATCGCTCGGTTCACGAACTCCTCGTACCCCTTCCCCCCGGCGCGGATGTCGATGTAGAACACGTAGGCCTTTCCGTCGGGCACGGCGTGACGGAAAAGCAGGGCGTGTTTGGCGGTGTACATGCAGCAGATCTTCGAGCAGTACGGTTTGTGGAGCTCGGGGTCGCGGGACCCGGAGCACTGGATGAACACGACCTCCTTGGGCACCCGGCCGTCGGACGGCCGCCGCACCTCGCCCCGGGTGGGTCCGGACGCCGAGAGGATCCGCTCGAACTGGAGGCCGTCGATCACGTCGGGAACCGTCCCGTGGCCGTACTCGGCCATCGCCTCCTTGGGGTAGAGCTCGTACCCGGTGGCGAGGATGATTGCCCCCACGTCCTCCTCCAGGAGCTCCTCGTGCATGTCGAAGTCGATGGCCCTGGGCTCGCAGACCTTGGCGCACTCCCCGCACCGGAGCGGCACGAGTCCCAAGCAGCTTCCCTCGTCCAGGGTGTACGAGGAGGGCACGGCCTGGGGGAACGGGATGTAGATCGCCGCCCGCTCGGAGAGCCCGCAGTCGAACTCGCTCGGAACGCGGATCGGGCAGACCTTGGCGCACTCCCCGCACAGGTTGCAACGGTCCGGGTTCACATAGGTCGGCTTCTTGCGGATGCGGACGTGATAGTTCCCGATGAACCCGGACACCTCCTCCACCTCGGAATAGGTGAGGAGCCGGATCCGCGGGTGATGGGCGGCCTCCACCATCTTCGGGGTCAGGATGCATTGGGAGCAGTCGAGGGTGGGGAACGTCTCCGAGAGCTGGGCCATGCGCCCCCCGATCGTGGGGCTCTTCTCCACGAGCAGGACCTCGAACCCGGCGTCGGCCACGTCCAGGGCGGCCTGGATCCCGGCGATCCCCCCACCGACCACCAGGCATTTTTCGGCGTGCCCCACCTCCACCGGGGTCAGGGGGTGGTTGCCCTTGACCTTCTCCACCATCGTCCGGGCCACCCGGATCGCCTTGTCCGTGGCCGCTGGGCCCTCGTGCACCCATGAGCACTGCTCGCGGATGTTGGCGATCTCCACAAGGTACGGGTTCAACCCAGCACTGGCTGCTGCCCGGCGGAACGTGGTCTCGTGCATGGACGGCGAGCACGCAGCCACCACCGCTCCGGTGAGGCGATGTTCGCGAATCGCCCGCCGGAGGAGTTCCTGGCCGGGCTCGGAGCACATGTACTCGTGGTGGGTGGCGTAGACCACCCCGGGATGGCGGGCCAGGGCCTCGCTCACCCGGGCCACGTCCACCGTGCCGGCGATGTTCTTGCCGCAGTGGCACACGAACACCCCGATCCTGGAACGTGATCCGTAATCCGTGACCCGTGATCCGTGATCCGTGATCGGTGATCCGTGACCCGTGGCCTCGGAACGGGGGTACCCAAACGGCGGAATACGGTTTACGGATAACGGATCACGGTTTACGCTCATGGGCATGTTCCTTCACGTAGCGAAAGCCCTCCTCGAATGCCCGCTCATTAAGGTCGCGGGTATGGGGGGGGACAGCGGCGAGGACTGCCTTGAGCAGGGCATCCCGGGACACGGCCGGCCATGCCGCCCCGAGCGCCCCGAGCATCACCACGTTGGCCACGATCCTGCGGCCCAAGGATTCGGCGAGGCGGGTCGCTGGGACCTCCACCACCTGTACATCGGAGCGGGGCTCGTGCTGGACCAGGTCTTGGTCTACGAGGAGGAGGCCTCCGGGACGCAGGTCATGGCCGTATTTCTCATAGCCTTCTTGGGACATGATGACCCCGACATCCGGCTGGACCACCATCGGGTAGTCCACCTGTCGGTCGGACACGATGACCTCGGCCGCGCATGCCCCGCCGCGGGCCTCCGGGCCGTAGGACTGGATGAGGACGGAGTGCTTGCCGTCGTAGATGACCGCGGCCTGCCCGGTGATGCGGCCGGCGGAGATGATCCCTTGGCCGCCAAAGCCGGCGAACCGTATCTCCTGGCGCACGCTATAACGATAGGGAACAGAAGTCCGCCCTTCCATGACGTAGATCATCCCTTGGGCTGATCCCGCTCAACCGCCCCGGCCCAGACCAGGAGAACCCATCCCACGCTTTCCGTCAGCTTGACGGGGCTCCGCGGCTCTCTTACAATGGTTTTGTAAAAATCTTGGCCAAAGTGGCGGTGAAGTCGTTGCCCGACGTGTTGCGCGCGGCGTGGACCCCAGCTGGGGTCACCCGCCGGGAACTGGAGGTCAACCTCAGCCTGTCCCGCCCCACGGTGGACAAGGCCCTGGCCGAGCTGCGGCGTCTGGACCTGGTGCATCCGTGGGGGACTCGGGCCCCGTGGGGCGGCCGCCCGGCCGTGGTGTTCCGCGTCCACGGGGAAGCAAGACTGGCGTTGGGGGTGGACGTGGAACTTCCCCGCCTGGAGTTCGTCCTCACCGACCTGTGGGGCACCGCGCTCCATGCCAAAAGCCTCATCGTCGAGGGCCTCGCCAACCCGGCCACGGTGCTGCGCCATGTGGCGGAGGAGCTCCGCCGATGGGCGAAGGAGGTCGGCCTTCGTTGGCCCAAGGTGGCGGGGATCGGGTTGGGCCTGCCCGCGTTCCTCACCGACGGAACGGCAAACTTCGTGGGCCAGACCTTGCCCGCCTGGCACCGGGTCCCGGCCCGGCAGATCCTGGAACGGGAGTTTCCTATTCCGGTGCGCATCCACCACGACATGCACCTCATGGCGTTGGCCGAGGCCCATCAGGGGGGGTGGGACGACGACGTCCTCCTCTACTTCGCCCTCCGGCCCGGACTGCACGGGGACATCCGGATTGGGGCGAGCGTACTGGTGGACGGAAACGTGTACCTTGGCGCTCATGGCCACGGTGGAGCCTTGTACCGGGCGTTCGTGGAGCCGGGCGAGTTGGCCGGCCTTTCCCCCCGCAAACAGATCGACCTCTTGGTGGATCGGGCCACCAACCCCTTGGTGCACGCGGTGACCCTGTTCGACCCGGGACGGGTGGTGATCCACGCCGAGATGCTGGGCGAGCAGGAGCCCTTGTTCATCGAGGGCTGTCGCCGCCGGGTTCAGAAGGCCCTGGAGGGGGAGTTCCCGGACGCGGTGGAGGTGGCCCCGGCCCGGGCGCGGGGGCCGACCGCCGCCCTCGGGGCGGCCATCACCGTGGTGCGAGACCTGTACGCTAACCCAGCGCCACTTCTGGCCCAAAGGGGGTGAGACCAGGAGCACACGCCAACGAGCAATTGGCATGACAACTCACGAACCAGGGAGGTGTCCGATGGTTAAGCGATTGGCGGTTGGACTTCTGCTGGTCGGATTGGTGGCCGGCCTCGCCCAGGGCGCGGTGACGATCATGGTCCTGTGGAGCGGGGCCGAGCTCGAGGCATTCCAGAAGGTGACGGCTGCATTCCAGGCCAAGACCGGGATCACGGTGCGGGTGGAGAGCGTGGGCCGTGAGCTCCCGGGGATCCTGGCCACCCGACTGGCGGCCGGGAACCCGCCGGACCTGGCGGCGATGCCCAACCCCGGGCAGATGGCGGAGTTCGTGGCCCGGGGCGCCCTGATCCCTGTGGGCGGGATCGTGGACTTGACCCAGTTCCCCAAGGCGTTCGTTGACCTCGCCACCGTGGACGGCAAGGTGTACGGGATCTTCATTTCCGCTGATCTCAAAAGCCTCGTGTGGTACAACCCCGATGCCCTGTACGCGGAGGGGCTCGCTCCGGCCCATACCTGGAACGAGCTCCTGTACATCACCGAGACTCTGGCCGCCCGGGGTAAGACCCCGTGGGCGGTGGGCCTGGAGTCGGGAGCGGCTTCCGGCTGGCCGGGCACGGACTGGATCGAGGACATCATGCTCCGCACCGCCGGGCCCGAGCTCTACGACAAGTGGGTCAACCACGAGATCCCGTGGACGCATCCTGCGGTGAAGCGGGCGTTTGAGCTGTTCGGGGCCATCGTGCGCAACGAGGCCTACGTGTACGGCGGGACCACCGGGGCCCTGTCCATCAACTTCGGCGACTCTCCGGCGGTCCTGTGGGACAAGCCCGCCGGCGCGTACCTGCACCGCCAGGCCACGTTCATCAAGAGCTTCATCGCGGGCGCCCACCCCGAGCTCGACCTGGACCGGGATGTGGCGTTCTTCGTGTTCCCACCCATCGACCCGAAGTGGGGGACGCCGCTCCTCGGGGCCGGGGACCTCATCTCCGCGTTCCGGGATACCCTGGAGGTGCGGTCGTTCCTCCAGTACCTGGCCTCGCCTGAGGCCCAGGGCATCTGGTGCGGGGCGCTGGGGAAGCTCGCCACCAACGTCAACGTCGACCCTGGGATCTATCCGGACAAGCTCACCGCCGAAGCCGCCGAGATCCTGAAGGGCGCCGAGATCTTCCGGTTTGACGCCTCGGACCTCATGCCGGCGGCGGTAGGGTCGGGGGCGTTCTGGAAGGGCGTCCTCGATTACGTATCGGGAGTGCCGTTGGACCGGGTGCTGGCGGACATCGAGGCTGCCGCTCGCGCTGCCTACGGTCCATAGTCCATCGCCTTTTCCCCTGGACCGGGGCGGGGGACACCCCGCCCCGGTATCCTTGATTAGGGAGGGACCGGTATGAACATGGGACGGGTCCACTGGCTGTATCTGGCCCCTGCCCTCCTCATGCTGGGCCTGTTCCTCATCTACCCCACTGCGGAGACGGTCCGCCTTAGCTTCTACGGCCCCAGGTCCGACGTGTTCGTGGGCTTCCAGAACTACGTGCAGGCATTCACCTCTCAGCCCATGCTCATCGCGTTTCGCAACAACCTCTTGTGGTTGGTCGTGTTCACCCTGTTCACCGTGGGGATGGGCCTCCTCCTCGCGGTGCTGCTCGACCGCGTTCGTTACGAGACGGTGATCAAGTCGGTGATCTTCCTCCCGATGGCCATCTCCTATGTGGCGGCCGGGGTGATCTGGCGGTTCGTGTACACGTTCCGGCCGGCGGTCGCCCCTCAAATCGGCCTCCTCAACGCGATCGTGGTGGCCCTGGGTGGGAACCCCATTGGATGGCTCATCGAGCGGCCGTGGGTCAACAACCTGGCCCTGATCGCGGTCGGGGTGTGGGTGTGGACTGGGTTCTGCATGGTGATCCTCTCCGCGGCCTACAAGGGGATCCCCAAGGAGATGCTGGAGGCGGCGCGGATCGATGGGGCCAACGAGTGGCAGGTGTTCCTCCACGTGACCATTCCGTTCCTCAAATCCACGCTTGCTGTGGTCACCACGACGATGATCGTGTTCGTGCTCAAGGTGTTCGACATCGTGTACGTGATGACGAACGGCGCCTACGATACCGACGTGATCGCCAACCGCATGTACAACGAGATGTTCTACTTTTACAATTATGGTTTGGCCAGTGCGATCGCCGTGATCCTGTTCTTGGCGATCATCCCATTCCTCGTCATCAACGTCCGTCGGTTCCGGGCCCAGGAGGCGGTGCGATGAGGCGATGGCGCCAGTTGCTCAAGCGGCTTCCCGTGCATCTTGTCGTGATCACCCTGGCCGCGATCTGGCTCACCCCGTCCCTCGGGCTCCTCGTGAGCTCGTTCCGCCCCCGGCAGGACCTCCTCGCCTCGGGGTGGTGGACCGCGCTCGGCCGCCCGTTCGCCACCCAATGGACGCTCGCCAACTACCGTCAGGTCCTCCTGCGCGAGGGGATGGGCCGGGCGTTCCTCAACAGCTTCATCATCACCGTGCCCACCACGCTGATCACGCTCGGCATCGCCGCGTTGGCCGCGTACGCCCTGGCATGGATGAACTTCCGCGGGCGCCAGCTCCTCCTGATGACGGTGATCGGCCTCATCGTGATCCCCCTTCAAATGACGCTGATCCCTGTGCTCCGGATGTTCAACGCCCTCAAGCTCTCCGGCACGTTCCCCGGGGTGTGGCTGGCCCACACCGGCTATGGGCTCCCCCTGATGATCTACCTCCTGCGCAACTTCTTCGGGGCGTTGCCTCGGGAGCTCTTCGAGTCCGCGTTCATCGATGGGGCCAGCCCGTTCACCGCATTCCTGCGCTTGGTGCTGCCGCTGTCGGTGCCGGTCTTGGCCTCGGCGGCGATCTTCCAGTTCCTGTGGGTGTGGAATGACCTTCTGGTGAGCCTGGTGTACCTCGGAGGGTTCGCCCGGGTCGCCCCGCTCACAGTCCAGCTGTCGAACCTGGTGGGGTCCCGCGGCCAGGATTGGCACCTCCTTACCGCTGCGGCGTTCGTGTCCATGATCGTCCCGATGATCGTGTTCTTCTCGCTGCAGCGGTACTTCGTGCGGGGGATCCTCGCCGGAGCCCTCAAGGGATGACGATGCCTAAGGTGCCAATCTCCGTGGACGCCGGAGAGACCCGTTCCTCGCTGGGCGGAACGAGGAGTTCCCCCCCACGGGTTCCGCACCCATGCCTGGGGAGACCGCCTCCTTGAACTTCCCGCGGTTTTCCACCGCCGGCCAGGTGCTCCAGGTGCTTGTGTAGCTTAACTTCGTGGAGTTATTCTATTGGGGCCAAGACCAAGGGCTTCGCGGTCCGGGCGTGGTCGCCGGCGAGGGGTGCGACCTCGAGCTCTGGTTGGCCGGGGTCCCGGACGGGTTTCATCAGCTTGCCATCGGAGGTGAACACGGGGCTATGCCCTAGCCCCAACACATGGAACCAGTTGGCATCGAACGGTATGTGCAGCACGTGGGCGAAGAGCTGGTGGCGGCCGTGTTCAAGGCGGCCCGGCCCCTGTACGGGCTGCGGGTGCTCGAGGTGAACGCCACCTTCCACGGCGGCGGGGTGGCGGGGATGCTTCATTCCCTGGTCCCACTGATGAACGACGTGGGGGTCAACGCCGACTGGAGCCTTCTCTACGGCGATCCCTCCCTGTTCCAGGTCACGAAGAAGCTCCACAACGCCCTCCAGGGGGAGCCCGTGTCCCTGAATGAGCAGGACATGGCGAACTACCTGCGCGTGAACGAGGCGTTCGCCCGGTACAGTCCAGTCGCCGCTGGCTACGACGTGATCATCGTCCACGATCCTCAACCCCTCCCCATGATCCGGTATCTGCAAAAAGGGAACCCGTGGGTGTGGCGGTGCCACATCGACCTCTCCACCCCTCATGAGCCGGTGTGGGAGACGCTCAAACCGTTCATCCTCCGCTACGATGCGGTGGTGGTCTCGTCGGAGGCGTTCCGCAAGCCGGACCTTGCGGTGGAGACCCACGTCATTCCCCCGGCCATCGACCCCTTATCCGAGATCAACCGGGAACTCTCCGAGGCCGAGGTGGGGCGGAAGCTCGACCAATACGCGATCCCCCGCGACAAGCCCATCCTCCTCCAGGTGTCGCGGTTCGACAAGTGGAAGGACCCGCTCGGGGTGCTCCAGGTGTTCCAGCGGGTGAAGGAGGCGGTGGACTGCCGGCTGGTGATGGTGGGGAACATGGCCACCGATGACCCCGAGGGACCGGAGATCTTCGCCCAGGTAGCGCGGCAGGTGGGGGCAATGGAGGACGTGCACCTCATCACCCAAACCGACGCCCTCCTCGTGAACGCCCTCCAGGAGGCGGCAGCGGTGGTGCTCCAGCTCTCCCGGCGGGAGGGATTCGGCCTCACCGTGTCCGAGGCCCTGTGGAAGAGGACGCCGGTGGTGGCGACCAACGTGGGGGGGATCCCGCTCCAGGTGATCCATGGCCAGACCGGGTATCTCGTGGAGCCAGGGGACTACGACGGGGCGGCGGCGCAGGTGGTAAAGCTCCTTCAAGACCCGGAGCTTCGGCACAAGCTTGGCAGCCAGGGCCAGGCCCACGTGCGTGAGCACTTCCTGATGCCCCGCTTGCTCTTGGACTGGCTGCGGCTGCTCGCGGAACTCGTGTGACGGACGGAGCCCGCGGCCATCTCCCCGGCTTTCGGACTGGGATTAGGCGGCCCGGGCGATGGCCCAAAATTCGTCCGGATCCAAGGACGCCCCGCCCACCAGGGCCCCGTCGATGTCGGGGAGCGCCAGGAACTCCCGGGCGTTGCCCGGCTTCACCGACCCCCCGTACTGGATGCGGATCCCTTCGGCGACCTTCCCGAACGCCTGCTGCAGCCAGGCCCGGATGCGGCCTGCCATCGCCTGGGCGTCCTCCGGTCGGGCGGGGACCCCGGTGCCGATCGCCCACACCGGCTCGTAGGCGATCACCAGGTTCCGCCCGTCCGCGAGGGCAACCCCAGCCAAGGCCGCGGCGAGCTGACGTTCCACCACCGCCCACGCCCGGCCGGCCCGCCGCTCGTCCAGGGTCTCCCCCACGCACAGGATGGGTACCAACCCATGACCCAACGCCGCCCGGACTTTGGCCCCCACGAACGCGTCGCTTTCGCCAAACAGGTGTCGGCGCTCGGAGTGGCCGCAGATGAGAAAGCGTGCCCCGAGGTCGGCCACCTGGGCCACGGACACCTCCCCGGTAAACGCGCCCTGGTGCTCCGGGTGGGCGTTCTGTGCTCCCCAGGCGATGGGCGTTCCGGAAAGGAGCCTTCCCGCCATGGGAATGGCGGTGAACGACGGGAACACCACCAGCTCCACCGGAGGCTTCTCCCCCACCAGTTCCACCAGGCGCTTGAGGTACGCCTCGGCCTCGCTCACTGTCTTGTGCATCTTCCAGTTGGCGGCGACGATCGGCACCCGCATCCATCCCCCTTTCCGATTGACAAGCCCCATCCTAAACGCCTATGATGGCCCAGACAACCAAGGAGGGGACGATGGGCACAACGGTTGCGATTATCGTGGCGCTGGTGTTGCTGTTCTTCGCCAGCGCCATCAAGATCGTGCGAGAGTACGAGCGGGGCGTGATCTTCCGCCTCGGGCGGTTGGTGGGGGCCAAGGGGCCGGGACTGTTCCTCATCATTCCCATCGTGGACAAGATGGTGAAGGTGGACCTCAGGACGATCACCTTGGACGTGCCGCCCCAGGAGGTCATTACCCGGGACAACGTGCCGGTGAACGTGAACGCGGTCGTGTACTTCCGGGTCATGGACCCCCAGGCGGCGGTGGTCGAGGTCCTCGACTTCATCGAGGCCACCCGCCAGATCTCCATGACCACCCTCAGGTCCGTGCTCGGGAAGGTTGAGCTCGACGACATCCTGTCCGAGCGGGAGAAGCTCAACCGCGAGCTCCAGGAGATCATCGACGAGCACACCGACCCGTGGGGGATCAAGGTCATCACGGTGGAGATCAAGGACGTCAAGATCCCCACCGACATGCAGCGGGCCATCGCCCGTCAGGCGGAGGCGGAGCGGGAACGGCGGAGCAAGATCATCAATGCGGAGGGGGAACTCCAGGCCGCGGAGAAGCTGCGGGAGGCGGCGGAGATCATGCAGCGGTCGGCGGGAGCGCTCCAGCTCCGGTATCTGCAGACCCTGTCCGAGATCGCCACCGAGAACGCGACCACGATCGTGTTCCCGGTGCCCATCGACCTCCTCACTGCCCTGCGTGGGCGCGACCAAGGTTGAGGGTCTGCGCGCTGGGGAGCGGATCGGCGGGGAACGCCCTCCTCGTGGAGGGCCCGCGGGGGCTGCTCCTCGTCGACGCCGGCCTTTCGTGGCGGGACCTGCGGGCGCGGGCGGGTCGGGCCGGGTTCTCCTTGGAGGGCCTCCGATGGGCGGTCGTGACCCACGACCACGCCGACCACGTGCGCGGGCTGGAGCCGCTCCTCCGCCGGGGGGTGGAGATCGCTGCCAGTGCAGGTACCCTCCGCGCCCTCGGGATCGCGGGGACCCCGCTTCAGCCGGGGTTGGAACTCGCGGGGATTAAGCTGTTTTCGTTCCCGGTCAGCCACGATGCCGCCCAGCCAGTGGGACTGAGGCTTGAGGTGGACGGGGCCCGGGTCGGGATCGCCACCGACCTCGGCCAGGTCACCGAGGCGGTGCTGTCCTCGCTCCGGGGATGCCAGGTGCTGGTGGTGGAGGCCAACCACGACCTCGGGATGCTCCTCGCCGGGCCCTATCCGTGGCCCTTGAAGCTGCGGATCCTGGGGCCGGAGGGGCACCTCGCCAACGACGAGACCGGGCGGGCGCTCACGCTCCTCAGGGGCGATGGCCTCCGGGCGGTGCTCCTCGCCCACCTCTCCCAAGAGAACAACACCCCGGCGCTGGCGCTGGAGACGGTGGCCCGGGCATTGCCGGGCTGGGATGGGCACCTTTACTTGACCTATCCGGACCGGCCGAGCGCGGTGGTGTCCTCGTAAGGGCGCACGATCCCCAGTCCCGCCATCCCCCGCACGATCGCCCCCACTGTGGGCACAGCGGTGCTGCCGCTCCAGAACTCCTCGGAGCGGCTCGTCTGGTAGACCACCATCACCACGTACTCCGGGTTGTCCCACGGGAAGAAGGCGGCCATGGCGGCGGTGACGTGGCCTGGGACGTACCCCCGTCCGGGGAGGGCGATCTGGGCGGTGCCGGACTTCCCCCCCACCTTGAACCCGGGCACGGCCGCGAGGTTTCCGGTGCCCGTGTTTACCGCGTACCCCAGGATCTCCCGCATCGTCGCGCACGCCTCCGCCGAAGCCACCCGCCCCCTCGCCTCAGGTGGGCCTTGGACCAGGTACGGACGGTACAGGGTCCCCCCGTTGGCCAGGGCGCAGTACGCCGCCCCCAGTTGCACCCCGGTCACGGCCACCCCCTGGCCGAACGAAGCCGTGGCCAGGTCCACCTCCGTCCACCGCTCCGGCGGGCGCAGGATGCCCGCGGACTCCCCGGGCAGGCCCACCCCGGTCGGGCGTCCGAACCCCATCCGGCTGAGGTAGGCATAAGTCCGCTCGATGCCCAGCCGCCCGGCAACCTGGACGAGCACGGTGTTGATGGACTGGGCCATGGCCGCCCTGAACGTGCGGAGCCCGTAGCTCTTGCCCTCGGCATTGCGGATGGGGACCCCGGCCACGAGGATCGGGGAATCCCCGGAGAACGTGTCCTCCGGGCCGACCAATCCCAGATCCACCGCGGCCAGCCCGATCAGCGACTTGAACGTCGAGCCCGGCTCGAACGCGTCCGTCACCGCCCACGCGTGGAGGAGGCTCGGGTCAGGACGGTCGAGGTCGTACCGTGGGGCCTGGGCGAGGGCGAGGATGGCCCCGGTGCGGGGATCCATGACCAGGGCGAACCCCCGATCCGCCACGTACTTCTGGACCCCTTGGGTGACTTCCTGCTCGCAGATCCACTGGATCCGGGCGTCCAGCGTGAGGTGCAGATCCTTCCCCGGACATCCGGGATCCTCCTCCCACAGATCGTACACCCGGCCATCGCGGCTGCGCAGGAGCCGCAGTCGGCGCGGTTTCCCCCGCAGCGTCTCATCGTAAGCATACTCCAGCCCGTCCAGTCCCTGTCCGTCCACCCCCACGACCCCCAACACGGCCAGGGCCAGCGGTCCCTGGGGGTAGACCCGCTTCCAGGTGTTGAAGAACATGAGGCCGTGGATGCCCAGTTCCACCGTCCGGCGCCGGAAGCGCGCTCCCACCTCCCGGTCCACGCCCCGAGCGAGCCACGTGAAATAGGCGGCGCGGTACACCTTGTCCGTCGCAGTCTCGCGCGCCATTCCGAGCTCCTCCACGAGCAGGTCCACCAGGAGCTCGGGTTTGGTCACGTGGAAGCCGTCGAGGGCGATGGAGTAGGCAGGGACATCACAAGCCAACGGACTGCCGTGGCGGTCGTAGATGGTGCCTCGACGGGCGGGGAGTTCGATCACGTCTTCCTGCACGGACTGGGCCACAGTCACCCACCGCCCGTGTTCCACCACCTGGAGTTGAACCAGGCGCCCCACCACGGCCAGCCCCCCCAGCGCCAGGAGGAGGAACACGACCGTGGCCCGCTTAATGCTTGCCTCCTTGGTCATCGTCCAGGGTCAGGTATCGGGTGCGCTTGGCATCGAACGGGCCCATGCCGAGCTCCCGGGCCCGCGCGGCGATCACGTCCGGGGCGTAGGCCCGTGCGCGTTGGTACTCCAGGTAGATCCGGGTCCGCTCCAGCTCCTCCACGGCGAGCAGGGCCTGGGCTCGCTCCGTCCGGAGCTGGACGAGGATGGCTCCCTGCCACAGGTACAGGAACACCAGCCCGGCCACGACGATCCCCGCCCCGATCACGGCCAGAACGTCCGCCCACAGGGCGGGCATCGCCCTCGCCCGCACACGGCGGGCCACCGCTTCCTGCACGACCGGCCGCATCGCAACAAGGGTAGATCAGGCTGGCCTCTGGCTCAGGGACAGGTGACCAGACCGGGGGCGACCTCGGGCACCCGTGCGGCGCGGAGCTTGGCCGACCGCGCCCGGGGGTTCCGGGCCACCTCGTCCGGGCCCGGCTGGATCGGCTTCTTCGTGAGGACCTCCAGCCGGCCGGCCAGGGCTGCCTGGCGGAAGGCGTGCTTGACGACCCGGTCCTCGAGGGAATGGAACGAGATCGCGCACACCACCCCGCCGGGCCGGAGGCGGGACAGGGCAGCGGCGAGGCCCGCCTCCAGGGCGGCGAGCTCGTCGTTCACGGCGATCCTCAGGGCCTGGAAGGTCCGGGTTGCGGGGTGGATGCGGTGATGGCCCGGGGGGTAGAGGCGGGCTACGAGGCGGGCCAGCTCTCCGGTGGTGCGGATGGGGCGGGCCCGCACCACCTCCCGGGCGATCCGCCGGGCGTGCCGCTCCTCCCCGTATTCCCAAAGGATGCGGGCCAGTTCCCGCTCTGGGAGCCGGTTCACGAGGTCGTCAGCTGTGACGGCTCCCCCGGGGTCCATCCGCATGTCCAAGGGGCCATCGGCCTGAAACGAGAACCCCCGCTCCGGCTGGTCCAGCTGGAGGGAGGAGACCCCGAGGTCGAACAGGAACCCATCGGCCCTGGCCACCCTTAGTCGGGTCAGGATATCCTGGAGGTCCCGGAAGTCCCCGTGCACGAGGCGTACCCTGTCCCCAAACGGGGAAAGCCGGTCCTGGGCGACCTTGAGCGCTTCCGGATCCCGGTCGACCCCCACCACCGCCGCCCCGCGGGCGAGGAGGGCCTCGGCGTGGCCGCCGGTGCCCACGGTGGCATCGACGAAGAGCTTTCCCGGGCCGGGTGCGAGGAAGGCGAGCGCCTCCGCCACCAGCACCGGCTCATGCCAGGTCTCGTAGCCATCGCCGGACATCGTCGATCCCCTCCCAGGCCTCTTCCTGCAGGCGCTCCCGGGTCCGATCCAAGGCCCGCGCCCACCCGGGCGAGAGCACCGTCTCCCATTGTCCCTCATCCTCAGGCAGGCGGGGCACGGCACGAGGAAGGTCCCTCTCCACCAAGTCGAGGAAGGATTCCACTTTTGGGGCGTACGGGACGGCGAGGAACGGGGTCCCGCCAAGGAGGGCGAGCTCCAGGGCGTGGAGGCGGGTTCCGATCAGAAGAGGAGCCTGGGCGAGGAGGTCGAGCGCCTCCCGCGGGCCTGCCGGGACGACGAGGGGCAGCTCGGGCAGGGCCCGCTCGTCCTCGCCCCGGGCCAAGACCAGCCCCAACGGATGGGTCTCCAACCGGTCCGCGATCCGCTGGGCCGCGGTAAGGGCGCGATCCCGAATCGAGCGGGGGAGCGCGGGGACCAGGTTCACAAGGACCGGCCCGCCGCCACGGTGGGAGACCGGGGGGAGGGCCAGAACGGGGTCGCGGCCTTCTCGGGCGGGGATCCCGAGCCCGGCGAGGGCCTCCCGGGACAATGGGTCGCGCACGGAGAGGAAGTCCACGTTGGGCAGGACGGCCCGGAGGACCCGGCGGGAGAGGGGGGAACGCACGTCCACCCCCACGCAGGCGAGCCCCACCGGCCGCGGGGCGGCCCGGATGGCGAGAGCGTAGAAGAGGAGCGACCGGCGGGAGGTGCGGTCCTGGAGGATGCCCCCGGTGAAGAGGGTGGGGGCCCTTCGGCTGGGAAGGCGGGGCGGGGCGAGGGGGCGCACGGTCCACTCTGGGGCAAGGAGCTCCGTCCACGCCTCCCGGATCGCCTCGTCCCCAAGGTTCCCGTGCCCGAAGTACCCGTAGAGCACGATCGCGCGGGCCACACTGGGAGTATACGGCGGTGATCTGAACGCACAGGGGCGCCAGGGGCATGCTGCGGGTCTACGAGGCTGCGATGGAGCGCGGGTATACGCTGAGCAAGATCGGGCGGGCGCTGGGCCTCCACTTCACCGTGAGCAAGGTCGTCCGCCGTCGGAAAGGACAAACGCGGTCACAGGCCGAGACCTGGCCTCTTCGCCTGCTCCCGGCGGTCACGGCGACGCGCCCGGGATCCGAAGGAAGTCGAGGAACGCGCGCATCTGTTGGGCGATGCGCTCCTTGTTTATGGAGTAGTAGTGAAGCTGGGCCTGTGCGCGCACGTTCACCAGTCCGTGGAGCCTGAGGAGCTGCAGATGGCGGGACACGGTGGGCTCCTTCAATCCCAACCGGCGGGCGATCTCCTCCACCGCGAGCTCCCCGTGCTCGGCCAACAGCTGGAGCATTCGGTTTCGGGATCCCGCGCTGAAACACTTGAAGAAGGCTGCATACCGGTCCGGCACGGGTTCCTCCTTCCGCTCGTGCGTTTTCCCACGCTGGCTGCGGGATCGCAGCCCTTGACGTGAGAGCCGGCAGTCCATTATACTACATGCACTGTTAGCTATGTGTACAGTTAGCTAAATTGCTTTTCAAAAGGAGGCCGCGGGATGCCGGAACAGGAGATGGTGCGGGACTGGCGGAGGATGGCGAAGTTCGCCGCCCTGGTGGTGTTGGTGGCCGGGGTGGCGTTCCTGGTGGGCCTATATGGGGTGGCCCCCAGCCTCGCCCGGGGCGGGGATGCGTATGTGCCGGCGGCCCTGGCGGCGATGCCCCCGGCGGTGGTCCAGGTGACCAACCCGGACGGAACGACAGCCCTCCTCGTCGTGCGGCTCGCGGAGACCGCCGATGCCAGGACGGCCGGGCTGCGCGGGGTCGGGCTGCGGGTCCTGGACGCGAAGCTCCTCCTCTACGCCCACCCGCGAGAACAGACGGTGCGGACCACCTACAACATGGAGGGGATTCGCGCTCCGCTGGAACTGGCGATCATCGGCGCCGACGGGACCGTGGTGGCGATCAGGAAGGTGGCCATGGGAACCCAGTCGGTGGACGTTACCGAACGGCACCGCTGGGTGCTCGCGGCGCAGGACGGCCTGTTCCGCCACCTCGGGATCGCCGTGGGGTCCAAGCTCGACCCGGCGACCATCCGCAAGCTCCGCTGAACGAGTCCGGCCCGGGCGGCCGTGGGGTCGGCCCTTCTGTCCCTTGGCGATGTGGCCTTTTGGCGTGTCTATTCCTCACGGCGACCGGGCTTGTCCGAAAGTAGGCCCTCAGCCCGGAACCCCCTTGGACTCCTCCACCACCGACCGCTGCCAGCTGCGGCTGAGGAGGAATCCGAGCGCGATCAGCCCCGCGATCACGTTGGAGAGGGACATCCCCCACCACACCCCGTCCGCCCCAAGCCCAAGCGGGAACCCAAAAAGGTAGGAAAGCGGGATCCGCAGGACCCACAGCCGCACGACCCCCAGCACCATCGTCGGCACGTTGTGCCCGGAACCCCGGTAGATGGCCATCGCCGCGAAGAACGTGCCCAAGAACGGCATGCTCACCGCAAATGCCCCGATGAACCGGGCCCCGAGTTCGATCACGTCCTCCCTCCCCGGGATGAACATCGCCACGGCCGGGTAGCGGATCAGCCACAACAGCCCAGCCTCCGCGGCGAGGATCACGATCAGCGCCCGTAGTCCCTTGCGCACGAGCTCCTGGGCCCGGTCCATCGCCCCTGCCCCCAGGGCCTGGCCGACCATCGTCGTGAGCCCGGTGCCGAGCCCCTCGGTGACGATGAACAGGATCCCCAGCACCCGATCGCCAATTCCATACCCGGCCAGGGCCGCCTCGGCATTGGGGAGCCTCCCGATGACCGCGGTCATGATCACGAACCCGAACGCCATGCTCGACTGGCCGATCGCCGCCGGGACCCCGATCCGGAGGCCCTTCACGATCCAGGTCCACCGCGGAAAAAGAGCCGCCGGTTCCAGGCGCAGGTGGCCCTTCCCCCGCGCAAGAAGCACGAGGAACGCGGCCGTCACCAGCCCTTGCGCGGCCACGGTGGCGTAAGCGGCGCCGAGGATCCCCATCTGCGGCACCGGCCCCCACCCCAGGACGAGCAGGGGATCGAGGGCCATGTTGAGGAGGGTTCCGCCCCCGTTCACGAGGAGTGGGGTTAAGGTATCCCCGGTGGCAGCGAGGGCGGAATAGAAGAGCCCGGGCAGGACCATGGTGGGAAGCCCAAGGAAGATGATCTGGATGTACAGGGACGCCGCGCTCGCCACCGTACCTTCCCCGATGAGGAGGGCGAGGACCCACGGGGACAGGAAGTAGCCGGCCACCCCCAACACGATCCCGGACACCGCGGAGAGAGAAAGGAGCTGGTTCAGGGCGTAGTTGGCCTCTTTGGGCCGGCCGGCCCCCACGTACTGGGCCACGAGCGCGCTTACCGCCGCCCCGCCAAACCCGGATATGGACGAGATGAGAAACCACACGATCGGCCAGGATACCTGGATCCCGGCCACCGCCGCCGCGGAGGCCTCCGGGGGGAGCCGCCCGATCCAGAACGCGTCTGCCAGGTTGTAGAGGGTGAAGATGAGCGATCCCAGAATGGCCGGGCCGCCGATGCGGGCCATCGTGGCCAGCGCCGGTCCGGTGAGGATCTCGTCGCGCGAGGGAGTGCGGAACTTCATGGCGAAGCGGTAAGTATACCCGAGACCGCGCTCGGTTGGGTTGACGGAGGCTCCCATTCGGGGTATACGTCCGGTTCGCTGAGCCTATGGAAGACTCCGAACCCTGTCCTTCTCGCGAACCGCACCCGCCCCTCAGCACGAGCCGTTGGCCGCCGACCTCCGGCACACAGAACGCCGCGGGGGGCAACGCGGGACCCGAGAGGCCGCAACTCGGCGCCACAGCGCAGAGCGAACGTGTAGCGTCGCAGCTTGGCTGCGACGGCCTTTCCCCAACCACCGCACCGGGCTTCGAGGAGATCCAGGAACTCAGCCGGTTGCACGATCCTGATACCGCGGTAGCTGCCCAATGCCAGCAGGTGACGGTCCCCGGTGACGATGTACTCCGCGTCCGTTTCAAGGGCCGCGCTCAGAACGAAGTCGTCGCTGGGATCCTCGTGGATGACGCGAACTCGGCGGCGCCCCGGTGCGATCACGGCCGCTCTTGCGATCAACTCCACAAGTCTGAAAACCTCATCAGAGTTGAGCTTCTGATACTCGCGGATCCGAGGACGCTGTAGAACACTCTCCAGTTCATGCAGTAGAACCCGAGAAGTGGCAAGCTCGGCCTTGCCGTCCAGCCATGCCCGCAGCACCCGTCCCGGCGCCCCCTCCCGAGCGATGGTGGCGCTCACCACCACGTTCGTGTCAGGGACAAAGCGAATCATGGCCGGCGCCCACGGAGGCTTATCGCCGACGGCTGCGGACCTCGCCCACGGCCTTCTCAACGTCGGCTTCCACAGCGGCCGGATCTACGCCCTTATTCCGTTCCCACACGGGCTCAAGCAGCTGCGCCAGTTCCGCCTTGGCCCGATCCACCACGGCCATCGGCCGCAGGACGAGTTGATCGCCGCTGCGGGCGATCTCCAAGTAGTCGCCCTCCCGAAGCCCCATCTCCTCACAGAGTTCCTTCGGGATGCTGACCTGTCGGCTGCGCGTGATCTTGACCAGCGGCATGATCGCCTCCCTTCCTGTCACAGTATGGAAGTATCGAAGTATGGTAGTCCTTACTCAGCGATTGTCAAGGCGACGTGCGACCACGCGTGCTGGTAGGAAGATGCGGTGCCAGGTTGCGAAGCGGTACTTGGACGGCCGGGGGATCGCCTACGCCGGGGTAGACGTGGCGCCGACTACCAGGCGGCGATGGAGACGATGCGCAAGACCGGGCAGCAGGGCGTGCCGGTGATCGGGATCGACGGCGAGTCCGTGATCGGGTTCGACCGCGCCCGGACCTGCTAGAGGCGAGGACGCGCACGGCCGCCCGACCAGTGGATGCAGGGGAGCAGAACGTCGTCAGCGGCCAGGGCGGCTCAACCCGAAGATAAGTCGCGCGCTCTGGATGTGACAGGTCAACATCTGACCCCGGAGTGCGGAGTGATAGGTCACCTATGGAGTAGGAGCGCCCTCTTCTCTGGGAGCACGCTCAGGCGGGAACGCCGCCAGGGCCGCTCTGACAGAGTCCAGCAGTCGTTCAACGGACGCAATCCCACCCAACATATACTCCTCGTCAATCAATGAGGAACTCAGATCGCAGGCTACTGGCCCCCACCTGTTGACGAACTCGTTCTGGTACCGACCCTTGCCCAGGAAGTACTCGTCTGAGTGCTCGCGAGCATCACGAACTCTCTCGGCCATTTCCGTAGCCTCCAGGAACTCGCGGAGAGCAGGCTGGTCACGTCTTGAGACATGGGGTTCGATTCGACGGAGAAACCGCCGTGCCATTACCGTAGCTGTCAACGCGTAGTGCTCGAGGAACGGGCGAGATCGGAGAAGATCGGGCTCAGGTGGCCTCTCAGCGGACAGCTTGTCGCGAAGTTGGAGCAAGGCTGTGAGCATGCGGGATGCCTCCTCCAACCAAATGCGGCCAAAGAACAGACAGGTATTGAAATCAGACGTGTTCATGATGCCCTGACTTCGTCCACCCGCGTGCGGGACTCATATAGGTGAGTCGCCTGTGTCCGATCACGGCTCTGTCTCACCCCCCACCTCGCGAAGGAATCTTTCCTCCACGCCCGGGTAGAGGTCATCGATCTCGGCCTGGATCTCGATGGTCTTGGAGAGAGCGGTGGTGATGCGGCAGTAGGTGCGGATGTCGTCGAGGGTGAGGGTGCGGTCTTTGCGGTCCTTGAGCCACTTGTGGCACACCTGGTACCCGCCGATCGGGTACTCCCACATTCCGGCGGGACGGGCGCGAAGTACTGGCTCGGATTGATGTACACGCGCTCCTGCTTAGCGTCGTAGCGGAGGCCCTTCTTGCCGGAGACGATCACCTTGCCGTCGCCCTCGCCCTGGAACTGGGCGAGCGGCGGATCGAGCTCGAGCGATCGGAGGAGATGTAGCTCCACCAGCCGTTCCCCCAGCTCGGCCATGTTCTTGAAGAGCTCACGATCGGAGGTGAACGGGATGCGCGGGAAGTCGAGCCGCAGGAACTCGGCGTACTTCTCGCGGTAGGTCGGGGCGTACAGGACCGCGTAGACGTAGTGGAAGATCTCTCCCGGCGACGGCTCATGCCCATACGCCGCGGCGAGAGCCGCGAGAAGTTCGGGGTTCAGGTTCGGCCGCCGCTCAGAGGGGCTGTGTGTTGCGAGGGGGCCGCGCTGTTCTGCCCCGGGGTAGAGGTAGAGCGGGAAGACGAGGATGCCACCACGGTAGAAGGCGTTGAAGTCCGCGATGTGCTGGGCGCAGTACGCAAGGTTCCAAGTACCTCCACCCACCACTTGTCCAGCACGGCCTGTATGCAGGGCAACGTTCTCGCCCGCAAGCATGTGGCGCATGACTTCTTCCCGCCCGAAGTCGATCGCATGCGGATGGTAAAAGAGCCAACGGGCATCGAAGGGTCTGTACAGACAGGGCACCAGCTTCTTCTCCCAACATCTGTCTTGCTGGAGCAATCGGCGTTTCTCGGAGAGTCTCCAGTCGCGATTGTCCGGGAGGGCAAACGTCTCTCGGGCCAGGTTGTCGGAGAGGCTCGGGCTCAGGAACGTGCGGATACGGTTCCTGAGGATTTCGCGATCGAAGTCGAACACGAAGTGATCACGATGGGTCTTGATGCCGGTGCTGCTAACTGGGAACACATCCATGATCTTGGGAAACCGCTCGTACTGAGCGAACGCTGCCTCGTCGCGAGGGATGAACAGGTAGAAATCCGGTCCTGGCTGCACGGACTGCCACTTGGTGGTCTTCCAGTCGTGATCCTTGAGCCAGGAGTACTTCGCCTCGCGCTGGCCCCACAGGTTGGCGTGGTACACCTTGGCCATTCTCTCCTTGCGCGTCATGCCTCGATCCCGACGGGCTTGACCTCGTCGCCCACGAACGTCCCCTCCCCCAGGGAGGCGTACTCCTCGGACGTGTACCCGAGTGCCTGAACCGGCTCCATGATCCTCGCCGCCGCCACTCCCAAGAGCTCAAGCCGCTCCCGCAGGCCCATGCGTGCGAAGTCCTTGGAGATCACGACCACGTCAATATCGCTCTCCTTGTCGAGGATCCCCTTGGCGCGCGACCCATAGACGATCACCTTCTCCGGCTCGATCCCCAGCCGGCGCAGCTCCTCCTTGTATCGCCTCACGGCTTCAACTGTCTCGCGATCCATTCCACCGCCTCCTCTGCCTGCCGCAGGTACGCCTCGGCCACCTCCCGGGGGTAGGCACGCACGACCTCTTCGAGGTCCGCCGGGTAGCGGGTGGCTGTGCTGGACCCAGCAAGCTTCCCGAGGAAGTCCCGCAGCTCCGATGGGGGGTCGAGCCTCGCTCGCTTGAGGAGGACGATCAGGTCGTGGATCCGCGGCGGAGTCCTTCCCGTCTGCTCCTGAACCCTGGCCTTGAGCGCCTTCTCCACCGCGAGGTGGGCGAAGAAGACCGTGTACACGAACCGGCCTGCCGCCAGCATGTCCCGCGCGGCAGCGAGGTCGTAGCGCGCGGAGTTCAGCCAGTTCTCAACCCTTGCGTCCATCTCCGTACCTTATGAAGAAAGCGATCGCCACGCCCTGGCGGATGTCGAACACGTTCTCGTCTGGGGAGCCGTCGGGGCAGATCTCCTTCTTGAGGGAGTTCCCGTGGAGGTCGAGCACGTAGATCTCGTCGAACGTGGTCATCAGGTGCTGGCGCATCCCGCGGAAGGTTGGGTTGTCGAGGTAGCCGTGGTTCGTGATCATCCCCACCACGCCCTGGCCGGCCTGGGCAATCTTCCACTCCGCGAACCGCAGGAATTTCACGTAGTCGTCCTGGAGCCACTTAGGGTTCTTCTCCCCCAACGGCTTTCCATCTACCTGCTTGTAGTCTTCAATGAGCCCGCGGATCCACGGTCCCTTGTTGGCGGAGTGGCCGAAGTACGGGGGGTTCCCGAGGATCACGAGGATCGGCACGTCGCGCTTGACCTCGCCGGCTTGGTGGGATTCGTGGGCGAGGGACGCAAACCCCGGAAGCTGACTCTCGGCAAGCTCCTCCATCTCCAGGGTGTTCGTGAGGTAAAGCTTGAACCTGTCATCGGGGCCGAGGGTGTACCCCAACTCCTCGAGGAAGAACCCCATCTTGAGGTGCCCCACGGCGTAGGGCGCCATCATGAGCTCGAACGCATAGAAGTTCTTCAGGATGTGATCGCGGATGAACTCCTTGCGCCCCGCCTCTCCGTACTTGGAGACGAACTCCTCCACCGCGACCTGGGCCGCTCTCGCGACGAACGTCATCGTCCCCGCCGCCGGGTCGAGGAGGGTCACGCCGGGGGAGGCGAGGCCGTCAGGTCTCCCGAATCTCTGCTGGAGGATCTGGTGAAGGGAGCGGACGATGTAGGACACCACCGGCTCGGGGGTGTAGTACACGCCCCGGCGCTCGCGCTCCTCGGGGTCGTACTGGGCGAGGAACGTCTCGTAGAAGTGGACGATCGGGTCGGCCCCTTTGCCCTCGTGGAAGAACTGGTGAAGGATCCCCTTCACATCGGCCACGGCCAGGACCTCGGCCAGGTCGTCGACGATCCACTCCAGAGGCTTGGGGAGATCCCCAAGCGAGATGAAGCGGAACACGTCGCGGAGGATGCCGATGGTGTGGGGAATGGAGTCGAACGCAGCGCGACGGGTGAAGGTCTCTCCGGCCCGCACGCGGGCCGCAAACAGGCCGTAGGTGAGGGTTTGGGCGTAAAGGTCGGCGAAGTCCTCCATGGTCAGCCCGGCGATGAGGTGTTTCCGGAACGCCTCGTAGAAACCCAGGAGGTGGCCTCCCCCTCGGGTCTGCTCCTGGGCAAGCTCCTCGGCCACCACCTGGTCGCGGAGGAACCGGGTGCGCACGGCCAGGGCCACCGCCAGCTCTTCGGCGTTGTACGCGCGGGGGAGGGAGAAGGCAAAGAACTGCTGAAGAAGCGTCTGCAGCTCGTCGGCCTGTTCGATCGGGGGCCTCGCGCCGAGCTTGGTGGCGACGAACGGCCGGGCGAGGCGGGCGGCGGCCACGAGCGCTCCGTCGCGGTAGAGGCGGAACTCGAAGAAGTTGGTGAGGATGAGGTTCGGGAACGTTCTTCGGTAACGCTGAAGCTGCTCGCTTTCCGCAATTGGCTCGAGGTTCTCCACCGTCGGCGCCTTGGCTTCGATGTAACCGATGATGTGCTGCTGGCCGTCCCATACCCGGAAGTCGGGGTTCCCGGCCTCGGTGGATTTCGGGAGCGTCGTGACGTGGACGGCCTCGAGCTTCGTTGCTTGGGCCCACGCGGAAACAAGGTCGGCCAGGGGCGCGTAGAAGCTCTCCTCGCGCGCATCGCCCTGGGCGGCGACTGCGGTGAGCCGAGCGAGGTAGTCGCGGAAGAGCGCCTTCTCAGCCATGCGCCTGACTTATACCACCATGCGCCTGACTTATACCACAAGGATCACCCGTCAGGCCAGCGATCTAGGGAGTCGGGGCTTGTTCCGTGCATGTCGCCTCCCGACGCTGGGTACAGAGGGATGAGAACCCGGCAAGTCAGGCATCTCGGCTCTATGGAGATGACCAAACCCGCGAGTCGTGCGCTCGCAACATACGGGCGCCAGTTGCCCCTCTCTACGCGAAGATAACCGCCATGCGCATCGTGGGGATGAAGGAACTGAGGGATCACGCGACGAAGCTTCTTCGTGGCCGTGACCCGGTGCTCGTCATGCGCCGGGACAAGGTCGCGGGCGTGTTCCTCCCCCTGGACGGAGACGACCTCGCGCTTGAGCTCCGCCGCGAGGTCCAGCTCGGACTGGCGGCCAAGATCCGGGAGAGCCTGACGAGCAAGGGGGTCTCGGAACAGGACGTCCTCGATGACTTCCAAGTTTCCCGCAAAGCTCGTCGTCGACGCTAACGTCATCCTCTCCGCCGTCGTCGGAGGCAAGGCATCCGACCTCGTATGGGCCGTGCCCTCGCAGCTCGTAACCGCTGCGTACGCCCTTCAGGAGGTCATGCAGTACTCACTGACCCTCGCCGAGAAGGCGGACGTCCCCCTGGAGGTCGCCCTGGGTGCACTGCGCCTGCTCCCGATCACCGCCGTTCGCCGCAGCTTCTACGGAGCGAGAATGGCCCAAGTCCGGGATCTGATCGGGAGCCGTGACCCAGACGACGTGGACCTCCTCGCGCTCGCCCTGAAGCTCGAGTCCCCGATCTGGACGAACGACTGCGACTTCCAGGGCCTCGGGGTTGTGATCTACACAACGGCCCAGCTGGCATCCATGTCGGATAGACCCACTCAGTCGGAGCAGGGGGTTGGGTAGCCGGTGACGAGGAAGTCGTCGCCCACGCGCTCGATCTCAAGGTCGCGAACGCGGATCGCCTGGGAGGGATCATCCACACCGTCGCCGCCCACGGAAGGGACGGCGTCCAGTCCGCCGAGTATCAAGGGGGCGTAGAAGAACGCGATCTTGTGAACAAGGTTCTGTGAGAGAAACGACCACGCCACCTCCGCTCCCCCCTCGACGAGGAGCGAGTCCGTCTCCTTCCCCAGCCGGCGCAGGAGCGCCTTCAGGTCGACCCGGTCCCCCTCTCCCGGCAGCCGCCACACCTCGACCCCTTTCGCGCGGAGCTGAGCTTCGATCTCAGATGGCATCCGGCCGGTGGTGGCGACGACGGTCTTCGCCTCTGGGGACAGGACCTTCGCCCCAAGGGGGATCCGCCCCTGAGAATCGAGCACGATCCTGAGCGGCTGCGGGCCTGGGACCTCGCGCACCGTGAGCTCCGGGTCGTCGGCGAGCACCGTCCCCACCCCGACCAGCACCGCTGCGTACCGCCGCCGCAGGGCGTGGACGAGCCGCCGCGCCTCGGGCCCGGTCAGCCACCGGGACCTGCCTGTGGCCGTGGCGATCTTCCCGTCCAGGGACATCGCCAGCTTGAGGACCACGAATGGAGTTCGGTTACGAATCCAGTGGAAGAAGACCTCATTCAGGCGGCGGGCCTCGTCGGCGAGCACCCCCTCCACGACCTCGATCCCCGCCGCCCGCAACCGCGCGATCCCCTTTCCGTCCACAAGGGGGTTGGGGTCGCGAATGGCCACGATGACCCGGCGAATTCCGGAGGCGATGACGGCCTCGGTGCAGGGCGGGGTCTTCTTCTCCCGATGAACACAGGGCTCCAGGTTCACGTAGAGGTCGGCCCCCCGGGCCCGGTCCCCGGCCTTCTCCAGGGCCACGGCCTCGGCGTGGGGGCCGCCGCACCGGGTGTGGTACCCCTCGGCGATCACCGCCCCGTCCCGCACTACCACCGCTCCCACGAGCGGGTTGGGCCGCGTGCAGCCCTCGCCCTGCCGCGCGAGCTCCAGGGCCCGCCTCATGAACCTCTCGTGTACCCCGCCGCCTTCCATAGGGCGAGCGCCGCCGCCCGGGGGTCGGGTTGAGCGAAGATCGCCGAACCGGCCACCACCAACTCCGCCCCCGCCTCCACCACCTGGCGCACGTTCTCCGGGCCGATCCCCCCGTCTACGGCGATGACCACTGGCCGCCCCCGGAGTTCCCCCTGCAGGCGCCGGATGCGGTCCACCGCCTCAGGGTTAAACGCCTGCCCGCCGAACCCCGGCTCCACGCTCATCACCAGCACCAGGTCCACTCGGTCGAGGTAGGGCAACACCGCCTCCATTGCCGTGCCCGGCCGGAGCGAGATCCCGACCTGGCAGCCGAGGCCCCGGATCGTGCGGATCGCCTCCTCGGGTGGGTCGTGGGCCTCGACGTGGAACGTGATCACGTCCGCAGGACCCACCTTGAACTGCGGGGCATAGATGGCCGGGCGGTCGATCATGAGGTGGATGTCGAACGGAAGCCAGGTGTGCCGGCGCAGGGCGTTGGCCACCGTCGGCCCGAACGTGAGGTTGGGCACGAAGTGCCCGTCCATCACGTCGAGATGGAGGTAGTCGACCACCCCCTCGACTCGCTTCACCTCCTCGGCGAGACGGCCGAAGTCGGCGGAGAGGAGGGACGGGGCCAGCTTCATCGACGCCGGTTGGCGACCATAAGCATCGAGAGGAGCTGAAGGGCGGCCATCGCTGCGGCAGCGACGTAGGTGAGGGCAGCAGCGGTCAGGACCTCCTTCACCGCGCCAAGCTCCTCCTGGGTCACGTACCCGCTCGTGCGCAGCGCCGCCACCGCCCGCCTAGAGGCGTTGAACTCCACGGGCAAGGTGATCAGGGTGAACAGGACCGCCGCCGAGAACAGGATGATCCCGATGTTCACCAGAGGATCGGCGCGCAGAAAAAGGCCAATGAAGAACAACGGGAACGCGAGCTGGGAACCGAACATCGCCGCTGGGACCACCGCCGAGCGCAGGGCGAGGGGGGCGTACCGCTGGGCGTGCTGGATCGCGTGTCCGGCCTCGTGGGCGGCCACGCCCACCGCCGCTACCGACGCCGAGCCGGCGGCGGACAGGCGGAGGGTGCGGGAGCGCGGGTCGTAGTGGTCGCCGAGGGCGCGGCCCGTGCCCTCGATCTTGACCCCGCTCACCCCGGCCCGGGCCATGATCTCGTCCGCCACCTGGGCGGCGGTCACCCGACGCTGGGTCGGAACCTGGAGGTATTTGGCATACGTGCTCCGCACCTTGTACTGGGCGTAGATGGCGAGGATCAGGGCGGGGAAGAGGAGGATCAGCGTCTCCGGGTAGAAGAGCCACATGGTCTCGCACCTCCTTGATCAAGCTCAGGCGTGAATTATAGCCGAGCTGGGGGAGAGGGCCATAGGCCGGATTCTGTCGAGGGGGACCATCCATCTATGCGGCCTACCCGGAGGCATCGGGCGGGCCACCCTCAAGCGCCTCCCTATTTGGCCTTGCTCCGGCCGGGGTTTGCCGTGCCCGGGAACCTCGCGGCCCCGGCGGTGGGCTCTTACCCCACCTTTTCACCCTTGCCCGCACCCAGGCCAAGGGCCTGGGCCGCTGGCGGTCTGTTTTCTGTGGCACTTTCCAGGGATCACTCCCTCTCGGGTTTCCCCGAGCGGCCTGCCCTGCGGAGTCCGGACCTTCCTCAGGGGAAGAATCCCCTGCGGCCCCCTGGCCTTCTCCCCCGCCGCAGGCCGGTCCGCGTGTACCGGCAACGCGGACACACCCACATTATACCGGTGAACGATTCCACTCGACGAAGCGGCCGTCCACACCGCGGACAGAAGCGGCGCGCCAAAAGAAGGAAAAAAACAAGGGCACCGACCCCATAAAGCACATAGCGCCAAGGAAATTTCCCGACCCTTTCCGGACGCGGGCTTTCCTCCAGCGCGGAAAGGAGGGCGGAAGCGAACCACACCGCGGCGTAACCGGGGCGAGAGCTGTTGGCCTTGCGCTCCGCCTCCTTCCGCAACTCCTCGGTACCCGGAATGAAAAGAGCTGGACCGGTATGAAAGGCCACCTGCCACCTTCGATCCTCCCCGCGCGCGAAGACCAAAAGGAAATGCCGCTCGCTCAACCCCCAAACCCGAAATATCTCCGCCGCATAGCGCCAGGGATCGGCGAAGGGATCCCGCCACGTGGCAAGATAAACGAACTGGATGCCTTTTTCCTGAAGATCGGCAATGAAGCTGAGGAGCTTGGCCCGATCCTCGGCCTCCAAGGTTTGGCCGTAATCGTTGAGCGGGCCTACTTGCAGGGGAAGGAGGGGCTGGGCTAGCCCCAGCGCAGCACCAAGAAGCGCGAGCAGTGCTCGCAGGTCACCACCTCCCGCCCCTCGCGGAGCTTAAGGAGCGTGGCCTCCGAGACCTTGAGATGGCAACCGCCACAGGCCTGGCCGTCCACATACACCACGGGATTGGCCAGCCGCTCGCTCAGCCTTTCGTAATGCTGCCGAAGGGAAAGGGGAAGCCGGGAAATCAGCTCATTCCTTTGGGCCTCCAGATCTTCTCGGCTCTTTCCCAACTCCTCCCGCTTTCTTTGGAGCTCCGCGATCTCTTGCTCCAGCCGAGCTCGACGCTCGCGATACTCCGCCTCGTCCGCCACGAGCTTTTGCGCGTCCTCCTCCACGGCCTCCATGAGCCTTATCGCTTCCTCGCTGAGCTGGTCGAGTTTGGACCGCAGGACCTGTACCTGCTCCCGCAAGAACTCCATCTCCTTGTAGGGGATGATGTCGTGATCCAGTTTCCTTTGGTACTCCCGGATCTTCGCGTCCGTGGCGTCCACCTCGTTGGCCCGCTCTTGGGCCGTGAGGCGAAGTTTTTTGTGCTCCTCTTTGCGGCGGGCGAAATCCTGGTCGGTCCGGGCAATGCGAGCTCGCAGCCGCTCCTCCTCTCCGGCAATGTCGGCAAGGCGCCCCGCGAGCTTGTGCAAGTTTTCCTCCACCTCGGCCAAGGCCCGCAGAATCCCAAGGGCCTCGCTCATCCCTCCACCACCTCCAATTCCGGAAAGGCGCGGCGCAGAAGCTCCGCCACGTGCCAGACGAACGGACGCTCCGTCTCCGCGTGGCCAAAAAGGGCCACGGTCAAGCCCGCTTCCTCCGCCTCCTTCAGACGGTGGTAATTGGCCTCTCCGGTGATGTAAAGTTCGGCTTTTGGGGAAATCGCCTGAGGAACAAGGTCTCCACCGCTTCCCCCGCATACGGCCACCCGCCGCACCTTCCGTTCCCGCGGCCCCACCACGAGCTTTGGGCCGTGAACTCCTAGATGCTCCGCAAATCCGGAAAGAATTTCCTCCACGTCCTTCGGCTCAGAAAACTCACCGATTCGGCCAAGACCGTGCAAAGGAGAGCCTTGGGTCAAGGGATAAAGATCGTAGGCCACCTCTTCATAGGGGTGGGCGGAGAGCATGGCCCGCACCACCGCCTCCACCTTCTCCGCAGGAACAACCGTCTCCAACCGAATCTCCTCCACCTGCTCCTCTTTTCCCACCGTTCCCAGGAAGGGTCTCGCCCCTTCCTCGGGAAGAAACGTTCCTGTGCCTCTCAGGCGAAACGAGCAATGCCCGTACTTTCCGATCTTTCCAGCCCCGGCAGAGAAGATCGCTTGGGCCACGCGCTCCTCATAACCTATGGGCACAAACACCACCAGTTTCAAAAGCCTTCCCCGGGGAAGAAGGGGTTTTGTTTCCTTGAGTCCCGCATAGCCCGCGAGGACCTCGCCCAACCCGCCGTGGGCTACATCATAAGGGGTGTGCAGGGAAAACAGGGTCGTGCCATGGGAAAGGAGGGCCGCGATCTTTCTTCCCAATGGGGTTTCCGTGTAAATCTCGGAAATGGGACGGAAAAGAAGGGGATGATGGGTAAGAAGAAGGTCGATTTGGGAAAGGCAAGGAATATGGGAAAGCTCGAAATCCAAGGCCACGAGAACCGTTCGGCATGGCCCCTCCAGGCTTCCCACCTCCAGGCCGCAGCGATCCCAATCCTCGGCAAGACTCAAGGGAAACCGCTCTTCCAGGAAGGCCACGACCTCGGCGCGTTGCATACCATTTCAGTTTAGCGATTTCACCGAGGACCGCAATGGTGCGTATACTTCGAAAAAATGGAGCCAATTGAGCTGATCGCAGGGGTATGGGTTTTCCCGGGTGCGGTGAATTTGGGGGTGATAGCGGCCGAGGGCCGGGCGGTTTTTATCGACGCCGGCCTGGACGATAGCGCAGCGCGGAAGCTCTGGCGCTGGGCGGAGGAAGCTGGCCTTAAACCCCATGCCGCCATCCTCACCCATGCTCATGCCGACCATTTCGGCGGCGCATATCTTTGGGAAAAGCGCGGCCTTCCCCTTTATGCCTCCGAGCCGGAGGGCGCGATGATGGAAAACCCAGAATTTGAGCCCATCTTCCTCTTCTCCGGAGCCTCCCCGCATCCAGAGCTTCTTTCCAAATTCACCCTGGCCAAGCCTTGCCGGATCAGCCAAACCCTTGCTCAAGGACCACTCGAGCTAGGTTCAATTTCTTTGGAGATCGTGGCCCTCCCCGGCCACGCACCCGCCCAGATCGGAGTCCGGGTCGGGCCGGTACTATTCTGTGCCGACGCTCTTTTTCCTCCGGAAATCCTTTCGAAACACCCGATCCCCTTTTGCCATGATTTCTCCGGCGCTCTTTCGTCGCTGCGAAATGTGGAGGAGGCGGAGGTGGTGGTGCCGGGCCATGGTCCGATCCTGCGGAATGCAGAGGTGCGCGGAGCTTGCGGGGAATTCCGTGACCGCCTTGAGCAAATAAAGGACCTGGTCTTCCAGGAAACAACAAACCCAAAAAGCGCTGAAGAAATCCTGGCCAAAGTGGCCGCGGAGCTTGGGGCAAAGCTTCAGACCATCACGGAGTTTCTCTTGGCCAGGACCACGATCCTTGCGGCCCTCACGGCCCTGGTGCGGGAGGGCCTGGTGGAGGCCGTATTGGAGGGAAACCTCCTTTGGCGGAGGCGCTGATGGCCGTGCGCACAGGATACGCCGATCTTCCCCTCCATGGCGGCCGGGCTCCGCGCTGGCTTTTCGCCCGCATGGTGCGACTTTCCCGGGAAATCCTTCTTCTTTTGGCCGAGGAATTCGGAACCTTTGAGGTCTTGCGACGTCTCTCCGATCCCCATTGGTTTCAGGCCTTGGGCTGCCTTCTTGGCTTCGACTGGCACTCAAGCGGCCTCACCACCACGACCTGCGGGGCCCTAAAGGAGGCCTTAAAGGAGGTGGGCCCGGAGCTCGGGCTTTTCGCGGCCGGAGGAAAAGGCGCGGCCTCCCGCCAAACCCCCGATGAGATCACATCCTGGGCGGAGAAATTGGGGATCGAGGCCGCGCCCTTGGTGTACGCCTCGCGGATGAGCGCCAAGGTGGACTCCGCCGCCCTCCAGGATGCCTTCCAGATCTACCACCACACGTTCTTCTTCGACCAAAACGGTAACTGGTGCGTGGTGCAGCAGGGAATGAAGGAAAGCGTGCATCTTGCCCGCCGCTACCACTGGTTCTCTGCGGGGCTCCAAAGCTTTGTGGTCGAGCCCCATTCAGGGGTGGTGGGAGAAAAGTCTTCTCTGGTGCTGAATTTGGTGGCCAAAGAAGCGGAGCCAGCGAGGACAGTGATTCCCGAGCTGGCCCAAAGGCCCCCGGATCATCTCGTGCGGGAACTTTCGCATCTGAAGAGCTTAAAACTTCCGGAGCGACACGCCCTTTTGCTTTCCGACATCAATCCGCGGCGCCTGGAGAGCGTGTTTCTTCGCACCTATGAGGCCCAAGCCGAGAATTTCGAGGCTTTATTGGGTGTTCCCGGGTTGGGCGCTAAAGGTCTGCGGGCCTTGGCCCTCCTTTCCGAGCTCGTCTATGGGGCGCCCGCGTCCTTCCGCGACCCGGCCCGGTTCTCCTTTGCCCACGGCGGGAAGGACGGCACACCCTATCCCGTGGATCGGGCCACCTACGACAAAACCATCGCTGTTTTGGAGCAGGCCATTCGGCGGGCCCGGCTGGGGGAGCGGGAGGAGCTCGCCGCTCTCCGGCGGCTTTCACTCCTCTTCCGCTCCCCTTAGGCCCGGCGGTGCTGGTGGGTTGGCGGCGGCCTCAAAGGAGGTGGGCCAGCTTTTTGGCCTCCTCAGCCATCGCTCCATTTCCCCCGGATCCCAAAAGGAGGGCGTCGTCCGCAACACCGATCTTCCGGAAAAGCCCAACCAGATCCTCCACCCGGAGCTTCCGCTTCTCCTCTCCCTCCAAATCCAGGACGATCCGGCCCTTGTGCATCATGACGAGACGGTTCCCCACGGAAAGGGCCTGATCCATGCGGTGGGTGACCATGAGGGTGGTAATCCCATGCTCGGCCACGAGTCTCTCGGTGATGGCCAGGACCTTCTCGGCATTGGCCGGGTCCAGGGCGGCGGTGTGCTCGTCCAAAAGGAGGAGCTTGGGCCTGGTCACGATGGCCATGAGAACAGTGAGGGCCTGTCGTTCCCCGCCGGAAAGGTAAGCCACCCTTTCGGAAAGCCTTTTTTCCAGACCCATTTCCAAGGCACCCACCGTTTCCGCAAGGAACCGCCGGCGCCGGGCGGTGAGGAGGAAGGAGAGGGAGCGCGGCCCCTTCTTCACGGCCAGGGCCAGGTTTTCCGCCACCGTCATGTGGGCGGCCGTCCCCTGAAGGGGATCCTGAAACACCCGGCCGATGAGGAAGGACCGGCGATGGGCGGGCCAATGAGTCACATCCCGTCCGGCCAGTTTCACCCGCCCCCGATCGGGACGACAAGCGCCGGCAATGACATTTAGAAGTGTCGTCTTTCCCGCGCCGTTTGAGCCGATCACCGTGGCGAAATCCTGAGGAGCTAGGAAAAGGGTGACGTCCTGAAGGGCCACCACCCGCTCCGCGCCCAAGGGAAAGGTTTTGGTGACGTTAAGAACCTCCAAGATCATGAGGTCTCTCCTTTCAGGGCCGCCCGGATGGTGGGCGCGGCCAAAGCACCCAGGACCACCAGCGCCGTAAGAAGGCGCAGGTCCGAGGCGGTGAAACCCAAAGCCGCGCCGTAGCGCAGGGCCAGGGAAATGGCCAGGCGATAAACACAGGAGCCAAAGATCGCGGCGAAAACAGCGAAGAACAAGGACCGCGGCCGAAGGAGAATCTCGCCCACGATGACCGAGGCCAGCCCGGCGATGATGGTGCCCACACCCATTCCCACGTCAGCAAAACCCGAATACTGCGCAGCCAAAGCCCCGGAAAACCCAACGAGACCGTTGGAAAGGGCCAGGCCAAGGATCAGGAGGTTATCGGGGTTCATGCCCAAGGAGCGCACGAGCTGGGGGTTTTGGCCCACGGCGCGCAGGGCTCCCCCGAGCTCGGTGTGGAGGAAAAGGAAGATGAGGAGGAACGCGGCCAGGCAGAAGATCCCCGCGGCCACGAAGTTTTCGTAAGCGCGGGGCACGCCCAAGGCCTGGGAAAGCTGGACGAGGGCGGAGGGTCTTCCGAGAAGGGAGAGGTTTGGGCGGCCCATGATCCGGATGTTCAAGGAGTAGAGCATGATCATGGTGAGGACGCCCGCGAGTAAGCCGGGGATGCGGAGGCGGGTGGCCAAAAGGCCGGTGAAGGCCCCGGCCAAGAGCCCGACCCCGCCCCCGGCCAGCGCCGCCAGGAACGGATTCGTTCCCTGCAGGATCAGGATCCCGGCCACCGCGGCCCCGAGGGGAAACGTTCCGTCCACAGAAAGATCGGGAAAGGAAAGGACCCGGAAGGAGAGATAGACCCCGAGGGCCATGAGGCCATAGATCAGACCCTGCTCGGCGGCGTGAAGGATCAGCACCGGCTCACTCCTTTACGAACCTCTGCCCACCGAAGAGAAGCCCGGTGGCCAAGGCCTTGGCTTCCGGAGTGAAGCGAAAGCCAATCTCCTCGGCCACATCGAGGTTCAACCACACCTGCGTTCCGGCCTGGCGCACGAACGGGATTTGTGCCGGCGGGGTCCCCTGAAGGACCTTGACCACAAGCTCCGCGGCCAAAAGGCCGTGGTCGAAGTAGTCAAATCCCGTGCAGATAAGGACGCCTTTTTCTAGGCTCGTGGGATCGGCAAAGAGGAAGGGGATCTTGTGGGCCTTGGATACAGCCACCACCGCGTCCAGTGCGGCGGCCACGGTGTTGTCCGTGGTGCAGTAGATGGCGTCCACTCGGCCAACGAGGGACTGGGCTGCAAGGGGTACCTCGGCCGTGTTATTCGCCGCAGCTAGGACTAGGGTGAGTCCCAACTCCTCCGCGGCCTTCTTCGTCATCTCCGTGAGGATGGCGGAGTTGGTCTCCCCAGGGTTATAGACCTGGCCCAGGCGCTTTAGGCCGGGGATGAGCTTTAAAAGTAGCTCCACATCAGCGCGGACGTCGATCATGTCCGAGGCACCTGTGACATTGGGAAACTCCGTAAGCCCGGCACCAACAGGATCAGTGACGGCCGCGAAAATCACGGGAACGTTGGTGTCCTTGAACACTTGCACTGCGGCCTGGGATGAAGGGGTGGTGATGGAGACCACGAGATCCACGCCGCGGGCCCGGAAGTCCTGGGCGATGGCCATGGCCACGGAGAAGTCACCCTGGGCGTTGGTGATGATGAACTGCACGTTTTCGCCCTCGACAAATCCCGCGCGCCTTAGTCCTTCGATGACTCCGTCTCGACAGGCGTTGAGGGCGGGATGGTCAACGATCTGGGTGATCCCGATCACAATGGGTTTTCCTAGCCCAAAAATCCCAAGTACCGCTACCGCAAGGATTCCCAAAATCAGCTTTTTCACCGTACACCCCCTTAAAAACAAAAAACCGCAAGCTTTTGCTTGCGGCGCTGGGCATGACTCTCCGATTAGAAGAGAGTCACACCCTCATGCGAACCAATACCACACGTAGGCCTTCGCCCCGAGAATCACCTCCTTCCACACCAAGTTCTTCCGCGTCACGCCCTTGAAATACGACGGACGACGGGGGGCTGTCAAGGGGTCAACGGTCGAAGCACCTGAAGCCCCCTCGGCAATAGCCGTTCAAGAAATCCCGGCCGGAGAGGCAGCGGCAGCCGGCGGGCTGGATCTCCAAAATCTCCAAGATCCCGGTGCCGGCGGCCACCAAAAGCTGATCCCGACGGGGAAGAACGCACCCGGGCTCGCCCGCTTTGGCCTTCGGGTCCACAACCCTTGTGCGCAAAATCTTCACGTACTCCCCGCGCCAGGTGGTGAACGCTCCCGGCCGCGGAGAAAGGCCGCGCACGAGGTTGTGGATCCTTTGGGCATCCCAATCCCAGCGAATTCGGCCGTCCTCGCGGTGAATTTTTGGGGCCAGGGAGCCGTTGGGCGGCTGCGGCCTGGGCTGGATTTCCCCCCGCCACCACTTCTCCACCGTCTCCACCGCGAGTTCCGCCCCCATTTTGGCTAACCTTTCCTCCAGCTCGCCCGCGGTCTCGTCCGGCCCGATTTCCGTGCGGCGCTGCAAAAGAATGGGCCCGGTGTCCATTCCCTCGTCCATGAGGAAGGTGGTGACCCCGGTTTCCCGCTCGCCGTGAATAACGGCCCAGGGAATGGGAGCGGCACCCCGATACTTGGGAAGAAGTGAGGCGTGGACGTTGATGCACCCGAGCTTCGGGAGATTCAAGACCACGGGGCGAAGGAGCTGCCCAAACGCCGCGGTGACCAGGATATCCAAGGAAAGGTTGCGCAGGGCCTCCACAGCCTCCGCGTTGTTTATGGACCTGGGCTGGAGGATGGGGAGGCCCAATTGCTCTGCGGCCAATTTCACGGGCGGAGGGGTGAGCTTTAGCCCGCGGCCTGCGGGCCGATCCGGCTGGGTGATGACCAGCAACACCCCGAACCTCTCGGCGAGGGCCTGCAGAATGGGGACGGCAAAGGAGCTCGTTCCCGCGAAAGCTAAGCGCGGACCTGCGCCGCCGAAGGCACACCCTCCTTGCGACTCTGAAGCTCCCGGAAGACCCGAAGAACCCTATTTCGCTCGTGCACAGAAAGGTGGTCGATGAACAGGACCCCGTCCAGGTGATCAAGCTCGTGCTGGATCAACCGGGCATTGAGGTCCTGGACCTCAAGGACGTGGCGTTTTCCGTCCTCGTCCTGATACTCCACGCGTACGGCTTTGGCTCGAGGAACCGGAGCCCAAACCCCAGGAAGGGAAAGGCAACCCTCCTCTTCCAGGACCAGCTCCGGGGAACGCCAAAGAATGCGAGGGTTCAGCATCACAATGGGCTCGGAATCCTCCGGGACTTCACCGTTTTCGTCAGCTAGACGGATTATAGCTGCCCGATAAAGGAGCCCGATTTGGTTGGCGGCCAGGCCCAGCCCCTCCACACGGGAAAAGCTTTCACGCAGGGCCTCCGCTGCGGCTCTGGCCTCGGGGCTGCCCGGACGCACCGGATGGGTGGGTTTCCGCAGGATGGGATCAGGGTAAACACGGACCAACTTGGCCTCCTCCTTTTGGGCTTTATTATAAGCAAGTTGTGGCCAAGACACGGGCGGAAGACCTGGCGGAACGGGTAGCGCTGGTGCGCAAGGTGATAGAGCTGGAGCGGAAAAAGGGGCTCACGGACACGGCGGCAGTGGGCGGCTTAGAGGCTTTGGTGCGCCGCCATCTTCCCGCCGCGGCCAAAACCATCGCCGGATACAGCCAAATGACCGCAACGGAGCGGGCCCGGGCCTTGGAACGCCTGGAAGCCCAGCTCCAAAAAATCCTTCAAGGAGAAACCGCTCTGCGCCTGGATAGCCCCATCTCCGCCGCGCCCGGAGTGGGAGAAAAACGCGCCCACCTCTTTCGTAAACTCGGGATCCACACCGTGGAGGATCTCCTTACCTTTTTTCCCCGCCGCTTGGAGGACCGCACTCAACTTCGGCCCATAAAGGATCTGCGAGATGGGGAAAACGCTTTGGTGGAGGGGGTTCTTCGGGCCAAATCCAAGGTGAAGGTCAAACCCAACCTGGAGCTGGTGAAAGCCGCCCTGGACGACGGAACCGGAATCCTCTTCGGGATCTGGTTCAACCAGCCCTGGATCTGGGAGCAACTGGAGCAGGGGCAGCGCTATGCGTTCTACGGCAAGGTCCAGATCCGCTTTGGAGAGATTCAGATGGAAAACCCCGTGTGGGAAAAGGCGGGAACGCGTTCGCAAACGGGAAGGTTCGTTCCGATTTATCCCAGCACGGAAGGTCTTTCCCAAAACATTTTGCAGCACGTGATTCGGCGGACCTTGGCCCGCGTGGGACCGATTCCGGAGACCATCCCTGAAGAAATCCGCGCGAAATGCAAGCTCCTTTCCCGCCGCGCCGCCCTCCAAAAAATCCACTTCCCCGAAAGCCTTGAGGAGTTCGAAAAGGCCCGGGAAACCTTGGCCTTTGAGGAGCTTTTCCTTTTGCAGCTCGGGCTTGTGCTCCACCGAAAACGCGAAAGCCAAGGACGGGTGATCACGCCCGACCCCCAGTGGCTAAAAACCTTTGTGGAAAGTCTTCCTTTTTCCCTCACCCCTTCGCAGCGGCGGGCCATTACCCATATCGAGGAGGACCTGCGTGCTCCTTATCCCATGCTCCGGCTTTTGCAGGGCGATGTGGGCTCGGGAAAGACCGTGGTGGCTGCGGCGGCCTGCGTTATGGTGGCCTCCGCCGGGGCCCAGGCCGCGGTCATGGCCCCTACGGAGATCCTCGCCGAGCAGCATTTCTTCGTGTTCCAGGAGCTTTTGCGCCCATTGCCCATCAAAATCGGGCTTCTATCCGGTGGACTTTCCAAAAAGGAACGGGAGGAGATGCTCGCTGCCATCGCCAAGGGAGAAATTCAGGTGGTGGTGGGAACGCATGCCCTCCTTGAGGAAGACGTGGAGTTCCGGGACCTGGCCTTGGCCGTGATTGACGAGCAGCATCGATTCGGAGTGATCCAGCGGGCCACCCTGGAGAAAAAAGGCCGGGGCACGAACGTCCTTGTCATGTCCGCCACCCCCATTCCCCGCACGGTGGTGCTCACCGTGTACGGGGAGTTCGAGCTTTCCGTGCTTGAGGAGCTTCCCATTCCCAGGCGGAACGTGCGCACGGTGTGGGTGGCGGAGGCCAAGCGCCAAGAGGTCTACGAAGAGGTGGCCCGGCGCCTGGCGAAAGGAGAAAAGGGCTACGTGGTGTTTCCGCTGGTGGAGGAATCGGAGGAGCTGGATCTCCGGGCGGCCACCGTGGCCTATGAGGAGCTACGAACCCGGTTCGGCGAGATCGTGGGCCTTCTTCACGGCCGCATGTCTTCCGAGGAGAAGCGCGCGGCCATGGCCGCCTTCCGGGAGGGCAGGACCCGCCTCCTTGTGGCCACCACCGTGGTGGAGCTGGGGTTGGATGTGCCGGACGCCTCGTTTTTGGTGATCGAGCATGCGGACCGGTTCGGCCTGGCCCAGCTCCACCAATTGCGGGGCCGGATCGGCCGCCAAGGGCAGGAGGCCATCTGCTGGGCTTTGGCCGATCCCTCCACTCCTGAGGCCCGGGAGCGCCTCACCGCCTTCCGCGACCTCACCGATGGGTTTAAGATTGCCGAAGCGGATTTGCGCATCCGCGGTCCCGGCGATCTTTTGGGCACGGCCCAACACGGTTTCATCTCCAAATTCCGGGCCGCAGACCTTGTTCGGGACCTCGGGCTTTTGGAGCGGGCGAGGATTGAGGCAAGGAAACTGGCGGAGAAAGGTGTTCCTCCGGAACTTGTGGCCGAGGTGGAGCGCCGGTTCGGAAAGGATTTGGAGCTTTTGGGGGTTTGAATGATCGACGAGAACGTCATGGCCAAAGTGGAGGCCCTGGCCGGGCTCAGATTAAGCCCGGAGGAGAGGGAGCGCCTGCGCGCGGATCTTGAGAGAATCCTCGCCTATTTCCAAAAGCTTCAGGAGGTGCCCACCGAGGGAGTTCCGCCCTTCTCCCCTCTTCCCGAGGTGCGGAACGTCCTTCGGCCCGATGAGCCCGGGCCATCGCTCTCCCAGGAGGAGGCCCTGCAAAACGCCCCCGAAAAGGAGGACGGGTTCTTCTCCGTTCCCCCGCTTTTTTCCCGATGAGGGAGAACCCTGTTCGGGAAGGCGCGGCCTGGGTGATGCGGCGCGCCCGTTTCGTCCGCTTGGACCGAGAGGGTTTGGAGAAACTCGCGGAGGAACTCCGCCCCCTTCCCGACCCTTCCTGGGTTGGCCGCTACCATTTTCGCGGACAGGAGGAGCTCACTCTGCGCTATCTTCTCGT
>JACIWI010000134.1 GCA_014361055.1 Candidatus Bipolaricaulota bacterium
AGGAGTGGATGCACCGTAATCCGCCCGCGGTGCGGGCGGACGCCCCGGTAAGCGAGGCCCAGAAGCTCGCCGAGGCGGAGGGGCTGGCCATTCTCCTGGTGGTGGATGGAGATGGCCGGCTGGTGGGGTTCCTCACCCGCAAGGCGTTGGGCGCTGCCCCTGACCCCGCCCTGCCCGCCGGGAAGCTGGCCACCGCTCCTACGGTGACCCTGGCCCCCGACGATCCCCTGGAGCGGGCGGTGGTGCTCCTCGCCGAGCGCTACTTGCTCTTGCCGGTGGTGGAGGAGGGAGGGCACCTGGTGGGTGTGCTCACCCGGGGCGGGCTCCTGCGGGGGCTGGCCCAGATGACCGGGTTCGGGGAGGAGGGGACGCGCATCCGCATCCGCCCTTCCCAGCCGGCCGAAGTGTACCGAGCCCTCGCCGTCCTGGGTGCCAAGGGGCTCCCGCTGGTGGCGGTGATCCGGGGGAGCGAGGGCGAGGTGATCCTTCACGTGCAGGGGGTGGAGGACCGGGACCGTCTGATGGAGGAGCTCAAGGACGCGTTGGGATGAGCTTGATCTTCGATTGGGTCAAGGTGCCCGTGCAAACGGGCGCCCACGAGGAGATCCTGGACATCACGAGCCAGGTTCAGGAGGCCGTGCAGACGATGGGTCTGTGGGGCGGGGTCGTGCTCCTGTTCTGCCCTCACACGACCGCTGCCCTCACCGTGAACGAGGCTGCAGATCCGGACGTGCGGGCGGATGTAGGGGCGGCGCTAGCCAAGCTCGTGCCGGACGTCCCGTTTCGTCACGCCGAAGGCAACTCTCCGGCCCACGTGCGGGCGGCCTTCCTCGGGCCGTCCCTGGTGTTGTCGGTCGAGGAAGGGAAGCTGGTCCTGGGCACGTGGCAGGGCGTGTACTTCTGCGAGTTCGACGGTCCGCGGCGGCGCCAGGTTTGGATCTATGCCCTCGCCTTGACGGCGCGGGAATAGACCGCTAGAATGGCGGTCCAGCGCCGCCAGTGTAGCTCAATTGGCAGAGCATCCGCCTTGTAAGCGGAAGGTTGCCCGTTCGATTCGGGCCACTGGCTCAGCTGTCACTCCAAGGGACTTGGCGGTCCCTTGGGGACCCCGACGAATGGACATGCTTCGGACGGGGTCCCCACAAAACCGTTAGGTTTTGTGGGGTGCCGGAGGAGGGGTAGCGAAGTGGCCAAACGCACCGGGCTGTAAACCCGGCGGCCTCAGGCCTTCGGGGGTTCGAATCCCTCCCCCTCCACCACTTGCGTCCCGTGGGCGCAATGGGGTAGACTTTGCCGTTGAGCCCGTGTAGCTCAGTCGGTAGAGCATCCCGCTGGTAATGGGAAGGTCGTCGGTTCGATTCCGACCGCGGGCTCCAGGTGGAAGGGGCTTTTTATTAAGTCCCGGACATCGTATTATTGGCGCATAGGGGAAAGGCAGGAGGTTGAAGGATGGCAAAGGAACAGTTTGTCCGGACGAAACCGCACCTCAACGTCGGAACCATCGGTCACATCGACCACGGCAAGACGACGCTGACCGCGGCGATCACCAAGGTCCTCGCGATGCAGGGCCTGGCCAAGGAGCGGTCCTACGACGAGGTCGCCAAGGCCGACGCCAAGCTCTTCCGACGGGACGAGACGAAGATCCTCACCGTCAACGTCGCCCACGTCGAGTACGAGACGGAGAATCGTCACTACGCCCACATCGACTGCCCCGGGCATGCCGACTACATCAAGAACATGATCACTGGCGCCGCCCAGATGGACGGGGCGATCCTCGTCGTGTCCGCCGCCGACGGGCCGATGCCCCAGACGCGGGAGCACGTGCTTTTGGCCCGTCAAGTGAACGTGCCGGCGATCGTGGTGTTCCTGAACAAGGTGGACATGGTGGACGACCCGGAACTCGTGGACCTGGTGGAGATGGAGGTGCGCGAGCTCTTGAGCGCGTACGAGTTCCCGGGCGATGAGATCCCGGTGATCCGCGGCTCGGCCCTCAAGGCCCTCCAGGCCTCGTCCGTGGATGACCCGGCGATCAAGCCCATCCTCGATCTCGTGGCGGCGGTGGACAGCTACATCCCGCTGCCCAAGCGTGAGGAGGATAAGCCGTTCCTCATGCCGATCGAGGACATCTTCTCCATCAAGGGTCGGGGCACGGTGGTCACCGGCCGTGTCGAGCGCGGGCGGCTGCGGCCGGGGGAAGAGGTGGAGATCGTTGGGCTCACGGACGAGGTCCGCAAGACCATTGCCACCAGCCTCGAGATGTTCAACAAGATCCTGGACGAGGCCATCGCCGGGGACAACGTGGGCGTCCTCCTGCGCGGCATCGAGAAGGACGAGGTGGAGCGAGGCCAGGTGTTGTCCGCGCCGGGCTCGATCACCCCGCACACCGAGTTCCTGGCCCAGGTGTACGTGCTCTCCAAGGAGGAAGGTGGCCGCCATACCCCGTTCTTCAACGGCTACAAGCCCCAGTTCTACTTCCGGACCACCGACGTCACCGGGGAGGTCGAGCTTCCCCAAGGGGTGGAGATGGTCATGCCCGGCGACAACGTGGACAAGCTCAAGTGCCGGCTTCTCAAGCACATCGCCATGGAGGAGGGCCTCAGGTTCGCGGTCCGTGAGGGCGGCCGGACCGTGGGGGCCGGGGTGGTGACGAAGATCCTTAAGTGACATGGCCAAAAAAGAGAACACGATCCTCGTTACCCTTGCCTGTTCCGATTGCGGCCGGCGGAACTACCATACCCACCGGAACCGCAACAACACGCGCCAGAAGCTGGCCCTGAACAAGTATTGCCGGTGGTGCCGCAAACACACGGCCCACAAGGAGGTATGACGCCCCAAACGCGGCGCGCGGTGGGGGACTGTTGGGAATCAAGGGGGCCTTACATAATCGAAGGTCTCGTGGGATGTAGGCCCGTAGCTCAAGTGGCAGAGCGGCGGACTCCAAATCCGCAGGCTGGGGGTTCGAGTCCTCCCGGGCCTGCCAGGAGGAATTAGATGAACGTGACCCAGAGGATCCGCAAGTACGTGGCGTCCGTGCGAGGGGAGGTCCAGCGCGTGACCTGGCCGGCCCGGCGGGAAGTGGCCAGCTTGACCGTGCTCATCCTGCTCTTGGTGATCGCGCTCGGCATCTACCTCGGGGTGGTGGACGCCATCTTCCAGCAGATCCTGCGTCTCCTCCTCAAAAGATAGGCAGAAGGTTTCGCCATGCAACGGAAGAGGTGGTTCGCTATCCAGACCTATGCCGGCTCCGAGCTGCGCGTGAAGCGCCAGCTGGAGGAGCGGGTGCGCAAGCTCGGCTGGGAGGGGTTTTTTGAACCCATCCGCACCGGTGGCGTGGAGTACTTCTTCGTCCCGGTGGAGGAGGTGATCACTTCCCGCTCCGGACGCGGTCGAACCAGCGAATACCGGATCCCCTACGACTACGACCTTATGGTGGCTACCAACGCCCGTATCCAGCGCGGGGACCTCATCGCCCGCCGCGCCCCGAAACACCTGGCCCGGGCCGCGGAGGTGGTGGCCGTGGAGCCCCTGTGGCGGGTGATTGTGGAGACGCAAACCCACAGCGACGTGGAGTACATCCTCCCCCAGGAGAAGGGCCTACGCCGGGACATCCGGGTCGGGGAGCGGGTCCGGCCGGGCCTCCCTCTGACCCCTGACGCCGATGAGCACTACCTTGTGGACGTGCGGGGCCAGGTGGTGGCCCGCGAGCGGGTACGACGGGTCACCCTGCGCTACGAGAACGGGGAGGAGGAGACGCGCATCATCCCCGAGGCCTACCTGCACCCGCGGATCCGCCCCGGGCAGAGGCTGCCAAACGGGGCGGAATTGGAACGCGAGCACAAGATCTACGCCCGCGCCTCGGGCCTGGTCAAGGTCAAGGAGTACAAGGACAAGCGGGTGGTCACCGTCCAGCGCATCGAGAAGCGGCGCCTCATCCCGGGGTACGTGTTCACCAAGATGGGTCTGGATGAGGAGCAGATGTACGAGCTTATCCAGGGCCTGGAGCGGACGGCCCGGTTCGTGGGGAGCCGGAGCCGCCCGGTGCCCATCGAGGGGCCGGAGATCCTCCTTGTCCAGCGCAAGGCGGGGCTGGCGGAGGTGCCGGTGACCGGGGTCAAGGCGCCCAAGGTGGAGGTGGAGTTCGAGGTCGGCGAAGTGGTCCAGATCGTGGAGGGCCCGTTCGCCGACTTCACCGGCGAGGTGCGGGAGATCGACAAGGAGGCCGAAGAGGCGGTGGTGATGGTGAAGATCTTCGGCCGGGAGACACCGGTCCGGATCGGGTTCGACGGCATCGAGAAGGTGTGAGGAGGAGGCGGTGGCGAAGAACGTAGTGGCCAAGATCAAGCTGCAGATACCGGCCGGCCAGGCCAACCCGGCTCCCCCGGTGGGCCCGGCCCTGGGCGAACACAAGGTCAACATCATGGAGTTCTGCAAGCGGTTCAACGAGGCGACCAAGGGGGAAGAACCGGGCCTCATCATCCCGGTGGAGATCACCGTGTACCAGGACCGGTCGTTCGACTTCGTCCTCAAGCAGCCCCCGGTGGCAGTGCTGTTGAAGAAGGCGGCCGGGGTCGACAAGGGATCGCCGACCCCCCGGCGGGCCAAGGTGGGCAAGGTGACCATGGAACAGGTCCGCCGGATCGCCGAGCGGAAGCTCGCTGACCTCAACACCGAGGACCTGGAAGCGGCCGTCCGCACCGTGGTTGGAACCGCAGAGAACATGGGGATCGAGGTGGTCCAATGAAGCGCAGTCGCCGCTATCGGGAGCAGGTCGCGCTGGTCGAGCAGGAACGCGTGTACCCGGTCCGGGAGGGGCTGGAGCTGATGAAGCGGATGGCCACCGCCAAGTTCCCGGAGACGGCGGAGGCCACGTTCAACCTGGGGATCAACCCGTCCCAGCACATGGTGCGCGGCACCTGCGCCCTCCCCCACGGCACGGGCAAAGCGGTGCGGGTGCTCGTGTTCGCCCGGGGGGAGAAGATCCGCGAGGCGGAGGAGGCAGGGGCGGACTACGTGGGCGGGGAGGACCTGGCGGAGAAGATCCAGAAGGAAGGGTGGCTCGAGTTCGAGCGGGTGGTGGCGACCCCGGACATGATGCCGGTGGTGGGCAAGCTCGGGAAGATCCTGGGCCCCCGCGGCCTCATGCCCTCCCCCAAGACGGGCACGGTGACGATGGACGTAGGGCCGACCGTGCGGGAGCTCAAGGCAGGGATGATCGAATTCCGCGCCGACCGCTACGGCATCGTCCACGCCGTGTTCGGCAAGGTCACGTTCGAGGTGGATCAGCTCTACGCCAACCTCGTAGCGCTGACCCGGGCTATTCAGGAGCGGAAACCGGAGGGGGTGCGGGGACGGTACATCCAGCAGGTGAGCGTGTGCTCCACCATGGGCCCTGGGATCCGTGTGGACGAGGGTGAGCTCATCGCGGCCGCCCAGGCGCTGTGAGGGGGGGTCATGCCGAAACCGGAAAAGGTCGCCGCAGTCGAAGAGCTTAAACAGCGGTTGTCCCGGGCCCGCACCGTGGTCCTCGTGGACTATCGGGGGCTTCCTGCCCCGGACATCACCGAGTTGCGCCGGTTCGTGCGCAAGCAAGGGGTAGAGTTCCGGGTGGTGAAGAATACCCTGGCCAAGCGGGCGGCCGAGGAGGCGGGGTTCGGGTACCTCGCCGATTTCCTGCGTGGGCCCAATGCCCTGGTGCTAGGGGAAGGCGATCCCGCCATCCCATTCCGGGTGGCCCGGGAGTGCGCCCGGCGGTTTCCCCAGTTCCAGGTAAAGGCCGGCGTGTTCGACGGCCAGCCGGTGGCCCCTGCCGAGGTCGATTGGTATGCGAACCTTCCCTCGCGGGAGGAGCTGCTGGCGCGGCTCGCTGGGGCCCTTGCCGGGCCGATGCGGGGGTTGGCGGTGGCGCTGTCCGGGGTCGTGCGGAAGCTGGCGGTGGTGCTGGCTGAGGTGCAAAAGCAGAAAGCGGAGGGGTGAACGATGACGAAAGAGGAGTTCCTGCAGGCGATCGAGGCGATGACGGTCAAGGACCTGGCTGAACTTGTGGCGGCGATCGAGGAACGGTTCGGGGTGTCTGCCCAGGCCATGGCCCCGATGGCGGTGGCCGTGGCCGCGGAGGCCCCGGCCAAGGCGGAGGCGAAGTCCACGGTGGACGTGGTCCTTACCAGCGCTGGTCAGCAGAAGATCCAGCTCATCAAGGTCGTCAAGGACATCACCGGCAAAGGCCTCAAGGAGTGCAAGGACCTTGTGGACAAGCTCCCGGCGGTGATCAAGGCCGGGGCCAGCCCGGAGGAAGCCGAGGACATCAAGAAGAAGCTCGAGGCCGCCGGGGCTGAGGTCGAGCTGCGCTAGGGCCGGAGAGCAGGGAGGTGAGGGGCGGGGTGACCGTTCCTCTCATGACCAAACGACACTGGTATGGGCGGGCTCGCCAATGGCTGGACCCCCCTGACCTGATCGCAGACGAGCGCGCGTCCTACGAGCGCTTCCTCTCCCAGGGGATCCCCGGGGTGTTCGCCGAGGTCAGTCCTATCCGCTCGCCGGGACGGGAGGGACTGTACCTGGAGTTCCTTGAGCCCTACCTTGGGGAGCCGCGGCATGACGAGTGGGAGTGCCGGGACAAGGACCTGACCTACGCCGCCCCGCTCAAGGTCACCGGGCGCCTATGGGAGGACGGCCGTCTCCGCCAGGAGGCGGAACTGTACCTCGCGGAGATCCCGCTCATGACCCCGCGGGGGACGTTCATCATCAACGGCACGGAGAACGTGCTCGTGAACGAGCTCGTTCGCTCTCCAGGGGTGTACATCACCCAGGAGGAGCCCCATCTCTACCGGGCCCATTTCCTGCCCGAGCTTGGGGCGTGGTTGGAGATCGACCTCGACGTGCGTCGGTGGACGCTGCGGGCCAACCTGGACCGGCGGGGGAAGGTCCCCGTCACCACCCTCCTCCGGGCCCTGGGCATGGAGACCCAGGACATGCTCACCCGGTACACGGTGGACGTGCCCACGGAGGAGCTCACCGAGCATCCGGCGCGGTGGAAGGGGGCCCTCCTCGGGGAGCCACTGGCTGTGGGAGACGCGCAGTGGGGGATTGGCGAGGAGCTGACGGGGGACCGCATCTCCGCCCTGGCCCGCCTTGGCCGGCCCACGGTGCGCCTGGTGCACCCGGGCATCGCCAAGGCCTTGGCTGAGGACAAGACGTCCACCCAGGAGGAAGCGATCCGGTACATCTACCTCCGGTTCCGCTCCGGCGACCGGGTCACGTCCGGCCAGGCGTTCGAGTACCTTCAGAACCTGTACCTCAACCCGGACACGTACCACCTCACCGCCGTGGGCCGGTTCAAGCTCAACCGCAAGCTCGGGCTGTCCCGGGAGGAGACGTGCCTCACCCCGGACGACGTGTTTTGCGCGCTCAATATGCTGCTCAAGGCCCCCCATGACCCAACCCTGATCGACGAAACCGACCACCTCGCCAACAAGCGGGTGCGTCTCCCCGGTGAGCAGGCCCAGATGGCCCTCCGCGAGGGCCTGGTGCGGATGAGCCGCATCGCCCAGGACAAGCTGTCCCACTACGACCCCGAAGACCGCGACGCCATCCGGCGCATCGTCTCCGCCCGCACCATCCAGGCGTCGATCAACTTCCTGTTCTACACCGGGCGCTTGTCCCAATTCCTCGAGCAGACAAACCCCCTTTCGGAGCTGACCCACAAGCGGCGTCTGTCCGCGCTGGGCGGGCTCACTGCCCGCCGGGCGAAGATCGAGATCCGCGACGTCAACGCCTCCCACTATGCCCGGATTTGCCCCATCGAGACCCCGGAGGGCCAGAACATCGGGCTGATCACGTCGCTCGCCATCTACTCTCGGGTGAACGAATACGGATTCCTCGAGGCCCCGTACGTGGTGGTGAAGAACGGCCGGGTTACCGGGGAGATCCGGTACCTGATGGCCGACGAGGAACCGCGATACCGGATCGCCACGGCCACCGTCCGGGTGGACAAGGACGGGCGTATCCTCGAGGAGCGGGTGCCGATCCGTACCGGTCGTGAGGAGATCCGGTTCGTGCCCCCGAACGAGGTGGACTTCCTGGAGGTCTCCCCGAACGTCATCGTCGGCGTGTCCGCGTCCCTGATCCCGTTTCTCGAGCACGACGACGCCAACCGGGCCCTGATGGGGGCGAACATGCAGCGCCAGGCGGTGCCCATCGTGCGGCCTCAAGCGCCGGTGGTGGGCACGGGCATGGAGGCCAAGGCGGCCCGGGACTCCGGGGCGGTGGTGCTGGCCGAGGAGGACGGGACGGTGGACTACGTGGACGCTCGGCGGATCGTGGTCCGCTCCCGGAGCGGCACCCGCACCTATCGCCTGCTCAACTTCGAGCGCTCCAACCAGGACACGTTGCTGCACCAGCGCCCAGCGGTCAAGCGCGGGGCGAAGGTCCGGCGCGGGGACATCTTGGCCGACTCCCAGTCCACGGAGAACGGGGAGCTGGCCCTGGGCACCAACCTCCTCGTGGGCTTCCTCCCGTTCGAGGGCTACAACTACGAGGACGCGATCGTCATCTCCGATCGGCTGGTCCGGGAGCACGTGCTCGACAGCATCCACATCCAGGAGTTTCAGGTGCGGGCCGAGGAGACGAAGCTTGGCCCGGAGGAGATCACCGCCGATATCCCTAACTTGTCGCGGGACAGCCTGCGTAACCTGGACGAGCACGGCATCGTGCGCGTGGGCACCGAGGTCCGTACCGGGGACGTGCTGGTGGGCAAGATCACCCCCCGCGGCGAGGCCGAGCCGACGCCGGAGGAGAAGATCTTCCGGTCCATCTTCGGGGAGCGGATGCGCAACTTCCGCAACACCTCGCTCAAGATGCCCCCCATCTCCGGCACGGCCACGGTGATCCGGGTGAAACGGATGTCCCGCGCCGCCGGGGACGAGCTCGAGGCTGGGGTCAACGAACTGGTCAAGGTGTACGTGGCCCAGCGCCGGCGCATTGCGGTGGGGGACAAGCTCGCCGGCCGACACGGCAACAAAGGCGTCATCGCCGCGATCCTCCCCGAGGAGGACATGCCGTTCCTGCCGGACGGCACGCCGCTCGATGTGGTGTTGAATCCGCTCAGCGTCCCGTCCCGCATGAACCTGGGCCAGATCTTCGAGACGAACCTGGGGTGGCTGGCGGTGCTGCGGGGGGAGAAGGCGGCGTCGCCGGTGTTCGACGGGGCCAAGGAAGAGGAGATCTTCCAGGAACTGACCGAGGCGCTGGTGGAGCACGGCCTCGCTGACGGGTCGCGTAGGGACGGCAAGGTCGTCCTGCGGGATGGCCGGACCGGGGAGCCGTTCAAGTCGCCGGTAACGGTGGGGGTCCTGTACCTTCTCAAGCTCGAGCACATCGCGGCCGACAAGATCCATGCCCGGTCCACCGGCCCGTACGCCCTGATCACCCAGCAACCCCTGGGGGGCAAGGCCCAGTTCGGCGGCCAGCGTCTGGGGGAGATGGAGGTGTGGGCCCTGGAGGCGTACGGGGCGGCGGCCCTCCTCCAGGAGATGCTCACGTTGAAGTCGGACGACGTGAAGGGCCGGGTGCAGATGTACAAGGCCATCCTCCGTCGGGGGGAGGAGTTCCCCAAGCCCGGCGTCCCCGAGTCGTTCCGGGTCCTGTGGCAGGAATTGCGGTGCTTGGGCCTGTCGGCCAAGGCGTACGACCACAGTGACCGCGAACTGGAGATCCTATAAGGCCGTGGCCGAAGAACGGGC
>JACIWI010000135.1 GCA_014361055.1 Candidatus Bipolaricaulota bacterium
TCGTGGTTGCCCTCGTGTTCCTGTTGTTCTTGGTGCACCGGGTGCTCGGCATCACCCCGGGGATGATCGCCCTCATCGGCGCAGCGATCGCGGCACTGGTCCTCCGCCCGAAGGTGGAGGATTTCCTAAAAGGCGTGGAGTGGGACCTGTTGATCTTCTTAATGGGGCTGTTCGTGATCATGGGAGGGCTCGAGCGCAGCGGGGCCCTGCCGGTTGTGGCCCGGGGGCTGGTCAGCCTGGCCGGAGGGAATCTAATCGCGCTCGCGCTGCTCCTCCTTTGGGTGGGGGCCCTGCTCAGCTGGACGATGAGCGCGATCCCGGTCACGGTGACGCTGATCTCCCTTGTGCGCGGGCTGGAGGGATTGGGCATCCCACAAACCCCGCTCTGGTGGGCCCTGGCGCTGGGCATCGGCCTTGGCGCCAACGGCACCCCGCTCGGCTCGGCGTCGAACATGGTGGTGATCACCTTGGCGTCCCGGACCCAGGAGCCCCTCAGCTTCCGCGCCTGGGCTAGGGTGGGCGTGCCTGTGGCCATCCTCACCTGCGCCATCGCCAGTCTCGCCCTTTGGATCGGCATCCGGTCGGGTTGGTTCTTGTGAGGGGGAGCCGGTGCTGGGATTGACCGAGGTAGCACCGCGGGTCTGGGTGGTGGATGTGGACCAGTTTGGGCGGCCAGGCCAGGGCGCGGTGTACGTGCTCGGCGGGGACCGGGCGGCGTTGGTGGAGTCCGGGACATCCTTGGCCCGGGACCGTATCCTGGCCGGTTTGGACGCGCTCGGGATCCCGCGAGGCGCCGTGGCCTGGATCTTCGTGACCCACGTCCACCTCGACCACGCCGGCGGGGCCGGGGCGCTCCTTCCCCACCTCCCCAATGCGACGGTCGTTGCCCACGAGCGTGGGGCCAAGCACCTCGTGGACCCAGGCCGTCTCGTGGCCTCGGTTGCCGCGGCCACCGGGGACCGGTTCCCTCTGTACGGCACCGCCGTCCCCGTACCGGAAGACCGCGTTGCGATCGCCGCGGACGGGGAGCGGTTCGACCTCGGGCGGTTCGTGATCCGGGCGGTGGACGCCCCGGGCCATGCCCCCCATCACCTGTGCTTTTTTGAGGAACAGAACAGACTTCTGTTCACCGGCGACGCGGCCGGGCTGTACTTGACGGGACACCTGTTCCCGGCCACCGTCCCCCCCAGCTTCGACCTCGACGCCTCCCTGGCCACCCTGAACCGCCTTGCCGATCTCCAACCCAAGGCCCTCCTCTACACCCACTTCGGATCCGCCTCTCCGGATTTGCTCGCCCGGTACGCCCACCTCCTCTCGGCATGGGTGGAGCGGGTGGCCCGGCTGCTCCCGGCCCACCCGGACGAGGCCGCGCTCATCCGGGCGGTGCTGGCCGCGTTCGTGGGGGAAGGATGGCCCGCGGGCGACCACGCCCGGGAGGACCTGGCGATGTCCGTGCGCGGGGCGGTGGCGTACCTCCGGCGCCGGGAGGGGACGGCGTGATCGCCCGGGTGGCCCTGCCCATCCCCCGGGCCGCCCCGTTCGATTACCTGGTGCCGTCAGGGATGGCGGTGGAGGTTGGCCACCGGGTGCAGGTGCCGTTCGGCCGACGACGGCTGTGGGGGATCGTGGTGGCGCTCGTGGAGACCACTGCTTTCGCCGGAAGGCTCCTCCCCATCGAGCGGTGCGCTGGCCCTGTCCTCCCCCCTGAGGCGATCCCATTGCTCCAGGCCGTCGCCGATGAGTCGTTCGTGTCCCTCGGTCTGGTGCTCGCCCGCCTCGTGCCCTCGCCCAGCCGATCACGGGCCCACCGGGTGGCGTTGGCCGTGCCGGCGGAGGTGGCCGAGGCCGCCGTCCAGGAGCTGAGCAAGCGGGCGCCCAGTCAGGCCCGGACGCTGGCCGCGGTCTTGGCGGGGGCCACCACCTCTGCCGAGCTCCGGGAGATCCCTGGGGCGGCCCGGGCGGTGCCGGCCCTGGTGGGCAAGGGCCTCCTGCGTACCGAGTCCCTGCCGTTCTCGTTCCTCTTCCGGGAGACGCCCAAGGAGGTCGCGCTCACCCCCGACCAGGAGGAGGCGGTGGCGGCCATCGTCGCCGCCCGTGGTGAGGGCCAGCGGTTCCTCCTGTTCGGGCCGGCCGGGGCCGGGAAGACCGAGGTCTACCTAAGGGCGGCCCAGGCCACGGTGGAGCGGGGGCAGGGCGCGATCCTGCTGGAGCCGGAGATCTCCCTCCTGCCGCAGCTCGCGGCCCGGACGCGGCTCGCCCTGGGGCAGCCGCCCGCCCTGTACTTCGGCGAGCTCTCCCCTGGGGAGCGGTGGCGGGTCTGGGACGCGGCTCAGGCCGGGAGGCTCTCGTGCGCGGTGGGCAGCCGGTCGGCGGTGTTCCTCCCGATGGCCGACCTCGGGTTGGTCGTCCTCGACGAGGAAGGCGAACCGGCG
>JACIWI010000136.1 GCA_014361055.1 Candidatus Bipolaricaulota bacterium
GAGGGCGATCATCCCCGGGGTGATGCCGAGCACCCGGTGCACCAAGAACAACAGGAACACGAGGGCAACCACGATCACGAGCTTGCGCATCGTGCGCCGGTCGATCAGCACCTTGCGCTCGTCCATCGCGGTCAGGGCCTCCACGTTCGGCGGCCCCCTCCTGAGCCTGCCCCGTAGCTGCAGGAGGGCCACCCCGAGCAGCGCGGCCAGGGCGACCAGCGCCACCGGGGCGGTGTGGCTGAGGAAGTCGTTGAACGAGAAGGCGGCGGCCGAGCCGATGAGGATGTTCGGGGGATCGCCCACCAACGTGGCCGTCCCCCCAATGTTGGCGGCAAGGGCTTCGACCAGGATGAACGGGGCGGCGGGAAAGGCGAGGATTTCAGCCACGGAGAAGGTCACCGGGGCCACGGTGAGCATGGTGGTGACGTTGTCGAGCAACATGGATGTCACTGCGGTGAGCACGCTCAAGGAAACGAGCAGTACCCACGGGTTCCCCCGCGCCTGCTTCGTCACCCAGATCGCCACGTACTGGAAGAACCCGGTCGCCCGGAGCAGCCCCACGATGGCCATCATCCCAAACAGGAGCGAAAGCGTATCGAAGTCGATTTGGGCGATGAGCGTCTTTTGGGTGTAGAAGCCGAACGCGATCCCGGCGAGCGCCATCGCCACGCCCCCGATCAGGGCGGCCAGCGCGTGGTGGACGCGCCCGGTGAAGATGGCGACATAGGTGAGGATGAAGATAGCGGTGGCTACCGCAATCCCTGCCAGCTCCAACGCCGATCAAGCCTCCTTCAAGGGGGCGGCGAATGCCGACCGGCGAGGAACGCCTCCGCCCGCCGTAGGGCCTCCCGCTGCTCGGCGTGGGTGAGCTGCTCGAGCGCCGCCGGGTACGGCAACCACCGCATCGCCTCCACCTCCCCGAGCGACGGTGCCCCTGGTTCCTCCGCCGCAGCCAGGAACAGGATGACCTCCTTGTCCACCGGCCGGCCCTCGCGGTTGAACCGGTAGGCGATGCGCTCGCGGAACCCCAACACCGGACGGAGACGGGTGATGCTCACCTCTTCCGCCACCTCACGCAGGGCGGTGGCCATCAAATCCTCCCCTTCCTCCACGTGCCCCTTGGGGAATCCCCAATGCCCTCCGCCCCGGTTCTTGATGATCAGGTATTCCCGACGGTCCGCGCCTTCCCGGAACAGGATCAGCCCTGCTGCCCGTTCTTCGGCCACGGCCTTATAGGATCTCCAGTTCGCGGTCACTGTGGTCGTACGCCTTGGCCGACAGGCCCAAGCACCGCAATTCCTGCCCCA
>JACIWI010000137.1 GCA_014361055.1 Candidatus Bipolaricaulota bacterium
TTGGGGCTCCTAAGTCACGGGGTACAGACCCGAAGCCAGGTGACCTACCCATGGGCAGGGTGAAGTGCGCTTGACCGCGCACGGAGGCCCGAACCCGTTGGTCGTGCAACGCCATGGGATGACCTGTGGGTAGGGGTGAAAAGCCAATCGCACTTGGTGATATCTGGTTCTCCCCGAAATGGCTCTAGGGTCAGCCTCACGTCAGAGGCGGCCGGGGGTAGAGTACTGGCTGGGGAAGGGGGGAAACCTCCGACCCCAATCAAACTCCGAATACCGGCACGCCGTTCCGTGGGAGTGAGTCGGCGGGGGATAACCTCCGTTGACGAGAGCGAAACAACGCAGACCACCAGCTAAGGCCCCAAAATCCAGGCTAAGTGGGGAAGGCGGTGTGGTCGCTTAAACAGCTGGGAGGTTGGCTTAGAAGCAGCCATCCTTTAAAGAGTGCGTAATAGCTCACCAGTCTAGTGATCGCGCGCCGAAAATGTACCGGGGCTAAGCCTGGTGCCGAAGCTGTGGGGCGTCCACCGTATGGTGGGCGTTGGTAGGGGAGCATTCCGCGGTAGGTTGAAGCCGGGTCGCGAGGCCCGGTGGACGATGCGGAAGTGAGAATGCCGGCATGAGTAGCGAAAGATGGGTGAGAATCCCATCCACCGAATGCCCAAGGTTTCCTGGGGAAGGCTGATCCACCCAGGGTTAGGCGGGCCTAAGCCAAAGCCGAAAGGCCTAGGCGATGGACAGCCGGTCAACATTCCGGCCCCTCCGGATCCGCGTTATGAGCGAAGGGGGGACGCCGCTGGAGCTTCCTCGCAGGTTGACGGCTACACCTGTCCAAGCGTCAAGCCAGAGGGGGTAGGCAAATCCGCTCCCTCGCAACCGTCTTGTCCCACCTTCGGGTGGGGCGGGGCGAACAGGCGAGGCGTGATGGCAAGCCCCGTAAGGGGCGGAGGGGGAAAGGTTCAGCGGCCGAGAAAAGCCTCTAGCCAGTTGGTCCGGAGTCCGTACCGCAAACCGACACTGGTGGGCGAGGAGAGTATCCACAGGTGGGCGAGCTAACCCTCGTCAAGGAACTCGGCAAAATGGCCCCGTAACTTCGGGACAAGGGGCGCCTGCTGGGTTGTCGGGGAAACCCGATGGCTTGGCAGGCCGCAGAGAAACGGCTCAGGCGACTGTTTACCAAAAACACAGGTCCCTGCCAACCCGAAAGGGGATGTATAGGGGCTGAAACCTGGCCACTGCCGGTAGGTCAAGGGGAGGGGTGCAAGCTCCGAACTGAAGCCCCGGTGAAGGCCGGCCGTAACTATAACGGTCCTAAGGTAGCGAAGTTCCTTGTCGGGTAAGTTCCGACGCGCATGAACGGAACAACGACTTGAGCGCTGTCTTGACGAGGGGCTCGGTGAACTCGAAGCACGGGTGAAGATTCCCGTGACCCGCGGTGGGACAGAAAGA
>JACIWI010000138.1 GCA_014361055.1 Candidatus Bipolaricaulota bacterium
AGCGCCTGGTGGTGGTGGTCCTGCGCGATGCTTCCATCCCCACGAGCTTCTTCCTCATCGCCGACGGGGAGAACCCAATCCATGTCCGGGCCATGGCCGAGGAGCTTCTGGCGAAGATGCCCATCGTCCCCCAGCACACCGAGGGGATGGGCGAGGGGCGGTGGGTGCTCCTCGACTACGGGGACTTCGTGGTCCATCTCTTTCACAAGGAGGCGCGGGCGTTCTACGATCTGGAGGGATTGTGGTCGGACCGGGAGGTCCGCCCGTGGCCGCCCTTGCGCCCGTCAGCGCCCGGGGTATAATGGCCGCGCCCTTAGCCCCTTGGTCTAGTCCAAGGGCAGGGGTATAATCGATGCGTACAGTCGATGTGGTCTTCGGTCCTTGAAAAGTGAATAGAGCGTCTGCTACGCAAGCATGGTAAGGGCGGACGGGGGATCCCTAGGCAGTCGGAGGCGATGAAGGGCGCGGCTAGCTGCGATAAGCCTCGGGGAGCCGCTGAGCAGGCTATGATCCGGGGATGCCCGAATGGGGAAACCCACCATGCCGTTGAGGCATGGTACCCGACGCCGAAATCCAAAAGTAAGCGTCGGGAGCGAACCCCGCGAAGTGAAACATCTCAGTAGCGGGAGGAAGAGAAATCAACATCCGAGGTTCCCAGAAAATCGCAAGATTTTCTGGGGTGCCTCTGAGATTCCCCTAGTAGCGGCGAGCGAACGGGGAGGAGCCCAAACCGCGCGGGCGCATAGGCTACAGCCGTTGTCCGCGCGGGGTTGTGGGATGATGACGGAGGCCGCTGTGGAGGCCTCGGGGAGTTACCAAGGTCTTTTCTAGCCGAACAGCCAGCAAAGCCACTGGAAAGGGCGACCGGAGAGGGTGATAGTCCCGTAGGCGAAAGGGAAGGCCCTCCCTGGTCATCATCCCGAGTAGTGTCGGACACGTGAAATCCGGCGCGAAGCTGGGGGGACCACCCTCCAAGGCTAAACACTACCGACTGACCGATAGCGGATCAGTACCGCGAGGGAAAGGTGAAAAGCACCCCGGGAGGGGAGTGAAATAGAACGTGAAACCGTCCGCTTACAGTGCAGTGGGAGCCGGGAACGAGCCGCCTTCGGGCGGCCAGGGAACGGTGACCGCGTGCCTTTTGC
>JACIWI010000139.1 GCA_014361055.1 Candidatus Bipolaricaulota bacterium
AGGGGGAGATCGCCCTTTCCCAGCTGTCCCGACTCATGTCCCTGTCCCCGGCCCGCATCCTGGGGGTGCCCAAAGGGCGGCTCGCCGTGGGGATGGACGGGGACGTGGTGTTGTTCGAGGACGCGCCGTTCACCGTGACCGAGGACTTCCTCTTCTCCCGGGGGAAGAACACCCCCCTTCTCGGGCAAACGCTCTTCGGGAAGATATGGGCCACGGTGCACCGGGGGGAGGTGATCTTCCTCGCCGGACGCGTCCAGGGGAGGGATGGGGATGGTCATCGACCGGTTGGCTGAGGCGGTGGCAACCCGGGGGCCGGTGTGCATGGGCCTGGACCCGACCCCGGATCTGATTCCGGGTTCGCTCGCGGGGTTGCCTCTCCCCGAGGCGGTGGCGAGGTTCAACCGCAAGATCGTGGACGCCACCCTGGACGTGGTCGCCTGCTACAAGGTGCAGATCGCGCACTACGAGGCGATGGGGGTCGAGGGGCTTCGCTGCTACGCCGAAACCCTGCGCTACATCCGGGGTGCGGGGGGCATCGTGATCGGCGACGTGAAGCGCGGGGACATCGGGACGACCAGCGCCATGTACGCCGCGGCCCACCTGAGCGGGGAGTTCGAGGCGGACTTCGTGACGTTGAACCCGTACCTCGGGTTCGACGCGGTGGGCCCGTTTCTCCCCTACCTCAAGGACGGGGCCAAGGGGCTGTTTCTCCTCATTCGCACCTCCAACCCCTCGGCCCAAGAGGTGCAAGACGTCGGCTGTGGGGGGCGCCCCCTGTACCTGCACGTGGCCGACCTCGTGCACCGGTGGGGGGAGGGACTGCGGGGGAGATCGGGGTTCAGCGCCATCGGCGGGGTGGTGGGGGGGACCTGTCCCGAGGCCCTGGAGCGGGTGCGGGGGGCATTCCCGTCCATGTTCCTGTTGGTTCCGGGGTATGGGGCTCAAGGGGCCGGCGGCCCGGAGGTGGCCCGGGCGTTCGTCGGCGGGACCGGGGCCGTGGTCGCCGCGTCGCGGTCCATCATCGGGGCCCACCGCGGCAAGCCCGGGGCCCGGTTCGCCGAGCACATCCGGAAGGCGGTCCTCAGGATGCGGGAGGAGATCGCGCGGTGCCTTGCCTGAGCACGGTCCCGGTGGCCGCGAACGAGGAGGTGGGGCCGGGGGCGTTCCTCCTGCGGGCCGAAGGGGACTTCCCCGCCGCCCCTGGGCAGTTCTACCTCCTCCGGGCGTGGGACCGCGACCCCCCGCTCTCCCGGCCGATGTCGGTGTTCGACCGCAAGTGCGGCCAGATCTCGTTCCTCATCTTCGTGCGGGGCCAGGGGACGCGGCGCCTGGCAGGGCTTCGGCCGGGGGATCCCCTGACCCTATTTGGGCCGCTCGGGACCCCCGTGCGCCCGCGGGGAGGGCGGATGGCCCTCGTGGGCGGGGGGTCCGGGATCGCCCCCCTGTACCTCGCCGCCAAGGAGTTCCGCACCGCGGGGGAGGTGGACGCCTTTCTGGGCTTCCGCGACCGGCCGTTCCTGGTCCCTTTGTTCCAGGAAGTAGCATCCCGGGTGCACGTGGCGTCGGAGGTGGGGGCCGGGGGGGTGAAGGGCGTGGTGACCGAGATCTTCCGCCCCCACGGATACGACGCGTGCTACGCGTGCGGGCCGGACGGGATGCTGGAGCGGGTGTGGCAGGCCTGTCGCTCGGCTGGGGTGCCGCTGTGGGTGTTCCTGGAAGAGCGCATGGCCTGCGGGGTCGGGGCGTGCCGGGGGTGCGCGGTGCGGACGGTGGGGGGATTCCGCCTGGTGTGCCGGGACGGGCCCGCATTTCCGGCCGAGGAGGTGATCTGGGACGGCTGACCTTTCGGTGCGGGTAGGGCGGGTTCTGCTTGGCAACCCGGTTGTGGCCGCTTCCGGTTGTTTCGGATTCGGGGCCGAATACGGGGAGGTGTACGACATCTCCCGGCTGGGGGCCATCTGCACCAAGGGCCTCACCCTCCGGCCTCGGGCGGGGAACCCGCCGCCCCGGCTGTGGGAGACGCGTTGCGGGCTCCTCAACTCCATTGGCCTCGACAACCCCGGGGTGGAGGCGTTCCTCCGGGAGGAGCTCCCCCGGCTCAAGCGAACCGGGGCGGTGGTGATCGCCAACGTGTGGGGGGCGTCCCCTGAGGAGTACGAACAGGTGGTGCAGGCCCTGGCCTCCTCCCCGGTGGACGCGATCGAGCTCAACCTGTCCTGCCCCAACGTTCCGGGGAACGGGATCCCGGGACGGGACGCGGCGGCCACCGCCGAGGTCGTGGGTCGGGCCCGCGCCGTTGCCCGGGGGAAGCCCCTGTGGGCGAAGCTCCCCCCTGAGGCGCCGGCGGGGCTGGTGGCCGTGGCCCAGGCGGCCCAAGAAGCCGGGGCGGACGCGGTGTGCGCGGCCAACTCGTTCCCCGCCCTTGCGGTGGACATCCGAACCGGGAGGCCCGTGTTCGCGAACGTGGTCGCGGGGTTGAGCGGCCCGGCCATCAAGCCCCTCGCCCTGCGGATCGTGTACGAGCTTTCCCGGGAGGTGGACATCCCGGTGGTGGGGATCGGGGGGATCACGACCTGGGAGGACGCGGTGGAGTTCATCATGGCCGGTGCCCACGCCATTCAGATCGGAACGGCGAACTTCCTCGACCCCTATGCCGGGCCGAGGATCGTCGACGGGCTACGGGCGTTCATGGAGGCGCGTGGGCTCGGAAGTTGGGAGGAGATCCGTGGGTGCGCTCACCGGTGACCAGGTGTTAGGGCTCCTTCGGGAGGCCGGGGCCCTGCTCGAGGGCCACTTCCTCCTCTCCTCGGGGCTGCATTCCCCGCGGTACATCCAGTGCGCGAGATTGCTGCAGCACCCGGCGCTCGCGGAGCGGGCCTGTGGGGCGCTCGCGGAGAAGGTTCGGGCGCTTGGCGCGGTGGACGCGGTGGTGGGGCCGGCGCTGGGGGGGATCATCGTCGCGTACGAGCTGGCGCGGGCGCTGGGCGTGCGGGGGCTGTTCGCGGAACGGGAGCAAGGGAGGATGACGTTGCGGCGGGGGTTCCGGATCGCGCCCGGGGAACGGGTGCTCATCGCCGAGGACGTGGTGACCACCGGGCGGTCTTCGCTGGAAGTGGCCGCGGTGGTGGACGCCTGCGGAGGGAACGTGGTCGGGGTGGCCTGTCTCGTGGACCGCCGCGCCCAGGACGACCTCGCCCTTCCCCTCGTCTCCCTGGTCAAGATGGCCATCGAAACCCATCCGCCGGAGACATGCCCGTTGTGTCGGCGCGGCCTTCCCCTCGTCAAGCCCGGCAGCCGGGACGTGGGCGAGAGTCCCTCCGAGATGGAGGCCCCTCGGTGGCCCCCGTGTCCGGGCGTTCCCAGAACTGCGGGTAGGCCGCCATGAGCTTGGCCCGGAGATCTCCGAACACGGCGGGGGCAACCGGATAAAGCTCTTCCAGCATGCGTCTTGCGACCTCGCGGATCTCCCACTGCGCCTTGGGGCTGATGCGCAAGGAGAAGATGTGCAACGCCTCCCGGAAGTTGAAGCTCATGATGAGCTCCGTGGTCGTGGCCGCCGGCAACACGAACCTGCTGTCCTCCTTGGGTATCCCGAGGGCCCTGAGCTCCTTGTAGGCCCGGCGTGCTTGTTCCAAGAAGGCCGTATACACGCGTGATGCCTCCGCATGGGCGGCGATCGAAGGGGGCACCACGAACCGGGCGTTTTCCTCGCTTGAGTACCGTTGGCTTCTCTGTGAGAACGAAGCAAGCCTGTGCCGGACCAGTTGGTGGCTCGCGGCGCGGCTGATCCCGCCGATGTAGAACGAGGCGGTGGCGTGTTCGATCAAGGAAAGGTGTCCTTCCCGCACCCGGGCGCCGACGAACCTCGCGGTATCGCCCATGGCGCTCCCGTAGCAGAGCCGCCCCGCGCGTTCCAGGAGCGCCTCCGGGCCACTCCCATCCTGACAGTGGGTAACCGCAATCAGTCTGACTTCCACGGTTCTCTCCTTGCGAAGTGCAGCTATAATAGCGGTATGCAGGACCAGAGGCCAACTTGGGATGAGTACTTCTTGGAGCTCTCCCGCCTCGTGTCCAGCCGGTCCACGTGTTTGCGCCGCAAGGTGGGGGCGGTGTTGATCAAGGATAAGCACATCATCTCCACCGGATACAACGGGGCGCCGCGTGGCCTTCCCCACTGCCTGGAGCTGGGTTGCCTGCGGGAGGAGAACAGGGTCAAAAGCGGTGAGCGCCACGAACTTTGCCGGGCCACCCACGCCGAGGCCAACGCCATCATCCAAGCGGCGCTCTCCGGCGTGTCCACCGCCGGAGCCACCCTGTACTGCACCACCGCCCCGTGTGCGATCTGCGCCAAGATGCTGATCAACGCCGGTGTGGCCCGGATCGTCTACGAGGAGGGCTATCCCGACGATTTGGGGATGGAGATGTTAAGAGGCGCCGGTGTGGCCGTGGAGCGGTCCTCATATCCGTGATCCGTGACGGGTCACGGATCACGGGTCGTTCCGTCCTTCCGGGGGCTCCCGGGGCTTCCGACATGGGTATAATGGCCCTGTGATCCTACAAGGAGGTGGTGGTGTGAGGAAGGCTTTGTTGGTCGCGCTTGTGGGCTTGGTGGCGCTTGGGGCGACGGGGCTCGCCCAGGCGCTTGGGACGCGGGACAACCCGATCATCTGGGTGTTCCCGCCCTCGACCCGGCCGCAGGTGATCGAGGAGACGGCGAAGAAGATCGCCGAGGACATCAGCAAGGCGACCGGTCTGTACATCGTCCCGCGGGTGATGCCCGACTACGCCGCCCTCGTCGAGGCGTTCAAGTCCGCGGAGGGCAACGTGATGGGCGTCCCCACCACGGACCAGTACGCTCGGATCTCGGTGGCGACAAACTTTGAGACCCACGCCCGCCTGGCCGCGGTCCGGCGCGGGTACTCGTACTACTTCACCAGCATCTATGCCCTGCGGGAGAAGGGGTTCACGTCGATCCAGGACCTCTCCGGCAAGGTCTGGATCTACAACGACGAGGGATCGACCTCCGGCTACGTCATCCCGAAGAAGGTGTTCGAGCTGAACGGGGTTACGGTCGGCGGTGTGGTGAAGTCCGGCGGCCACACGAACTCCATGATCGCCCTCCTCGAGGGCCAGGGCGACTTCTGCACCGCCTACGGCAGCCCGCCCGACGCCCCGGCGTGGATGAAGGAGAAAGGGGTGCGCTGGGAGTGGGGCGACGACCCCGAGCTCATGATCTGGGACCGCTGGAACAACGACCTCTATCGGCCTGAGCTGCGCTGGGCTTGTGTCGACCTGCGGCTGGCCGCGTCGAAGATCCCCGGGTACGGGACGATCGAGGACCTGATGCGCAAGGTCGCCGTCGTCGCCGTGATCGGCCCGATCCCCAACGACTGCATCGCGTTCTCCCCCGGCTTCCCCAAGGACCTCGAGGACACGCTCGTCGCGGCGATCGTCGCCCACATCCGGTCCCCGGAGGGAAAGCAGCTGTGGAGCAACCCGAACTTCTACGAGTGGACGGACGTGGAGGAGATCACGGACGACTACTACCGCGACTATCGGACGTGGGTCGGGTTGCCGAACCCGTAACGCTCGGAGCACGCGGATGAATGGAGACCCGTGGGGGAGGTCGCCCTCCCCCACGGTTTGACCTGACATGGCCAACCCATACCTGGTGGTGGAGAACCTGACCAAGGTCTACGAGCGGGGCCAGGTCGTGGCCCTGCGGGACCTTTCCTTTTCGGTGGAGAAGGGGGAGTTCCTGGTGGTGATCGGCCTCTCCGGCTCGGGGAAAAGCACCCTCTTGCGGTGCATCAACCGCCTTGTCGAGCCCACGAAGGGGAAGATCTACCTCGACGGGGTGGACGTGACCCGGCTTTCCTCGGCGCGGATGCGGCGGGTGCGCCGCAGGATCGGCATGATCTTCCAGCAGTTCAACCTCATCGACCGGTCCACAGCCATCGGGAACGTCCTCACCGGCCGGCTCGGCTACACCCCGGCATGGCGGGCGCTCCTTGGCTGGTTCTCCAAGGCCGATCGGGACAGGGCCTTGGCCAACCTGGAGCGGGTGGGGTTGCGGGACAAGGCGTACGTGCGGGCCGACCAGCTCTCCGGCGGCCAGCGGCAACGGGTCGGGATCGCCCGGGCCCTGATGCAGGAGCCGGAGCTTCTCCTCGCCGATGAGCCCGTGAGCGCCCTCGACCCGGCCACCTCCCACTCGGTGATGCAGTACCTGGAGCAGATGAACCGCGAGGACGGGGTGACCGTGCTCGCCAGCCTTCACTTCCTGTCCCTGGCCCGGCGCTACGGGACGCGGATCATCGCTCTCAAGGATGGCCAGCTCGTGTTCGACGGCCCACCAGGGGCGATCGATGATACCCGGTTCAAGGAGATCTACGGCGAAGAAGCGGAGGAAGTCGAGGTCCGGTGAGCGCGGAGCGAGCTAGGGCGATCGCCATGGGGACCCGGGGCGGATGGGCGGCGCTCCGACGTCGGTCCCTTTCCTTCTTCCTTGACTGGCTGGCCTGGGGGTACATCGCCTACACGGTGATGTACCTCCTCAACCATTATTGGTACACGGTTTACGTAGACTGGTACGGCACGCTTAAGCTCCCCTCCTGGGGATGGCCGCTTGTGGTGCTGGGGACCCTCGAGCTCGCGGTGTGGTCGCGGGCCCTCGGGCGGAGCCTGGGGCTGCGGGCGTTCGGTCTGGAGGTAACCTGTCCCAGCTTGGGGCGGCGGATCCTGCGCGCCTTCCTGTGGCACGTCTCCGTCCTCCCCCTGGGCATCGGGGTGTGGCTGGGGAGGGGAGAGCCGTGGCACGACCGGCTGGCGGGGACGCGGGTCCGAGCTGTCCCCAAGGAGCCGGAGCGGCCGGGGCGGCGGGCCCTGGCCACCCAATGGGGGGCGATGGCGGCGGTGCTCCTCGTCCTCACCCTGTGGCTGGGATGGCTCATCATCGGGATCAACCTCCAGGTCCTCGGGCGGCGGGCGCCGTGGGCCGCGGGCATCTGGCGTCAGATGCTACGCCCCGATTTTCGTTATTTCCTGGAATCCGACCCGGCGTTCGCCCTGCGCAACCTCCCGTTTTCCATTCTCGACCTGATGGTGGTCACCATCTTCATGGCGTTCCTCGCCACCGTGCTCGGGGCGGCGGTCGCGTTTCCCCTGTCGTTCTTCGGGGCCCGCAACATCATGGGGTTCAGCCCGGTGGGGTGGGCCGTGTACGGGCTCACGCGCGGGTTCTTCAACGTTTTCCGCTCCATCGAGACCATCCTGTGGGCGGTGGTGTTCGCGGTGTGGGTGGGGTTCGGCACCTTCGCCGGGGTGTTGGCCCTGACCATCCACACCATCGCCGCCCTGGGGAAGCTCTACTCCGAGCAGGTGGAGGGCGTGTCCCCCGGGCCCCTGGAGGCGGTGTGGGCGGCGGGGGGAAGCCGGTGGCAGGTGGTCCGCTACGCGGTGCTCCCTCAGGTGGTGCCCTCGTTCTGGGCGTTCACGCTCTATCGGTGGGACATCAACGTGCGCATGGCCACGGTGATCGCCCTTGTGGGCGGCGGGGGCATCGGGGACATGCTCTTTTACTACAAGAACCTCTCGGACTGGCCCAAGGTGGGCGCGGTGGTGATGGTGATCGTGGCCGTGGTGTGGACCATGGACTACCTGTCCGGGCGGCTCAGGGAGCGCATCACATGACCGGCTATCCCGACGGGTTCTTGACCGACCCCCCTTCGCTATCCTGGCCAGTGGTTCGGGACGCTCTGGCCCGGCGGGCCGGAATCGCGGGGCGACATCTGGCGATCGTGTTCTTGGACGTGGTGGGCCTGGCCATCCTGTGGCTCCTCGTCACCTACATCTACGCCTGGTACGGCCTCGGGTCCATCGCCTACACGCTCGTCCCGTGGTGGGCGTTCGTCCTCGGGGTGGTGGAGGGGGCGGCACTGTGGGAGAGCTTCGGCCGCTCGCTCGGGCAACGGTTCGCCCATCGTGAGCTCTCAGGGGCCAGCGGCGTTCCCACGGGAGGGCAGCGCGTCCTCTACTTCATCGGGTGGCACCTGACCGTCCTTCCTCTCGTGGGGTTGTTCTTCGATCCCCCGTGGCACGAGCGGCTGAGCGGCCTTAGGCTCGGGCCACCGGTGGAGCGGGGCGAGGCTCCCCGGCCGTGGTACCGGACCTCGTCCGGGCTGTTCCTCGCCGCGCTCCTCCTCGCCACTGCCGTGGCCGCGGTGGGGGTGACGATCACCACCACCAACCTGCGGCGCCTGTTCACCGAGGCCGGGCGCACCGCCAAGTTCTGGCGCGCGTTCTTCTCCCCGGACACGACCATCCTTGCCGCCAGCGGGCGGGACCTGGTGGTGACCATCTACATGGCGGTGATGGCCACCGCGTTCGCGGTGGTGGTGGCGGTGCCGCTCTCGTTCCTGGCGGCGCGGAACCTGATGCGGGGGCCGGTGGGACGGCTGGTGTACACCGTGCTGCGCGGGGCGATGAGCATCGTCCGCTCCATTGAGCCCATCGTGTGGGCGATCATCTTCCTCATCTGGGTCACGGTGGTGCGGGCCCCGTTCGCCGGGGTGCTCGCGCTGTGGGTGCACTCCATTGCTGACCTGGTCAAGCTCTACGCCGAGCGCCTGGAGGCGATCGACCCCGGGCCGATCGAGGCCATCACCGCCACCGGGGCCGGGCGCCTCGCGGTGCTGCGGTATGCGGTGATCCCCCAGATCGTGAACCCGTACATCTCGTTCACCCTCTATCGGTGGGACATCAACATCCGCATGGCGACCGTGGTCGGCGTGGTCGGCGGCGGGGGGATCGGCCAGAGGCTCTACCATTACCTGACCGGGAACCTGTGGCAGCAGGCGGGGACGGTGATGCTGCTCATCGTGATCCTGGTGTGGGCGATCGACTACCTCTCCAGTCGCCTGCGGGCCAAGCTCGCGTAGCGTCACGTCTCGTTCCTCTCCCCCCGTCGGGGGAGGCCGACCCCGAGCCCCCTGGCCGGGACGCGGACGAGCGGGCATCGTGCTCTCCCTGGCACACCTCTGCGCTTGACAGCGTGTGGAACGGCCCTCCTCAGGGGTAAGATCAGGCGATGCGGGCGGTGGACCTGATCGAGAGGAAGCGGGATGGGGGGGAGCTCGCCCCGGACGAGATCCGGTGGCTTTTGGGCGAGTACGTGGCCGGGCGGGTGCCCGACTACCAGATGGCGGCGTTCCTCATGGCCGTGTACTTCCGGGGGATGAGCGAGCTTGAGACGGTGGCTCTCACCGAGGTGATGGCCGAAAGCGGGGACAGGATCGATCTTTCGGCGATCCCCGGGGTGAAGGTGGACAAGCACTCCACCGGCGGGGTGGGGGACACGGTGACCCTGATCCTGGTGCCGCTCATGGCTGCGGCCGGGCTGGTGTGCGCCAAGCTCTCCGGGCGGGCCCTCGGCCACACCGGGGGGACGATCGACAAGTTCGAGGCCATCCCCGGGGTCAGGACCGAGCTCTCCCTCCCCGAGATCCGCGCCCAGGCGGCGCGGATCGGGGCAGTCATCGCCGACCACACCGCGGAGGTCGTCCCCGCCGACCGCCTGCTCTACGAGCTTCGGGACGTGACCGGGACCGTGCCCTCGCTTCCCTTGATCGCCTCCTCCGTTCTCTCCAAGAAGCTCGCCGGGGGGGCTGATGCGATCGTGCTCGATGTGAAGTGCGGCGACGGCGCGTTCATGCGGCGGGAGGAGGACGCCCGCCGGCTCGCCGAGACCCTGGTACGGGTGGGGAACCGCCTCGGGAAGAAGTTCTCTGCCCTGATCACCGCCATGGACCAGCCGCTCGGGCGCATGGCCGGCAACGCCCTCGAGGTGAAGCAAGCGATCGAGGTCCTGCGCGGCGAGGGGCCGGAGGACCTCCGGGAGGTGACCCTCGCCCTCGGCGCGGAGCTCCTTGTCTTGGCCGGGGAGGCTTCCGATCCCGACGAGGCCCAAGCGCGCCTCGTGAAACTCATCGCGTCCGGGGCGGCGTGGCGGAGGTTCCGGGAGCTCGTCTCGGCCCAGGGCGGGGACGTGCGGGCGGTGGAAGAGCCGGAGCGGCTCCCGCGGGCGGCGCAGGTGGTGGAGGTAGCTTCACCCGCATCCGGGTACGTGGAGAAGCTGCGCGCCCACGAGATCGGGGTGGCGGCAGGGCTCCTCGGGGCCGGGCGGGAGGTCAAGGGCGCGAAGGTCGACCCCGCGGCCGGGGTTGAGCTCGTCCACAAGGTGGGGGACGAGGTGGAGGCCGGGGCCCCACTGGCCCGGCTCCATGTGGGCCGGCCGGACCGGGCCGACGAGGCCTGCCGTCTGGTGGCCGCCGCCTACACGATCGGCTCCATTCGTCCCCGGCCTTCCCCGCTCGTCCTCGGCCGGATCGCTTGACGGCGGCGAGCTAGGGTCGACCCCATCCGCGCCTTTTCCTAGTACAGAACCCCGAGAGACGCCTATAGTTGAAAGTGGTATATTCAAAGTGAACTGTACTTGACCCACTGGACGGGGGTGACGGGCATGGGCGGGACGAGACGTGTGGTGGCAGTGGCCCTTGTGGGAGGGTTGGTCCTCGCCGGGGTGGCTCCGGCCGTGGTTTCGGCTGAGCCCACGGTGCCATTTGGTCCGGTGGTTCACCTGATGTGCATGAGCGCCGCTGTGCCGGATCTGGACCGGAACACTGTGTCCACGGCCCTGACCGGATTCATGGACGGGCTCCTCGAGTACCTGCGGGGGCAGGGGGTACCGGAGGAGGGGCTGGCGCGGATTGCTGGTGGGCTGATACGGGCCCTGGAGGGCTTCCGGGCCGGTGTGGTGGATGCAGCCGTGTTCGGCGAGGACGTGGCCCGGCTGGCGCAGGAGCTGGCGGAGCTGGCGATGGAGGGTGGGGTGCGTGGGCTTCCTGCGGCGCTGCTTGCGAGGATTGGGATCGCCACCTGGGCGGTAGAGAAGTTAATGCAGGCACGGGAGCTGACGGGCCCCGAGGTGGCGGCGCTGGCGCGGGAGATCGCGGGGCGGGCTAGCCGGCCCGGGCCGGGGTTCGCCGCCCCGGCCGGCGATGATGCACCGGGCGGCCTGCCGTCGTTCGTGGGATCTGTTCCTGGTCGTGACCGGAATGAGGACCAAGCCGGTGGTCCGCCGGCGTTCGCCGGGCCGCCTGTCGGTGTGCCCGGGGGCCCACCCGGTTTCGCCGGGCCGCCGGGGCAGGGCGGCGAGGAGGACGAAGAAGGGAAGCCCTCCGGACGCAAGCGCTGACCTTGCGAGTTGGGGATCCGCCAGGGACCCGTGGTTCAGGGTCCCTTTTCGTGGTCCTCAAACACCGCCTCTCACAATTTTGGGGAGAGGGGGGCGCCGCATCCACGGTTGCGGTTACCGTCTTCCTAACCCTCCCCCATCAAGGGGGAGGGGGAGAGGGAAGGCCCCAGCAAGGGGAATGGGGTGAGGAGAGGAAGGTCGTGTACAATCTCGCCTGGAAGGAGGTGTCCTATGGCGTACGTCACGAAGAAGGAGCTCATCGACAAGGTGAAGCCGCTTCTCTCCGAGCTCGCGCACGTGCGCGAGGAGCTGGAGTCGGCCCTGGAGCGGATCTCCGACCTTCTGGAGAAGATCGAGGATGCGGTGGAGGAGGCGGAGGACACAGACTAGCGTTTCGCCTACATCCCATGCCTGCGCCGGGCAAGCCCCGGCGCTTTTTGTTTCCTGCGCGTGCGGCTTATCATGGTTCATCCGTGAGGGCGAAGGAGGTCACGATGGCACGGTGGCTGGTGCTGGGGATGGTTGCGGTGTGGGGGTGGGCAGCGCTTGCGCAGCCGACCACGGTGGAGAACGTGGGGGACAAACTCCTCTCGTTCATCCAATCGGCGGCCGAGCTCCTGGGGGATGGCCTCGTCCGCCTCGTCAACCTGATCCTGCCCGCCGGGCGAGAGGTGGGCGCGGATCTCGGCGTCCCCCTGGGCTACCTCGGCTTGCTCACCGGCATTCTCCTCCTGTTCGGCATCATGGAGGCGGCGCGCAAGGTGATCTGGATCCTCGTCGGGGTGGGGTGGGTGCTGATGGTGGTGCGGATCGTGCTCGACGCCCTGCGGGTGACGGGCTAGCAGCCTGGGTGACGATTGCCCGCGGAGCCTTCGGCTACGTCGATGGACAGCCGCGGCACAACAACGGGGTTTGAGTCCGTTTAAGGGTGTAGCGTCGGCCTTTATGGCCGACGATGGGGGGTCAACGTCGGGCTGTGTGCCCGACGCGACGAAATCAAAAGGGTATGTAGCGTCGGCCTTCATGGCCGACGTCCGTTGTCGCCCTTCATGGCCGACGTCCGTTGTCGGCCTTCATGGCCGACGTTGTTGTCGGCCTTTATGGCCGACGTTCGGGTTAGGCCAGGCCCTGGCGGATCATGTTAGCCGCGGTGTACAGGAGCAGGAGCGCGAACAGGCGCCTGAGCCAGACCGCGGACATCCGTGTGGAGAGCGCGGGGCCGAACTGGGTTCCGACGAGGATCCCCGCGATGAGGGGCAAGGCCAGGTTCCAGTGGGTGTGCCCAGCCAGCGCGTGCTGGACAGTGGCCAGGGCCGCAGACGGGATCATCACGAACAGGCTCGTGGCCACCGCCGGGACGATGTCCAGGCCGAGCAGGGTCAGGGCCGGGACCATGATCACTCCGCCCCCGATGCCAAACAGGCCGCTCGCCGTCCCCG
>JACIWI010000014.1 GCA_014361055.1 Candidatus Bipolaricaulota bacterium
ATCTCCGCCGACGCCTCGGCGAACCGCGCCGATTCCTGCAGGTGGTGGCCGGCCCCCGCCAGACGGGGAAGACCACGCTGGTGCGCCAAGTGCTCAGGGCGTGGGGGGAGGCGGCCCACTACGCATCGGCGGACGAGCCGACCCTCCGCGACAGGGGCTGGCTCATCCAGCAGTGGGAGGTGGGCCGGGCAATTGCCCGCGATGCCGGCCCCAGGGGAGCCGTGCTCGCCCTCGACGAGATCCAGAAGATCCCAGAGTGGGCCGAGACGGTGAAACGGCTGTGGGATGAGGACACCGCTGACGCTCTGCCGCTTCGAGTGGTCGTCCTTGGATCAGCCCCCCTGCTCGTTCAGCGCGGCCTCTCAGAAAGCCTGGCCGGTCGGTTTGAGATCCTCCACGTGCCGCACTGGTCGCTCGCCGAGATGAAGGACGCGTTCGGGTTCACGGCGGATGAGTACCTCTACTTCGGAGGCTATCCCGGTGGGGCGTCGTTGACTGACGACCCAACACGCTGGAGACGGTACATCGTCGACTCCCTGGTGGAGACCACGATCGCGCGCGACGTCCTTCTGCTCACGCGGGTGGACAAGCCGGCGCTTCTGCGCCAGCTCTTCCAGTTGGCGTGTCACTACTCCGGCCAGATCTTGTCCTACACGAAGATGCTGGGCCAGCTCCAGGATGCGGGCAACACAACGACGCTCGCTCACTACCTGGACCTCCTGGCGGGGGCCGGCATGGTGACGGGCCTGCCCAAGTACTCCGGGAGCGTCGTCCGCCAGCGCGGTTCGATCCCCAAGCTCCAGGTGTACAACACCGCGCTTATCACCGCTCAGAGCGGTCTTTCGCCTGAGGAGGCGCGAGCCGATCGGGAGTTCTGGGGTCATCTCGTGGAGTCGGCGGTGGGTGCCCACCTCGTGAACGCAGCGGCATCGGGGAAGTGTACGGTGTACTACTGGCGCCATCAGAACCGCGAGGTGGACTTCGTGGTCCAAATCGGCAGGCGAGTCCTGGCGATCGAGGTGAAGAGCAGCCGACGGCGCGACGCGCTGCCGGGGATCACCCGGTTCCTCAAGGAACATCCGAAGGCCAGCCCGCTCCTGGTCGGAGAAGATGGCATCCCTCTTGAACGTTTTCTCGCTCAGAACGTGTCGAGCTGGACGTTGAGGGACGGGTCCTGAAAACGCGCATGCTTGAAACGTTAGGGGTTAGGTCTTGCAAGCGGGAGAACTTTGGGGTCAGATCTTTACTTTTGACTTCGTGCATCCGGAAACCCCCGCTGGACAAAGGGAGTCCCTTCCCTTTCGTTCCCGCTCACACGGCGTCGAGTGATCCCTGGCACATGTCTGGCCCTTCCAAGCCAATCCCACACCAAAGCTTTGGGGAGCGAGGGGAGGCAGGAGGTTGGCCTCGCACATCGTTCACGACTCCCCGCTCGGCCGGACTCCGCTACGCGCTGCAGGGGCACGCTGAAGGGGCAACCCGGAAGTCAAAAGACAAGATCTGACCCCATCAAGATGTCGTTCCTCAACACACCATCCACCACGGCGCGGCCAGGACGTCGGTGGTGAGCCACTCCAATTTTGTCCCCGTATGGAGCAGCAAGCCGGCGCGGCAGGCGTCGCCGGACTCGGCTCGGAACGCACGCAGGGCCGCCACGTCGGCCAAGCGCGGTCGCGTCGTCGCCTTGACCTCGATGGGGAGCAACCGTCCGTTGGATTCCACCACGAAGTCCACCTCCTGGCCGGCCGCCGTGCGCCAGTAGAAGATCTCGGCGCGCTCCGTCCGCGCATCGCGCCAGCACAGGAGATCGTGGAGCACGAGGTTCTCCAGATGGGCGCCGGTCGGCTCGGGAAGCCCGGAGAGGTGCAGGGCCAGACCCACATCGCCCCAGTAGAGCTTGGGGGTTTTGACGAGCCGTTTGGTGCGGCTTGCGGCATAGGCTGGGACGCGGACCAGCAGGAACGAGATCTCGAGAAGATTCAGGTACCGGTGGACGGTGGGCTGCGGCAGGGCGACGTCCCGGGCGAGCTCCGTCTGGTTCACGAGCTGGCCGAGCCTGAGGCACGCCGCGCGCATGAGGCGCCGGAAGTCCGGCAGCGCCGAGATGGCCGACAGCACCTGGAGGTCCCGTTCCAGATAGGTCCGCACGTACCCCTCGAACCACACCCCGCGCTCTGCCGCCGTCGTCATGTGGACCGCGGGAACTGGGAACCCGCCGCGCCGCGCCAGCGCCTGCCAGTCCTCGGGGGCAGGGTCCTGCGCGCGGAGCAGGTCCAACCACCCGCTCTCTTCCGTGACCAGGAGCTCCTCCCACAGGCCACAGCGGCCCATGCCGCGCTGTTCCCGCCGGGTCATGGGCCACAGGGTGAGATAACTGGCGCGCCCGGCCAGCGACTCCGACACCCGCCGCATGAGCAAGAGGTTGGCCGAGCCGGTCAGCAAGAACTGGCCCGCCCGGCGCCTCCGGTCGATCGCCCGCTTCACGGCCAAGAGCAGATCCGGCTCCCGCTGGACTTCGTCGAGCGTGACCGGCGCTGAGTCCCCGACCAGCGCTTCGGGGTCCCGCCGGGCCAGATCCGCCACATCGAGATCGTCGAGGGAGAAGAAGCGCCGGTCGCCCGGGGTCAGCACTTGGACGAGCGTACTCTTGCCGGTCTGCCGGGCCCCGGTGACCACCACGGCCGGCATCACTCTCAGGCGCTCCGCCAGGGCCCGTTGGACGTGGCGAGGCAGGGCAGATGTATTCACAGCGTGAATGATATTCATTCATGGCATGAAATGCAAGCCCCCCCACCGGCTCACACGTGCATGTCCCGGCAACCGCCTGGAAGCCCCAGTATCAATGGACGGGAAAGGCTTTCAAGTGTTGCAGTGCAAGACGCGACCCCCACAACTCACGACACATGCTGCCTATCGAGCGAGGGCCCCCACAGGGCTTGGATGAGGGCGATCGGATCCCCCAGGCTCTATGGGATCACACCCCCCGTGAGGCCAACGTCCCTCCCGACGAGGCAGCGGCCCCGGCGGTCGCGCCGCGCTCCGGGGACCCCGAACGGGACCTCGGAGGGAGACCGACACAGGCGGTCGCGACTCCGCGCAGTCTGCGGCGCTCCGAGAACTGGATGTTGATTTGCTCAGAGCCTTGAGTAAGATTACTCAGTGCCGGAGAGCTTTGGGGTCAGATCTTTACTTTTGACTTCGTGCATCCGGAAACCCCCGCTGGACAAAGGGAGTCCCTTCCCTTTCGTTCCCGCTCACACGGCGTCGAGTGATCCCTGGCATATGTCTGGCCTCCCCTGTCCCGAAAAAGGCAAAAGTAAAGATCTGACCCCCAATATTACGGTTCCACTTACTGCTGTTCAC
>JACIWI010000140.1 GCA_014361055.1 Candidatus Bipolaricaulota bacterium
TCGGGCACAAGGCCCGACGCTACGGACCTACGGGCCTGGGGTGTAGCGTCGGCCTTCATGGCCGACGATGGGGGTTCGGCGCCGGGCATAAACCCCAGTAACGTCGGGCATAAAGCCCGACGCTACGGAACCAAAAGGGTATGTAGCGTCGCCCTTTATGGGCGACGTTCGTTGTGGGCCTTCATGGCCGACGTTTTGCGGGGTCAACGTCGGGGATAAACCCGTCAACGTCGGGCATAAAGCCCGACCTCAACGTCGGGGATAAACCCCGACGCTACGAAACCAAAAGGGTATGTAGCGTCGGCCTTTATGGCCGACGTTGCGGGTTCTTGTTACGGGCGGATATGGGGTAACGCGGCGCGGGCCGCCTCCCGGCCGGCCTCGACCGCCTCAGGAAGCCGGTGGAAGTCGAGGATACCGATCTCGTCCACATCGGGGTGGATCACCACTAGCCGCTCCCCCAGCCGCTCCCGGACCCGGGCCAGCTTCACATCCCGCAGCTCCTGGGCGGTGATGTCGTACGCCCGGAGCGCCATCTCCACCAACGTCCGCGGGACCCCCCCCAACGGGGCGGACACGTCCACCGCCAACACCACCTCCGCCCCGAAGTCGGCCACCACGTCCACCGGCAGGTTGTTCACCACACCCCCATCGATCAGGTACTGCCCCCGCCACCGCACCGGGCCGAACACCCCGGGCAGGGCGGCGCTGGCCGCCACCCCCAGGTACACCGGACCACGGTCGATCCGCACCTCCTCCCCGGTGGCGAGGTCCGCGGCCACAGCCACGAACGGGACCGGAAGGTCCTCAAACCGCTCGCCCTTGCACAGGAGGCGCAGGAACTCGAACATCCGCGTGAGCCGCGGCGAGCCCTCCGCTTGCCATGGCCGGCCTCGGATCCGTTCCCACAGGGCTTCGACCACCGCCTGCTCCAGCACCCGTCGGTAGGAGTCGGGCACGCCGAACACCTGATAGAGGTCGAGGTGCTCGAGGACCCGCGCCAGCCGTGCGAGGTCTTGCCCCACCGCGTACATCGCCCCCACTACCGCCCCCATGCTCGTCCCGGCCACGGCGCCCGGCTCAAGGCCGGCATCGAGGAGCTCCATGAGCACCCCGGCATGGGCGAACCCCCGCGCACCCCCACCGCCCAACGCGATCCCCAGCTCGGCCATCCGGAGATCATCCTAACCCACGGGAGCCCGGGATGACGAGCAGGCGGTGTGGCCACTCCTGCGCCCGCGGGCCATGAAACCGACGGGGTTCATCCCCGCCGCCCCCCGAACGTCGCTCATGAAGGACGAAGGCGTCGGCCATAAAGGCCGCCAATGAACGTCGGCCATAAAGGCCGACGCTACACCTTCCTTGACGTCGGCCATAAAGGCCGACGCTACACCCCTTCGAACGTACGGGCCCTGATCGGGTGGCGATCGCGTGCAAACCGGGGACAATCCCGGCATGGCGGACAGGACGCGCGATCGCCTGCTTGAGCTCTACCAAACCCTCCTCGCCGCCTACGGCCCGCAGGGATGGTGGCCGGGGGAGGGCCCGTTCGAGGTCGTGGTGGGGGCGGTCCTCACCCAGGCCACGTCATGGCGCAACGTGGAACAGGCCCTCGTCAACCTCAAGGCCGCCGGCACCCTGTCCCCGGAGGCAATGGCCAACCTCCCCCCAGACGAACTCGCCGCCCTCATCCGCCCGGCCGGGTTCTTCCGCCAAAAGGCCCGCCGCCTCGCCGAGTTGGTGGCCTGGATCGAGAGAAGCGGTGGACTTTCATCCGTCCTCCGCCTCCCCACCGCCGAGCTGCGCGCTTCACTCCTTGCCGTGCCCGGGATCGGCCCGGAGACGGCCGACTCCATCCTCCTCTACGCCGCCGGCCGCCCCGTGTTCGTGGTGGATGCCTACACCCGCCGCATCCTCACCCGCCTGGGACTCCTCCCCCACGAACATGCCCCCTACCCCGAGGTCACCCGCCTGTTCACCGACCACCTGCCCCCGGACCCCGGGCTGTACGGCGAATACCACGCCCTCCTCGTCCGCCACGGGAAAGAACGGTGCCGGAAACGACCCCGCTGCCCGGGCTGCCCCGTGGCCGCGCAGTGCCCCTTCCCCTCCGGATCGACATGCACCCTCGATCCGGACCCCCGATAGGGGAGCAGCGCTAAAAAAGATGTGGGGGCGGGTTGCCCCGCCCCCGCATGCGCTTCAGTAGAGGTCGTCCCTTTGGCCGTATTCGACCTCCTCGAGTTCGAGGGGGTCTTCTTCGATGACCTCTAGGGTCGCCCCACACTCCGGACAAGTTATGCGCTTGCCGTAAACCGCACCCGCCTTTCCCAGACGGATGTCCGCATCACAAACCGGGCAATTACCCCTCGGCATAGTTCACCTCGCATTCGCCCCGCCCCCGCTACGGGACGAGGCGGGCTCGGCTCACTGGCCTACTTGGGCTTCCCCGGCTGCTTGGGCTTCGGGGACTTCTTCTCCTTTTCCTGAAGCAGCACGCTCCACCACCTCCTCGTCGCCGTCCCAGTTGGGACGACCGGGCGGAGCATAGGTCCCGTCGGCGTAAAAGTCAATTCCCATCGGCGGGACATTTGTCCCATCCTGTGGGCGCGGGCAGATATAATAAAACGCAAATGGCATGGGATAGAATACTCGCTATGGTCTACCTCGTGTTAGCGCTGGCTGGGTGCGGTGTGGGCGGAGTGGCCTCGATGCTGGGGATCGGCGGGGGGCTATTCATGGTGCCGCTGCTCCTCCTCGCCGGGCTCGTCCCGACGTCCCAGGAGGCGGTGGGGACGAGCATCGCCGCGGTGATGGTGACCGGGCTTTCGAGCACGGCCGCCTACCGCCGGAAGCACGTGACGAACTGGAAGGTGGGCCTGGCGATCATCCCTGGGGCGACGGCCGGCGGCTGGCTGGGGGCGTATGCGAGCCAGTGGCTGGCCTCGGGGTGGTTGGCGACGGCGTTCGGATTGTTCCTCCTCTACCCGGCAGGGGTGCTGCTCCTCGGCCGCCAGCCCAAGGACCTGTTCTCCGGCCGGGGGCGAACAGCGGTAGGAGCGGTCGCCGCCCTGGCCGTGGGCCTGGTCGCGGGGACGGCGAGCGGCCTGTTTGGCATCGGGGGCGGAGTGATCATGGTCCCGGCCCTG
>JACIWI010000141.1 GCA_014361055.1 Candidatus Bipolaricaulota bacterium
GAAGAGGACTACCTACGCCTGCGGGATTCTTTCGTCCTGACCCCGGACAGGCTGGTCCAGGCCAAGAAAGACCTGATCGTGATGCACCCCTTGCCGCGGGTGGTGGAGATCCATCCCGCGGTGGACGACGACCCCCGCGCGGTGTACTTCCAGCAGGCCCGCCTGGGGATGTTCGTGCGGATGGCGCTCGTCACCTATCTGCTTGGGGTGAGGCCATGTTGAGGGTGGACTCCATTCAACGGGGGATCGTGCTGGACCACATCCGACCGGGAACCGGGCTTTCCATCTTCGAGCGGTTGGGGCTGCGGGAGGCCGACTACTCGGTGGCGCTCCTGATGAACGTGCCCAGCACCAAGATGGGCCGCAAGGACATGATCAAGATCGCCGAGGCGTTGGACCTGGACCTTGCCATGCTTGGCTTGCTCGACCCCAACATCACCGTGAACTACATCGAGGGGGGCAAGGTCGTGCGCAAGGTAAAGCTCGGCCTTCCCGAGCGGGTGGAGGGGATCCTCCGCTGCAAGAACCCCCGGTGCATCACGTCCACCGAGCCCTACGCCCCGGCCAAGTTCTCCCTGGTTGACCGCGGCAAGAAAGAATACGCCTGTTTCTACTGCGGCGATCGCCTGCAGGCATGAGGTCGCTCCTCATCAAGGACGTACGGCTGGTGGACGCCCTGGGGGAGTCGTACGGAGACCTCCTCGTGCGGGACGGGGTCATCTGGGCGATGGGGAAGGGGTTGGTCGCCCCGGGCGTCCCGGTGCTCGCCGGGGAGGGACGGACCTTGCTTCCGGCGTTCGTGGACCTCCACGCCCACTTCCGGGACCCGGGCGAGCCCGAGAAGGAGGACATCCTTACCGGGAGCTGGGCCGCGGCCAAGGGCGGGTACACGGCCGTGTCGGTGATGGCCAACACCCGCCCGGCGTGTGACCGACCTGAGGTTGCCCAGTACGTGCGGAGGAAGGCCGAGGAGCACGCGGTGGTGGAGGTGTACCCGGTGGGGGCGATCACCCGGGGCCTGGCCGGGGAGGAGCTCGCCGACATGGAGGGGCTGGCTCCCCACGTGTGGGCGTTCTCCGACGATGGCCGAGGGGTGGAGCGGCCGGAGGTGGCCCTGGCCGCGTTTCGCGCGGCCGCCGCGTTGGGCCGGGTCATGTTCTCCCATTGTGAGTACAGGGGGATTGCGGACCCAAGGCTGTCCGAGGAGTTGATGGCCGGACGAGACCTCTCGCTCGCCCGGTGGACCGGATGTCGGGTGCACATCGCCCACGTGGCGAGCCCGGGGACGGTGGACCTCGTGGAGTGGGCCAAGGCACATGGGGTGGCGGCCACCTGCGAGGTCACCCCCCACCACCTGTGCCTGGAGGGGGAGTACCGGGTGAACCCCCCGCTGTGCGACGGTGCTGCCCGGAAAGGGCTCCTCGCGGCCCTCCGGGAGGGACGGATCGACGCGGTGGCCACCGACCATGCCCCCCATACTCCGGAGGACAAGCGGCGAGGAGCCCCGGGGATCTCCGGCATCGAGACGGCGTTCCCCCTCCTCTTCACCCATCTCGTGCGGGAGGGGGAGATCGCCCTTTCCCAGCTGTCCCGACTCATGTCCCTGTCCCCGGCCCGC
>JACIWI010000142.1 GCA_014361055.1 Candidatus Bipolaricaulota bacterium
CGGTGGTCTGCGCGGGGACCGCGAGGGACAAGGTGTCTTTCGTCGCTGCCCGGAGGGGAGAAGTCCTGGCGGCGGCCGAGGACGACCCCGCCGCGGCGGTAGAGCTGGCGGAGCTCGGGGTGCCGGTCCTCCTCGTCGACTGGCCGTACAACCGGCACGTCTCCCACCCCCTGGTCAGGAGAGTGATCGGCCTGCCGGGGGCGCCTCCCCGCCGGGGGTGCCCGCTTGCGAGGAGGTGCTGAGATGGGAGATTTCGCGAAGGAGGCCGCCCGGGCCCGGTCGGAGATCGGCCGGAAGGGCTGGGCGGTCATAGACAGCCGGGCCCTGGGCGAGAGGGTCGTGCTCGCCGAGGACGGCGTCGCGGGGTATCCCCGGGGGATGGCGGTGTACACCCTGTCCGAGATCCGGGTCCTGGCACAAAACCCGCCTTCCCGGGAGGAACTCGCCGCCCTGCACCGCGCCAAGAAGCTCTTTGACGGGAGGATAAGGCCGGAGGGCGCGCGCCCTGATCCTTACGACCCCCGGCCGGATCTCCCCGAAGACAGCCGCCTGTGGACGGAGCTTCTGGTCCTCGCGGCCGCGGAGCACCCCGAGGTGCTGGAGGTCCTCCGCGAGGCCCGGGAGAGGGGGACAAGGCTGAGGAGGAAAAACGGCCGGTTCGTCCTCCGCCCCCAGGTGGGGGAGCGGGCCTGGCCCTCGGTGGAGGCGTACGTGGAGTTCAGGGAGAGGGCGCTTTCGCCCCACGCCGCGGCCGTCGCTGAGCTCCTGTTTGAGCTCTCCGCTGCAAACGGGGGTGGGGAAAGGTGAGCCTGGAGCGCTTGAGCTACAGTCGGCTGGAGCGGTTCGCCTCGTGCCCGTATTCGTTCTACCTCCGCTACCTTGTCGGCCTTCCCGAGCCGCACAACAAGAACCTTGAGCGCGGGAGGCTCGCCCACGAGCTCATCGCCAGGGGCCTCTCCGGCAAAGACCCCCAGCGGGAGGCGGCGGAGCTTGCGCCCCGCTACGTCAGCCTGGAAGAAAAAGACGCGGCCGAGGCCGCCGACATGGCCTGCTGGTTCCTCGCGTCGTATCGGCCCGCCCCGGGCTACCGGGCGGAGTACGCCATTGAGGACGCCGTTGGCGGCGCACCCTTCGTGGCGATACTCGACCTGGTCGAGCCGGACGGGGACGGCGGCCTCGTGGTTACCGATTTCAAGACCGACTGGCAGCCCTATAATCCCACGGACAAAATGCAGCTTCCCCTCTACGCCTACTTCGCTGCCAGGCACTTCCGGGCGAAAAAGGTGCGCATGCGCCTGTGGTTCCTGCGCTGCCGCAGGGACCCGGTGCGGGAGGAGCCGGCCACGCCGGAGGCCGTCCGCTCCGCCCTCTCCTGGGTGAGGGACCTGGTCGCGAGGATAAAAGAGGCGGAGGAGCTCCCGGGTGCCCTCGGCTTCCCGCCCGCGCCCGGGAAAGCCTGCGAGGCCTGCGGCCATGCCTACAGCCTCCGGTGTCTCGCGGAGACCTTGAGCGGGCGGCCCGACCCCGGGGACGACCCCGCGGCCCTGGCCGCCCTGGCAGTGAGGCTCGAGCGGGCGCTGGAGGACGTCAAGGAGAAAATGAAGGCCCACATTCGGGCCACCGGCCAGCCGATTGAAATCGGCGGTCAGTTCTACGACTTCTACCCGAAGTCGACCTGGGAGTTCCCGGACGTACGGCAGTTTGCGGACGTCCTGGCGGGGGCCGGCGAGGACCCCTGGAAGTACCTCAGGGTCGACGGCTGGGAACTCAAGCGCCTCTTCAAGAGAAAGCCCGGCCTGGAACCGGTCGTCAGGAGCATCGGCGAGGAGAAAGCTGAGACTTACTTCTCCCGGCGCGGCCGGCCGGCCGCGGAGTTTCTGGAAAAGGAAGGCGGGCCCCGGCCCTAGCGGCGGGGCCCCGTTCTTGCGGATGCTGACATTCGAAAAGGAGGTTTGCGGCAGGAATGTCTGTGGCGACTCTCTGGGTGAGCCGGGAGGCCGTGAACGGCAACCCGGTTCACGAAACCTACGAAGCTGCCCGCCAGGCGTTCATCCTGAGCCTGGCCAGGGAGTACGGGCTCAAGCCCGAGCGCCGCGAGCAGCTGGTGGACGGCGTGTACGTCGACTACGCCCTCCGGGGTCCCACCGGCCAGGTCGCCGCTCTTCTCAAGCGGCTGGCCAGGTACGGCATGGGGCGGTTTGTGGTGGACGTGGAGGACGGGGACGAGAAGTCCGTCCGGAAGCTCGAACAGGCGAACCAGGTCGTGACCCAGGAGCTCGGGATAGAGATATGCCGGGTCTAGCCCGGGCAGGCGAAGCGGTTGCCGGGCGGCTGCCGCTTTGACAGGTGGGAGGCTGCGTGACGGCCTCTTTCTTGTTCTCAGTTTCCGGTCTAAGCGGAGGTTTACCGCCAAACCCAAGCTTCTAACCGTGATCTGAAGGAGGGCCATTGCGATGCCAGAGCTCACCGAACTGCGGCTTCTGACCAACGAGATTGAGGAGCTGGTCGAGCTCCTGGAGGTGGCCGCGGCCAACCTGTGTTCGGAGTGCGAGCGTGGGGGCGAAGAGGTAGAGGAGTGCCCTCTGGCCCGGTGGATCCGCCGGCTGGGCGAGGAGAGGCGGTTCCGCCGGGAGTATGAGGTGCCCTGCCTGTAGGGAGGTGGTGGTATGGGCGCGACTGC
>JACIWI010000143.1 GCA_014361055.1 Candidatus Bipolaricaulota bacterium
CCGGCCGGGTCACCGGCGACTTCCTGATGGTGGCCGCGACGCCCAGGGGGCTGGCCTTGAAGCCGATCACGGCCAGGCGGCTGCCGTCTTTGAGCCAGGCGTCCACGATGGGCGCGTCCTCGGTGAACGGCCTGCCCGCGTCCTCGCATATCTTCTGGCAGTACCGCAGGACCTCTTCATTGCTCTTGAAGTACCGCTTTCCCGCCGGCCAGGAGCGGCCGTGCCTGCCGTAGAACACCCTGGGGCCCTCGGCGGAGGGGTTGATGAACACCTCGGTTACCTCCGCGGCTTCGGGCAGGAAGAACTCCTGGAGCACGCCGTAGCCCGTGGCCTGGCCCACGATGGTCTGCACGACCTCCTCCACCTCGCCCGGCGCCAGGTCGCTCCTCGTCAGGACGGCCTGCCGGACCAGGGCCTCCACTTCCAGGCGCCCGCCGCCCCCGAGAGAGCCGCCCCCGAACAGCTCGGGGCGCTCCCGGGAAAGCTGGGCGGCGATCTCGTCGATTATCTTCTCCTTCTCGCGCTCCACGTGCTCCAGCCAGTCTCCCGGCTCAAACTCAAGCCTCTCGAGCACCGGTCCCAACTCCTTTCCCAAGAGCTGCAAAAAAAAGCGGGCCCGGCCAAACCGGGCCCGCTCCGAATCCAGCAGGCTTTCTAGCTCGCGCCGGGCCTCCCCGGGCGGACGACTCCGTACCCCACTCCGCCCGCGCGGGAGGGCGCCGGAACAACCTGCGGGCTGCCCGCAGGCAGCCTCTCCGCCGGCAGCACCGCGGGAACCCCGCCCGACGGGCGCTCCCCGCGCACCGGCAACCCGGGCCTCGGCGGGGGCGAAATCACCGACGGAAGGCTTCCTCCCCTGGGAGGAGGGGGCACCACCACGGGGGCTTCGCCTCCGGCGCCCACGCTGACCGCGACCACCGCGCTCCTGCCCCCGTACGCGACCGCCAGGGCCGTGCTGCCCGGTGCCACGCCCGTCACCAGCCCGCCCGCGGACACCGCGGCAACAGAGGGATTATTCGACGTGTAGAGCGCCGAGCCCGTCACGTCCTTTGCGGTCCCGTCGGAGTACCGGGCAACAACGGTGAGCTGCTGCGTTTCCCCCACCGACAGGGAGACCGGGTTGGGCTGGACGGTGAGGTCCTCAACGATGACGACGGGCACGGAGACCAGGACGGAAACGCTGGCCGTCTTGCCCTGATAGGACACGCTAATTGTGGCCGCCCCCGCGGAGTTAGCTGTCACCTGACCGCTCTGAGAGACGGACGCAATCGAGGAGTTGCTGCTCGTGTAGCTGGCCTGGGTGGTAACATCCTGCGAAGAGCCGTCGGACATCTGGGCCGTTACGGTGAGTTGCTGCGTTTGGCCAACCAGGAGGTTGAGAAAGTTAGGGCTCACCGTGATCGACTCGAGAGTGACGGAAAGCGCGCCGAGGTTCAAGTTCTGGACCTGGATAGGAATTGAGCTA
>JACIWI010000144.1 GCA_014361055.1 Candidatus Bipolaricaulota bacterium
CGTTCCAAGAAGGAAGCGGAGCAGGCCGCGGCCAAACGCCTCTACCTCCGGTTCCTGGAAGCGCTGGAACAGGAAGGCCGTTTTCCCAACGGCGCCGGAGGGCCTGCCGCTTGACGCTCTCCCTGGTCCCCGGCTATAGGTGGGGGGGTCATGGTGCGGTTGGCCTTGCTCGCGGTCGGGCTTGTGGCCGCGTCCGGGCTTGCTCAGTCCCTGTCCGGCACGTGGACTGGGGACCTTACCCTCCTACCGAGCGTGGAGGTTTCCGAAGCCACCCTTACCCTGACGGTGACCTCCGGCAGGTGGACCCTCACGAGTGCGACCAGCCTGGACCACGGGGTGTGGACCGATCAGACGTTCCTGGTCCACGGTTACGCCCTGAGCTTCCGGCTGACGGTGGACGGCAAGGCCGTGTTCTCCCCGGTGGGGAAGGTGCTGAAGCACCTCTACCGGTCCTGGGCGGGGACCCGGTACGACCAGCTCCGGTGGGAGGTGCCCGGGGCGCACTACCGGTACGGCTGGGTGAAGGGGGAATTCCCGTTCCTGTGGGGAGAGGTCACCGCGAACGCCTACCATCGGGCGAACTCCTCCTCGGACATCTCGTCCCGTGCCTTTCTGGACGTGTACGGGTGGGACGAAGGGGGAGGGTGGTTGCCGCTCCTGGGGCAGGCCGGGGTCAAGGAGGAAGCGTTCATCGCCGGCAAGGTGCGGATCAAGTACTGGGACGGCCAGCAATACCGATACCGCACCGAGTACAACCTGGCGGTGACGTTCGATCCCACCAGCCCTGAACCGTTCACCCTGGCCCCGGCGGCCATGGCCTACCTGGACGCCCGGCACGGGCCGGAAAACTGGTGGGTGGACATGATCTACCTGGAGGAGGCCAAGGTTTACCAATGGCGGGAGGCGTATCTGGAGTACACGGTGACCGTGAAGCCCGAGCTCCCGCACGGATGGGGTTCGGCCAAGCTGGAGACGGTGTTCGCCGATCTGGGCGCCGGGCCCGGGTTCTCCACGGCCGTGTTCACCTGGTCCCGCTTCCCCTTGGCCAGGCTCGCGGTGGACTGGGAGGCCACGTGGACCAAGGAGGTCGGGCTGGCCGAGGTCAGCGCCTCCATCGGTGGGATTCCCTTGTGCTGCGGGGTGGATCTGGCCCTGGACCTCGACCTGAGCACGGCCGAAAGCGCCGTGAACGTAACCCCTTCCTGGCAGGGCCTGGACGGGTGTCTCTCCCTGTACGGGGCGGTCGGCTGGCACGACGGGACGTTGACCGGGGGTTCCCTGTACGGGGCCAAGGCTTCGTGCGCGCTTGGGCCCGGCGTACAGGGTCAACTGGTGGTGGCGTTCGCGCGCCCGCCCTACCCGCGCCCGGCGTGGTACACCGGGGCCGGGTTCCGCACAGTGGCGGAGACCGGGACGTACGAGGACGTGCGGTTGGGGGTGACGTGGAAGGGGCGCGGTGCTTACGGGCAACACAGCGTGGAGTCCGGCCTGTATTGGGCGGACAGGACCAGGGCGCCCTTCGGGTTCACCCGCCTCACCTTAAGCGGTTCGTTCCGCGTGCTGCCCGCCCTCACGGTGGGCGTCTCCTACCAGACCGACGACCCGGCCACCCCGGAGGTGGATCCTGGCCTGACCGTCAGCTGGACCTTCGCCTTTTGATGCCTGGAAGAGGTGCAACCGCGGGAGTACCCGATTCGGGCCACCACAGCCACGAGGTTCGGTGGGACCAAAGCCGTCGCGCCGGCCGAGGCCATCTTCTTCGGCCAGCCCAAGGTCCAGGTCGTGGTGGAAGGGGCCACGGATTACACCACCGATGGCGGAGCAGGCGTTGCCCTACGCCCTGATCCTGGACACGATAGAGGTGGCGCTCGCGCCGTGAGGTTGCGATGAAAGGAAGTGGCCGTCTATAATCGGCCACCAGGTCCCATCGTCTAGCGGTCCAGGATCCCGGGCTCTCATCCCGGAGACAGGGGTTCAAATCCCCTTGGGACCAACTGGTCGACCGCCCGCGGGGCGGTTTTGCTTCGGTCAGGCGATGACGGACCCGGTCTCCCCACGCAGGGCGGCGAGCAATGCCCGTTCCCGGTCGGCCCGGAACACGACGATCGGAAGCCCATGTTCTTCGGCGATGGCCACCGCCGCCGCGTCCATCGCCTTGAGCCCCCGGGCTAGGTACTCGCGATGGGACAGGCTGGATATAAGACGCGCGGAAGGGTCGCGCATCGGATCCGATTCGTACAGCCCGTCCACCTTGGACCCCTTGAGCACGGCCTCGGCGCCCAGGCTCAAGGCCCGGATCACTGCCGCCGTGTCCGTGGTCACGAACGGGTTCCCCGTTCCACAAGCGAGCAGCACCACCTCGCCTGCGCCGAGCGCCGCACCCGCCCGCCACGGGTCCACCGGGTCCGCCACCCCCGGGCAGGGCAGCGCCGACATGAGCACGCAGGGCACGTTCTCGGCTTGAAGGGCCTCGCGCAGGGCGACCCCGTTGATGAGGGTCCCGAGCATCCCGATGGCGTGGCCAGCGGTGGCCGGGATGTACGTCAAAGCCGAGCCCCGGGCCACGTTGCCCCCGCCCATCACCACCGCCAGCTCCACCCCGGCCTCCCGCGCGGCCGCGACCTCCCGGGCGTAAAAGGAAAGGCCCCCTGCGTCGAGGGGGCCGCCCGGTCCGGCCAGGAGTTCCCCGGACAGCTTCAACAGGGCCCGCCGCCAGCGAGCGTTCACCTCTCCCCCACCTCGAACCGCACGAACCGCCGCACGATCACGGGCTCCCCGAGCTTGGCCCCGAGGTCGGCCAACAGGTCCTCGACCTTCATCGTCGGGTCGCGCACGTAGGGCTGCTTGAGGAGGCAGTTCTCCTCGTAGAACTTCTGGAGGCGTCCCTCCACGATCTTGTCCACGATGTGCGGGGGCTTGCCCTCCCGCTCCGCCTGCTTGCGCAGCACCTCCCGCTCCTCGTCCAGGGCCTCGGGGGGCACGTCCTCCGGGGCCACCCACCGCGGCTTCGCGGCCGCGATCTGCATGGCGATGTTCCGGAGAACATCGCGGAACGCCTCGGAGTTGGCGGCAAAGTCGGTCGAGGTGTTCACCTCCACCAGCACCCCCACCTTCCCCGAATGGTGGATGTACGCGTCCACCCGGCCTTCCCTGGCCTCCCGCGCCTGGTGGGCAAGGAACTCCTTCCCCTCCATGCGCAGGATGCGCTTGGCCTTCTCCAGGTCGCCGCCGGCCTTGGCAAGCGCGGCCTTGCAGTCCATGATCCCGACCCCGGTCTCGGCGCGGAGGCGCTTGACCAGGTCCAGGGTGATCTCCTCCATCAGCTCTCCTTTCCCTCCCCGGTCAGCTCTTCCCACATCTCCATCAGCCGGACCTCGTCCTCGAGGTCCAGCGCCTCCACGATCGGGGCCACAGGGGCGGTCGCACCCTCCGCGGGCACCTCGGCCGACGGAGCCTCCGTCACTTGCAGCCCCTCCCGGCCCTCGATCACGGCGTCGGCGATGCGGGCGGTGATGAGGCGGGTGGACTTGATGGCGTCATCGTTTCCCGGGATCGGAAAATCGATCAAGTCCGGGTCGGAGTCCGTATCGCAGACGGCGACGATGGGGATCTTGAGGATGTTCGCCTCCCGCACGGCGTGGGCCTCCACCGTGGGGTCCACCACGTACACCACCCCCGGCAGGCGGTCCATGTCCCGGAGGCCGTCCAGGTTGCGCCGGAGCTGAGCGAGCTCCTTCTCCAACTTGATGCGCTCCTTGAGGGGCAACCGCTCGTACTTGCCCTCGGCGAAGTTGCGCTCCAGTTCGAGCATGTGGAGGACGCGGCGGCGGATCACCTCGAAGTTGGTGAGGATCCCCCCGAGCCAGCGGCGGCTCACGTAGTGGGCCCCGCAGCGGCGGGCCTCCTCCTCGATGGTCGGCTGGACCTGGCGTTTCGTGCCCACGAACAGGATCCCTTTGCCCTGCGCGGCTTGAGCCCGCACGAAATCGTACGCGCGCTCGAAGAGCTCCAGGGTCTTCCCGAGGTCGATGATGTGGATGCCCTTACGCTCGGTGTAGATGTACCGGGCCATCTTTGGGTTCCACTTGCGGGTGCGGTGCCCGAAGTGAACCCCCGACTCCAAGAGTTCCTTCATCGTCAGGAGCGCCAAACTCCCTCCCCCTTTCGCGTTCGAACCTGTGGCATAGGACCAAGTATAGCCCCCGAATTCACCGGGCACAACGCGCCCCAGGAAGTTTGGCGGGGCCACGGCCCCGGGGTATGATGGTCCGATGGCCGACGTGCTGGACGAGGAAGTCCGTCATACTCCGCGAAACCAAGAGGCCGAGCAGGTGGTGTTGGGCTCGGCCATGTTGGAGCCGGAAGAGGTGGTGCCCAAGTTGGTGAGCCGCCTCAAGCCTGGACATTTTTACTTCAGTGCCCACCAGGAGATCTGCAAGGCGATCCTAGAGCTGTTTGAACACGGGCAATTGCCGGACGGGGTGGCGGTGGCCAACTGGCTCGAGGAGCGGGGGAAATTGGAGAAGGTAGGGGGGCGGAGCTACCTCTCGGAGCTCCTCACGCGGGTGACCACCACCGCCGCCGTCGACCACTACCTGGACATCGTGGAGGGCAAGGCCCTGCGCCGGTGGCTGATCGAGGCCGCCGGGCGCATCGCCGAGCTCGGCTACCAGGAGGACCTTCCCCTGGACCAGGCGCTCGACCAGGCGGAGGAGACGGTGTTCACCATCACCGAGCGCCGCTCCGCCCCTCGGTACTACCTGATCCGGGACTTCCTCGAGGCCCACCTCGACATGCTCGAGGAGATCCACAAAGACCCCAAGCGGCGGCCGGTGGCGGCGCTGTCCACCGGGTTCGAGGAGTTCGATGCCTACACATCCGGCCTTCATCGGTCGGACCTGGTGGTGATCGCCGGCCGGCCGGGCACGGGCAAGACCGCCCTTGCCCTGGGCATCGCCCGCGATGCCGCCATCCGCCAGCGGAAGAAGGTGGGCATCTTCTCCCTGGAGATGTCCAAAGAGCAGGTTCTGGAGCGGCTCCTGTGTGCGGAGGCCCAGGTGGACCTGCACTCCTTGCGCTCCGGGTACCTGCCCCCGGCCAAGTGGGGCCTCATCGCCGAGGCCGCCGGACGCCTCCATGACGCGATCATCCTCATCGACGACACCCCGGGGGCGTCGGTCCTCGGGATCAAGGCCAAGGCGCGGCAGATGACCAAGGAGTACGATGGTCTCGATCTCGTCGTCGTGGACTACCTCCAGCTTGTGGAGGCCGGCATCCGCAGCGACGTTCGCGAACAGCAGATTTCCCACATCTCCCGGACCCTCAAGGGGCTTGCCCGAGAGCTTCAGATCCCGATCATCGCCTGCTCCCAGCTCAACCGGGCGGTGGAACACAGGGGGGAAGGGGCGCGCCCACGCTTGTCTGACCTCAGGGAGTCAGGGGCCATCGAGCAGGATGCCGACCTCGTCGCCTTCATCCACTGGCCCGAGTTCTATGCCAAGGAGCCCCAGCATTCCGCCCCAATGGCCGAAACGGAGATCATCATCGCCAAGCAGCGCAACGGCCCCACCGGTGCGTTCCGGCTTCTGTTTCATAAGAGCTACGCCAGCTTCTATCCGCCGACCCGCGAGAAGGAAGAGGTGCCTTTCTAGACTATAATCCGCGAAAGGAGGAGCGCGTGATCCCGAAGGACCTCAAGTACACCCAAGACCATGAGTGGGTCCGCCTGGAGGGCGGCAAGGCCCGGGTGGGCATCACCCACCACGCCCAGAAGGAGCTGGGGGACATCGTGTTCGCGGAACTGCCCGAGGTGGGAAAGAAGGTCAAGCGAGGGGAACGGGTGGCCACGGTGGAGTCGGTGAAGGCGGTGGGGGAGGTGTTCGCCCCCCTGGCCGGGGAGGTGGTGGAGGTCAACGATGCGCTGGCCTCGTCCCCAGACCTGGTGAACAAGGACCCCTATGGTCAGGGGTGGCTGTTCGTGGTGAAGATGTCCGACCCGGCGGAGACGGCTGGGCTCCTGGACGCCGCTCGGTACGCGGCCTTGGTGGGGGAGAAGGGCTAACCCGATGAACCCGTACATCCCGCACACGCCCGCGGACGTGCGGGCGATGCTGGACGCGATGGGGCTTCCCGATGTGGATGCCCTTTTTGCTGACATCCCCGCAGAGGTGCGGCGGCGGCACCGCCCGCTGGGCCTGCCCGGCCGGGACGAGCTGTCCGTGCACCGGTACCTCGCCGGCCTCGCCGACCGGTCCTCCGGACAGGAGCTGATCCCGTTCCTCGGCGGGGGGCTGTATGACCACTTCGTCCCGGCGGTGGTCCGCGAAGTGCTCTCCCGCTCGGAGTTCTACACCGCGTACACCCCATACCAGCCGGAGGTATCGCAGGGGACGCTCACGTGGATGTTCGAGTACCAGACGATGATCTGCGAGCTCACCGGGATGGAGGTGGCCAACGCCTCGATGTACGACGGGGCCACCGCCCTCGCCGAAGCGGCCCTGATGGCGCACCGGACGGTGGGCGGCAAGGTGGTCCTGGTACCGCGGTCCCTGAACCCCGGGGTGCGCCAGGTCCTGGCCACCTACGCCTGGGGGGCAGACCTCCGGCTGGGGGACGTCCCGTACGGAGAGGACGGCCGCCTCGCCCTCGCCGAGGTCCCGGAGGGGACGTGCGCCCTGATCGTCCAGCAGCCGAACGCGTTCGGGGTCATCGAGGACCTAACCGGCCTCAAGGACGCCCTCGGACAGGCGTTCCTCATCGTCTACGCCAACCCCATCGCCCTCGCCGTGATTGAGCCGCCGGGAGCGTTCGGGGCGGACGTGGTGGTGGGGGAAGGGCAGGTGTTGGGGAACCCCCTTTCATTCGGGGGGCCGCTCCTCGGCCTGTTTGCCACGCGGAGGGAGCACCTGCGGCGGATGCCGGGGCGGGTCTCCGGCCAGACCGTGGATGCCGCAGGAAAAGTGGGCTATGTGATGGCGTTCCAGACCAGGGAGCAGCACATCCGGCGGGAGCGGGCAACGTCCAACATCTGCACCAACTCCGCGCTCTGTGCGCTCGCGGCCACCGTGTACCTCTCTGCCCTCGGGCCGGATGGGCTCCGCCGGGTGGCCCTTCTTTCCATGGAGCGGGCCCATGCCCTTGCCGATCGGATCGCGGCCCTGCCCGGTTTCCGTCTGGCCTTTTCCGGGCCGTTCTTCCACGAGTTCGCCGTCCAGTGCAAGCGCCCGGCGACGGCGGTGGCGGCTCTCCGGCGGGCGGGGATCGCCGTCCTGCCCCCCCAGTTCCTCGCCCCGACCGGGATCAAGGAGGCGTTCGGGGTGGCGGTGACGGAGAAGCGCACCTGGGAGGAGCTGGATCGGTTCGTGGAGGCGCTCAGGGGAGGTGGGCGGAAATGACCACGATCTACGACCGCGGTGCCCCCGGGCGGCAGGCGGCTGCCCTGCCGTCCTTGGCTCGCCCGGAACAGGAGATCCTCGCCTACATCCCGGCTGGGCTGCGCCGGCGGGAGCGGCCGCGGCTCCCCGAGGTATCCCAACCCGAGCTCGTCCGCCACTACACCCATCTTTCCCGCCTGAACTACGGGGTGGACACGGGCTTTTACCCCCTCGGGAGCTGCACGATGAAGCACAACCCGAAACTCCACGAGGACCTGGCCCGCCTGCCGGCGTTCGCCGGGCTGCATCCGCTTCTCCCCGAGGAGGAGGTCCAGGGGGCGCTCGCCCTCCTGTGGGAGCTTGGGGAGTACCTGAAGGGGATCGCCGGGATGCCGGGGATCACCCTCCAGCCCGCGGCCGGAGCCCACGGGGAGCTCACGGGAATGCTCCTCATCAAGCGGTATCTCGAGGACCGTGGGGAACTGGGAACGAGGACGAAGATCCTCCTCCCCGATTCCGCCCATGGGACGAACCCGGCGTCGGCGGCGATGGTGGGGTTCCAGGTGGTGGCGGTGCCGTCCGATGGGCGGGGGATGGTGGACATGGCCGCCCTCAGGACAGCGCTGGGCAAGGACGTGGCCGGGATCATGCTCACCGTGCCCAATACCTTGGGGATCTTCGAGGAGGACATCCTCGAGATCACCCGGCTCGCGCACGAGGCCGGGGGGCTCTGCTACTTCGACGGGGCCAACCTGAACGCGTACATCGGCCGGGCCCGTCCGGGGGACATGGGGGCCGACATCTTCCACTTCAACCTGCACAAGACGTTTTCCACCCCCCACGGGGGCGGCGGACCGGGGGCGGGCCCCGTCGCCGTGTCCGAGGCCCTCGTCCCCTACCTCCCCGTGCCGGAGATCGTGCGGGAAGGGGACCGGTTTCGGCTCCGCTGGGATAAGCCCAAGTCCATCGGCCGGGTCCACCCCTATTTCGGGAACTTCCTGGTCATGGTGAAGGCCCTCGCCTACATCCTGACCCTGGGGGATGAGGGGTTCCGGGAGGTCTCGGCCGGCGCGGTGCTCGCCGCCAATTACCTCCGGGTCCGGCTCCGGGGGACGTACAAGGTCCCCTACGATCGCCTGTGCAAGCACGAGTTCGTGCTCTCCGGGGAGGGACTACCGGTACGGACGCTGGACATCGCCAAGCGCCTCATCGACTACGGGTTCCACCCGCCCACGATCTATTTCCCCTTGATCGTCAAGGAAGCGCTGATGATCGAGCCCACCGAGACCGAGCCTAAAGAGGTGCTGGATGCGTTCTGTGAGGCGCTGGTTGGGATTGCCGGGGAGGCCCGGGAGCGCCCGGAGCTCCTTCAGAGGGCTCCCCACAACGCCCCGGTGCGCCGACTTGATGAGGCCCGCGCCGTGCGGGAGCCCGTACTGCGGTTGCTCTTTGACTCGCCCCAGGCCTGACCGGGTATACTGACCACGGCGTTTGGCTAAGGAGGGAAACATGCGGCGTTTGTGCGCGCTTACGCTTGCGCTCCTGGTGATGGGGCTCGCCGCGGGCGGGCAACACTTCTACGCGTTCTACTACGACCGCTCCGGCGGTCAGGACCTGGAGATCAACCTCCTCAACACCATGCCCGATCCGGCCCAGATCACGCTTCGGGCCTACGATGCCTATGGGAAACCGCTGTGGACGGCGTCGGACACCCTGGCCGGCTACAACGGCGGATTCGTCCAGCTCAGCCGGTACATCCCCGAGGCGGCGGAGCACTGGGGCGTGGTCACGGTGGAAAGCGGGGAGCGCTTGGTGATTGCTCTGGAGTACCTGGTGGACGGGGAGCGCGCCTCCGTGGACCACGTAAGCCAGGAGGTGCCCGAGCTCACCGCGGATGAGCCGTACTGGCTCGGCGCCTACTACAGTCAGGTCGGGGATGCCTCCACCGGGCTTGTGGTGATGAACCCGTGGAACGAGGCCGTCGCCTGTGCCATCACCGTGTACCGCCAGGATGGGAGGGTGGTATATGAGGCCGAGCTCTTCCTCAACCCGCACGAGTCCGAGTACTACAGCCTGGAGAAGATCATCGGCCATGGGCCCTACCTGTGGGGGCTCGTGGACATCCGGATGGTGGGGAAGGCGGTGGTGGCGGCGGTGGAGTACTACGGCCGCGGCCTCCGGGTGGACAACATCACCCAGTACTACTTCTAGGACGCTCCGCGCCTTGGTCGGCGATGTCCGGGGTTACCGTGCCCTCGCGCGGCCGGGCGGGTTGAGCCCGTGGGGTCAGAAGGCCTTCCTGAACCGATCCAGGGCGTCGGCGATCCGGGCCACGGCCCGGCGCAGGGGAGCCTCGTCCGGGCCCTCGGCAAAGATGCGGATCAAGGGCTGCGTGCCAGAGGGGCGAACGACGAGCCGCCCCGTGCCATCGAGCATGTGCTGCGCCTCTCCGATCGCCCGGCGGACGATGGGGTCGGCCAAGGCCCCGTTTCGGTCCAGGACCGGGATGTCCTCCTGCACCTGAGGCCAGAGGGGCACTGAGGCGACGAGCGAGCCGAGGTCGGTGCCGGCGCGCCGGAGGGCGTTCAAGGTGAGGAGGGCGGTGAGGATCCCGTCCCCGGTCGGGGCGTGGCGGGCGAACACGATGTGGCCGGATGGCTCTCCGCCGAGCTCGCTTCCCCCCGCCCGCATCGCCCAGGAGACGTTCCGGTCCCCCACCGGGACGCGGACCACCCGGAACCCGCGTTCCGTGAGGTACCGCTCGGCCCCCATGTTCCCGAGCACGGTGAACACCACCTCTTGGGACGAGAGCTCCCCCCAGTCCCGGAGAAGGGGGGCGAGGGCGGCCATGAGCCGGTCCCCCCCCACGATCTCGCCGCGGCCGTCCACGAACAGCGCCCGGTCCCCATCCCCGTCGAACGCGATCCCCAGGTCGGCCCCCGCCTCGCGCACTACGGCCTGGAGCTCCCCAGGGGCGGCGGCGCCAGTGGCGTTGATCCGGGCCCCGTCCGGCTCCGTCCCGAGCAGGGCGAGCGTGGCCCCAAAGGCGGAGAACAGGCCCGGGGCCACCGGGGCGGTAGCCCCGTAGGCGCAGTCCACCGCGATCCTGAGGCCCTGGAGGTCGAGGTCGGGCACCGCTTCGCGCAGGAACGCGACGTACCGGTCCGCGGCCGCGGGCCACGGGGCGACCATCCCCAGCCGACCTGGCGGGGAGAGCTCGTCCAGGACTTCCTCCACCCGATCCTCGTCCTGGGGGGAGATCTTCAATCCCTGTCCATTGTAGAACTTGATCCCGTTGTCCTGAGGTGGGTTGTGGGACGCGGACACCACGACGCCCAGGTCGAACCGGTGGAGCCGTACGAGATGGGACACGGCCGGGGACGGGAGGACCCCACCCAGATGCACGTCGCCGCCGGCCTCGGCAAGGCCGGCGGCGCAGGCCGCCTCCAGGGCCGGCCCGGACAGGCGGGTATCCCGGGCGAGGAGGGCGGTGCGGGGCCCAAGCGCCCGCCCCGCCGCCCGCCCCAGACGGAACCCAAGCTCGCAGGTGAGCTCCACCCCGGCGATCCCCCTCACCCCATCCGTTCCGAAATGTTTGGGCATCCCGTGGCCTCAATCGCCTAAAGCGGCCGTGGGAAGCGTACCCGCATCCTGCCCCGCCAGGCAAGGGCCGTCACGTGCGGCGCACGCGGATCCGGCCCGCCGGCCTCGTCCACGGCCAGCCGCTGGTCCAGCCAGGATCGGTTTTCTCCCCGTTTCACGGCCTGCCCCACCGGTCACCTCGGCGGAACAGCAGCGCCCGGAGGAACATGAGCACGGGGATGATCTCCAGGCGGCCAACCCACATGTTGAAGCACAGCACGAGCTTGGCCAGGGTGGGCATCTCGGGATGGGTGATGCCCACCGATAGGCCGACGTTCCCCTGGGCCGAGGCGACTTCGAACAGGACGTCGGCCAGGCGGGCCGGCACGAGGTGGGACAGGGCCACCGTTCCCAGAACGAGGAACCCGACCCAAAGGAAGGCAAGCATTGCCGCTTCGGCGATCCGTCGGAAGGCAACCTCTTCCGGGAGGGCATTGCGGCCCAGGCGGAGGGGGATGATGGCATCCAGGGGCCGTACGATCCGCCGGAGCTGCCAGCTCACTCCGCGCACGAGGAGGACAATCCGCATCACCTTGATCCCCCCGGCGGTGGACCCCGCTGCCCCCCCCACCACCATCCCCAGCACGAGCAGGAGCTTCCCCGTGTCCGACCATCCTCCGAGGGATGTGGTTTGGAATCCCGTACAGGTCATGGCCGAGACGTATTGAAATGTCCCCCAGCGAAAGGCAACCGCAGGGCTCGCCAACTTAAGCCCTTCCGCCCCTACCACCGCTGCCCCGCCAAGGAGGAGGGCCAACATCCAGCGGGTCTGAACATCGCTAAACAGCACACCTAGCCCCCGCTGTAGGGTGTGGTAGTGGACGACGAAGCTTATGGCGCCGGCGATCATGGCCAGGATCACGATGAGCTCGATGGCCAGGGAGTTGTAGTGGCCGATGGACTCCGGCCACACCGAGAACCCCCCGGTGGCGACGCCGGTCATGGCGTGGTTCACCGCCTCCCACGGGGGCATCCCCGCCCCCCACAGCCCCACCACGGCGATCACCGTGTACAGGGCAAAGATCCACCACATGGTGCGCACGGTGGAGAGGACCGAGGGGTGGATCTTCTCCCCCCGGGCCTCGGCGAAGTACAGGTTGGCTGCGGCCATCCCGGGCCCAGCGATCAGGGTGATCATGAGCACGATCACCCCCATCCCCCCCACCCACTCCGTGAACGACCGCCACCACTGCAAGGTGCGGGGGAGGAGGTCCGGTCGCAAGGCCATGGTGAGCCCGGTCCCAGTGAACCCGGACACGGATTCGAAGAAGGCGCTGGCCATGTTCGCATAAGGGAAAACCGTCCCCCCGCCCAGGCGCACCGACACGAAATGGAGGGGCAACGCCCCCACCGTGGACACAAGGAGCCATCCCAGGGCAGCGATGACCAGCCCGTGTTTCAGCTGGGCCTCCCCGGCCCGGCGGAACGGGAGGTAGAGGAGGGCCCACAGGCCGAGGGAGGTGAGGATGGTCAGGCCAAGCGGCCACAGGGCGTAGCCCTCCCCGAACGCCGCCGCCACCGGGAGCGACAACGCGGCCATCACCCCCACCATGGTCACAACCAAGCCCAGGTCCCGGAGGACAATCTTCAGGTCTTCGGAGCGCATGACGTCAGCCGGTGAGCCGCTCGATCAGGCTCTCGGGGGCGTGGCTCTTGGTGAACACGGTCACGATGTCCCCGGCCTGGATCACCGTGCTCCCCGAGGGGATGATGAGTTCCCCGTTGCGTTCGATGGCGGCGATCAGGGTCCCATCCGGGACCAGGTTCTCTTGGCCAGCCTCCCGTAGGGAGGTACCCACCAGGGGTGACTTCTCGGTGACCGTGGTGCGGAACACCTGCGCCCCCCCGGGCAGGGTAACGAGGTCCCGGATCCGGGGGTGACGGGCGGCGTGGTACAGGTACTCGGCCACGATCACGTCCGGGTTCTCCATGACGTGGGCCCCCAGCCGACGGAACAGCTCGGTGTGTTCGCGGTTGTTCACCACGGACACGATGGTGGGCACCCCGAGGTCCCCAGCGGCGGCGATGACCATAAGGTTGGTGGCATCGTCGTGGGTGGTGGTGATGAGCGCATCCGCGTGTTCGGCCCCCGCCTCCCGCAGCACCTCCGCCGACGCGGCGTCGGCGTTGATCACCAGGGTATCATACCGCCGGGTGATGGTTTCCGCCTTCTTCGGGTCGCGCTCGATGACCACCACGTTGTGACGGTCGCGCACGGCGATGTCGATGATGGCGTTGCCGATGCCCCCTGCACCAACGACGATCAGGTACACAGTCTGGTATCATACATCGTGGCTCCGTGTCGGTCAAAACCCTTTCTTAGACAGGATTTCACGTTGTCCTCCTCACGCAGCCCCGTGCCCTGTCGACCTCGGCCGCCCGCACCGATCGCCCGGGCCGCCGGTGGCCCGGTCGAGAGGGGTCGAGTAGCATGGCCAAGATGCGGACGTTCGTGGTGGTCAGCCATACCGCGCCCTTGGACGGCGGGTTCTCCCTTTCCGACCTCGCCGGGGGGGCAGGGCGGCTGGATGTCCTCTGCCGGTGTGCGGTGGACGCGTTCCTCCTGTCGCACGGGATCAGGAAGGACGTGGTGCTCCACCTGGTGATCCGGGACCAGCTTGCGATCACCCTTGCCGGCAGCCGGCTGCGGTACCTGAACCCGGACGAGCGGTCCACCGGGGCCCTCCTGCGCGAGGCGCTGCGCCTGGCCCAGGGCCTCGGCCCGGGAGAGGAGGGGGAGTCCACCCCCGGGATCACCGTGCGCTGGCTGGGTCTGGCCGGCCTGATGGGCACCCTGAGCGAGGCCGGACTACGGCCGGTGCTCCTCAACGAGGATGGGGAGCCGCTGCGGGCGGCGCCCCTCCCGGAACGGCCGGCGTTCGTGCTCTCCGATCACCAGGACTTCACCCCTGAGGAGCTCGCCCTCCTCGCACATGCGCCCCGTATCTCGGTGGGACCCAAGGTGCTCCACGGCCACCAGTGCGTTACCCTCGTGCACAACGAGCTCGATCTAAGGGAGGCAGGATGGACCGCTGGGAGAAGCTGACCACGGTGATCGGCGAACCTCAGGCCCAGCTTTTGGCCGGGTTCCTCGCCGGGGAGGGGATCCCCGTCCGGTTCCGCACCCATGTCCCGGCATCGGTGTACCCGGTGACGGTGGACGGGCTGGCGGAGGTGCAGATCCTGGTGCCGGCCCAGGACCTCCCCCGGGCCCGAGACGCCCTGGCCGCGTTTCACCAGGGCGGGGAGCAAGGCAAACCGTGGGAGAGCTGACCCCGTCCGACGAGGCGGAGCTGGCAAGGGCGCGGGCGGGCCTGGTGGCGGAGCTCAGGGCGTTGGGCATCGACGACGGGCGCGTGCTGGCGGCGATGGGCCGCGTCCCCCGCCACCGGTTCGTGCCCCCATCGCTCCTCGGTTATGCCTACGAGGACCGCCCGCTTCCTATCGGGTTTGACCAGACCATCTCCCAGCCGTACATCGTCGCCCTGTCCACCGAGGCGCTGGACCTCGCCCCTACGGATCGCGTGCTGGAGGTGGGCACCGGTTCTGGCTATCAGACGGCGATCCTCGCCGAGCTCGCGGGCGAGGTGTACACGATCGAGCGGCTCCCGGAGCTCGCCCGGGCCGCCCAAGAGCGGCTGACCCAGCTCGGGTATCGCAACATCCGGGTCCGCGTGGGGGACGGGACCAAGGGCTGGCCGGAGGCCGCTCCGTTCCCGGCGATCGTGGTCACCGCCGCTGCGCCCCGGGCCCCGCAGTCCCTCCTCAACCAACTGGGGGACGGGGGACGGCTGGTGATCCCCATCGGGGGGAAGACGAGCCAGGACCTGTGGTTGATCGAGAAACGAGGGGAGCGGCTCGTGCATCGGTGCCTGTGCCCGTGCACGTTCGTGCCCCTGATCGGGGAGGAGGGATGGACGTGATCGACCTGCGCTCGGACACAGTGACCGTGCCCACCGCAGAGATGCGCCAGGCGATGGCCCAGGCCGCGGTGGGGGATGACGTGTTCGGGGAGGACCCCACCACAAGGCGCCTCGAAGAGGTGGCGGCGGAGCTCATGGGCACCGAAGGATCCCTGTTCGTCCCCTCGGGGACGATGGGGAACCAGATCGCCATCGCTTGCCACACCCGCCCTGGCCAGGAGGTGATCGTTGAGGCCACCTCCCACATCTACAACGTGGAGATGGCCACCATGGCCCGCTTCTCCGGGGTCCAACCCCGCGTCCTCGTGGGGGAGCGCGGTGTGTTCGCCGCCGACCAGGTGGCGGCAGCCATCCACCCCGACCTCTACTACCTCGCCCCGACCGGACTCGTGTGCTTGGAGAACACGCACAACGCCGCCGGGGGGCGGATCTGGCCGATTGAGGGTGCACGGGAGGTGATCGCGGTCGCCCACGCCCGTGGCCTCCCCGTGCACCTGGACGGGGCTCGCATCTTCAACGCCGCGGTGGCCACCGGGCTCCCCGTCCGGGAACTTGTGCGCGGGGTGGACTCGGTGATGTTCTGCCTGTCCAAGGGCCTCGGCTGTCCCGTCGGCTCGCTGTTGTGTGGGTCGGGCCCGTTCATCGCCGAGGCCCGCCGGGTGCGCAAGGCCATGGGTGGGGGGATGCGCCAAGTGGGGATCCTGGCCGCGGCTGGCCTGTACGCCCTGGAACATCACGTGGACCGCCTCGCCGACGACCACGCGCACGCCCGCCTCCTCGCGGACGGGCTGTCCACCATCCCCGGCCTCTCCGTGTGGCCCCCGGAGACGAACATCGTGGTGTTCGAGATCCAGACCGGGCCCACCGCCCAGGAGCTCTGCCTCAGGCTCCGGGAGCGGGGGGTGCTGGCCGCCCCGGCCGGCGCCGGCACCCATCCCCGCCGCATCCGCATGGTGACGCATCTCGGGATCACCCGGGACGACGTCCTGCGGACGGTTGACCTCTTGCGCCGGGAACTGGGTACCCCGCGGATGTGACGAACCCCCCCTAGCCCGATCCGCCCTGTCCTCGCGTCAGTCCCCCTGCGGGCGTAGCCTGCGTTACACAAGAGGGCCAGGACATCATGAGAGCGGTGTGGGCGGCGGCGATAGCGGCGGTTGTCGGGGGCGCCACGGTGGGGGCAGCCCCGCTGGTGGTGGAATCCGGAGCCCAATGGGTCCTCACGTCGATGGCCCCGCTCACCACGTTCATCCAGCTCACCAACCACACCATCGCCTTCGTCAACGAGCGGCTCCCGGAGAGCGACCCGGTCCCTCCCCTCCCCGCCGTTCGCGATGGGGTCGGCCTGCGGTTCACCGAGGCGTGGGGGGAGGGGCTGATGGTCGGGGCGCAGCTTTCCCTGGCCAAGGTGGAGACGGCCACCCAGGGCGTGTGGACCCAAGGGGGCACCGAGCATCCGGTGCGCCTGGCGCTTGAGGCCCAACTGGCCACGGTCGAAGCGGAGCTCGCGTTCACCGTGGTGGCTGACCTCTTCTGCATCGGCCTTTCCGCCGGGTGGGGCCTCGCCAACTTGCACTACCTCGGGGAGTTCCCCACCGCCCTGCCCACCGACTGGTCGGTCCCGTTCCTGCCCCGGAACGAGGACCGGGCGTACACCGTTCACGGCCCGGTGGGGGCGGCCTTCACCCGGGTTTCCCTGCCCCTCGGATCGGGGCTGTCCGTGGGCCTGGAAGCCGGGTTTCGGGTGGCCCCGCTGGGGGTGCCCCAAGCCGGGACCGTCCCGCTGGATCTCAACGCCGACGGCTCGGGAGACCCGCTCGATTTCAGCGGGCTTTGGCTGGGGTTGACCGTGCGTCTGGCGTTCACGCTATGAGGGAGGGGGGATGACGATGCGCGGAAGGTACCTGATCGTGGGCGGCGGGCTGGCCGTGGCGTTGGCGCTGGCGCTGGGAGGGTGCGTGGCCAAGTTCCAGATGAAACCGCCTGAGGCCCTGTTTGCCCTGCGCCCGAGCGAGGGGGTGGCCCCGCTCACCGTGATCTGTGATGGGTCCCTGTCGTTCGCCGACCAGGGGAGGATCACCGAGTACATCTGGGACTTCGGCGACGGTTCCCGGGGCTTGGGCCCGGTGGTGTCCCACACCTACGAGCGGGGCGGCACCTACCGGGTGATGCTGGAGGTGTACGACGAGCGGGGGCTGATGAGCCGGCGAGAAACCCAGGTCACGGTGCGCTTCCCCGCCCCCACCGCCCGCTTCACCTACGCCCCGTGGCGGCCCGGGACCGGGGAGACGATCGTGTTCGATGCTTCCGCCTCCACCAGTCCCAACGGCGCGATCGTCGAGTACCGTTGGGCGTTCGGAAACGGACAGTGGGCCAGTGGTCGGTCGGTGGAACACCGGTACTGGTATGGCGGAGGGTACCCGGTGACCCTGACCGTGGTGGACGCGGCCGGCCAGGAGCACACGGTGACCCAGGTGGTCGAGGTCCAGGGCGGCCCGGGGTGCCAGGCCCCGTGAGGACGCCATGAAGAAGCTTCTCGCGGCGGCGATGTTGGGGGCATTGGCAGCCCTGGTCGGGTGTACGCCCCAGGTCGGGCCGGCCACCAAGATCCTGGCGGTGATCACCGCCGCCCCGACCCAGGGGCAGGCGCCCCTCCAGGTGCACTTCGACGCCACCCGCTCTACCGATCCCGAGGGCGCGCTCACCGACTTCCTGTGGGACTTTGGCGATGGGAGCCCGGTCGCCTCCGGCCGAGAGGTGGACCACACCTTCGACCGCGCCGGCGAGTACATGGTCACCCTGGTGGTGGTGGGCCCGTCCGGCACCGGCCGGGCCACCACCGTCGTGCGCGCCCTGAACAACCCGCCCACGGCCGCGTTCACGTTCTACCCCCAGGACCCGTTCGAGGACGAGGAGGTGACCTTCGATGGGTCCGGATCGTCCGATCCTGATGGGGACATCGTGCGCTGGACCTGGGACTTCGGCGACGGGGCCACCGGGGACGGGGAGATCGTGCGCCACACGTTCGCCAATCCCGGGCAGTACCTGGTGGTCCTCACCGTGACCGACAGCGCCGGGGCCGAGGGCCGCACGAGCAAGCTCGTGACCGTGGACGACTGCAGTTCTGGACACTGCGGACGACGGTGATAGAGAGCCCGCTTCCGCAGGTTGAAGCGCCTTCCCGGCCCCGAACCGGGAAGGCGCCTTTGTTTAGAGCTAGAGCTTGGGGATCAGCGCGAGGAGGAGCCGGCCGAGCTCGCCCGCCTTGCGGCGGGTGATGACGATGACCTCCTCATGGGAGAGGGGGGTCGGGGACACCCCGGCGGCGAGGTTGGTGACGCAGGAAATGGCGAGCACCCGCAGGCCGGCGTGGCGGGCGGCGATGGCCTCGGGCACGGTGGACATCCCCACCAGGTCTGCCCCGAGGGCCCGGAACGCCCGGATCTCCGCCGGGGTCTCGTACGACGGCCCGGTGGTCGCCAGGTACACCCCCTCCTTGACGGTGATCCCCAGGTCCCACGCCACCTCCCGGGCCCGCCGACGCAGCTCGGGGTCGTAGGCCGCAGTCATGTCCGGGAACCGAGGGCCGAGCTGGGCCAGGTTCGGCCCGCGCAGGGGGTTCCCGCCGAGCAGGTTGATGTGGTCGGAGAGGAGCACCAGGTCCCCCGGCTCCAGGCCGAACGCGATCCCCCCGGAGGCGTTGGTGAGCACGAGGACCTTCACCCCCAGGACGGCGTAGACCCGCACCGGGAACACCACTTCCCCAAGCTCGTGGCCCTCGTAGTAGTGGACCCGCCCCCGCTGCACGAGCACCGTCCGCCCGGAAACCTCACCCACCGCCACCTCGCCGGCGTGGCCGGCCACGGTCGGGGCGGGGAACCCGGGGATGTCGGAGAACCGGAGCGTGCGCTCCCCCTGAAGCGGGAGCACCTGAGACAGCCCCGAGCCCAACACCACCGCCACCTCCGGCCGCCCAAGCCGGGCCAGGGCCGCCGCCGCCTGCTCGATGCGCTCCATCATGTCTTACCCCTTTCCATAATTCCCCCAAGGTCAGGGTCTCGTGAGGGCGTTAGAACCCTTCCAGGATGGCGGCGTAGCCGGTCTTGAACCGGGCCAAGCCGTACTTGATCGCCCGCGCCCGCGCCTCCCCAATCCCCTTCACCTTCTCCAACTGCCGCCGGTTGGCGCGCTGCAGTTGGTCCAGCGCTCCGACCTCCTGCACCAGCCGCTCGATGACCGACATCGGCAGCCTGGGGATCTTCGACAGCAGCCGGTACCCGCGCGAGGGCAGCGGCCGCTCCAGATCCTCCTCGTCCACCAGCCCGAGCGGCTTGAGCACCGCCTCCGGGTTCACCAGCTCCTCCCGGCTCATGCCCAGCAGTTCCTCCATCACCTCTTCGGCCGGCCGGGACGGGTCTGTCTGGAAATCGCGTACGATAAACTCCAGCTCCTCCCGCACCCCTCGCATCAGCCCGGCCAGATGCCGCTCCGGCAGCTCCTTGTGCATTCCCAGCTCCACCAGGCCGAGCTTGATCTCCTTCTCCAGGTCGATCATCTGGAGGATGCGCTGGATGACTGCGGCCACGTGGTAGGGCAACACCCGCTGCTCGAACTCCAGCGGAGCGAGCTCGGTCAGGAGGTCCCGGAGCTCCCGGCGATACCGATCCAGGATGAGGAGCCCCTGGGAGACCTGGCTGATCAGGGTTTGGATCTCTTGGAGCTCGTACTTCCACTCCCCGAGGTACAGGGTCACCTGGCGACGTTCCTCGGAGATGGCGATCACCGGGCGGTCGAGCTGTCGGGCGATCTGCTCGGCTACCCGGTGGCGGGTGCCCGTCTCCTGGGAGGGGAGGGTAGGGTCGGGCACGAGGTGGGCGTTGGCGTAGAGGATGGTGCGCAGGTCTTCGTCCACCACCACCGCCCGGTCCATCTTGGAGAGCTCGCCGATGGCCTGGGGGGTGAACGGGGCGTTCAGCTCGAACCCAGCGGCGATGACCGGGCTGGCGACCTCGCGGTCGGCGATGAGGATCAGCCCGCCGCGGCCGAGCTGGACCACCCGGTCGATCGCCTCGCGCAGGGGCGTGCCGGGCGCCGTGCGCCGTAGGAGTTCCAGCCGTACATCGCGTCTTGGCCCCATGTCACGTCAGGCCTAACACCTCGGCCGCCTCCTTGAGGGTCTGTACCTGGATCGCCTCCAACGATACCCGCTTGGGCAAGGGGGCCTTCGGCACCACCGCCCGCCGGAACCCGAGCTTGGCCACCTCCCGCAGCCGCTCCGGTCCCCTGCGCACCGGACGCACGTCACCGGCCAAGCCCACCTCGCCCAGGATCACCGTGTCCGCAGGGATGACCCGGTTCCGGACGCTCCCCAGCACCGCCGCGCACACCGCGAGGTCCACCGCCGGCTCCCGCACCTCCAGTCCCCCTGCCACCGCGAGGTAGACGTCCATGGCCCGGGTGTGCACCCCAAGGTGCTTTTCGATCACCGCCAGCAGCACCAGGGCCCGGTTGAAGTCGAGCCCGGCCGTCCGCCGCTGGGGCGGGCCGTAGCCCCCGCTCGGGGTGACCAGGGCCTGGATTTCCATGAGCAGGGTTCGTGACCCCTCCAATACCGGCACGATGGCCGACCCCGGCCTGGGCGTGCGGTCCTGGGGAACGAAGAACAGGGATGGGTTGGCCACCTCGACGAGGCCCGATGCCCCCATCTGCAGCACCGCCACCTCGGCGGTGGACCCGTACCGGTTCTTCACGCACCGCAGGAGCCGGAGGTCCCCCTCCCGCACCCCCTCCAAGTACACGGCCACGTCCACCAGGTGCTCCACCGTCTTCGGGCCGGCGAACCCGCCCTCTTTCGTGATGTGGGATACGAGGACCGTGGCCATGCCCAGGCCCTTGGCAAGGCGAGCAAAGTGGGCCGCGGCCTCGCGCACCTGGAGGAGACCGCCGATCTCCCCCCCGTCCGGCCGAGCCAGCACCGTCTGCAGCGAGTCCACCACCAGGGCCGTCGGCCCCACGTCCTGCACTGCCTCCACGATACGCAAGAGGTGCTGCTCGGAAAGGAGGTACAGGGTGGGCTCGGCGACGCCCAGACGCTCCGCCCGGAGCTTCACCTGAGCGGTGGCCTCCTCGCCGGACACGTACAAGACCTTGCCGTAGCGGGCAGCGACCTGGGCGGCGAGCTGAAGGAGCAGGGTGGACTTGCCCACCCCCGGCTCGCCCCCGAACAGGACCACCACCCCGGGGATGAGGCCCCCGCCGAGGACCCGGTCCACCTCCCCCATCCCGGTGGACAGCCGCTCCTCCGGGATGCGGGGGATGTCCGCCAGGGACCGGGGCCGCTCGCCGACCCACGTCTGCCCGGCCGTCTCGCCGGCCTTGTCCTCGGCGACCTCTTCGAAGCTCTCCCAGCTCTGGCAAACCGGGCAGCGGCCCAGCCACTTCGGCGACCGGTAGCCGCACTCCCGGCAGCGGTAGGGCATCTACTCCTTCCGCACCGTGATCTCCCCGCCCTGGGCCTCGGCCACCACCGTGCACCCATCGGGGAACTCCTGGGTCAGGATCTTCTCGGCGACCGGGTCCTCCAGCAATCGCTCGATGGTCCGGCGCATCGGGCGCGCCCCGTACTTCTCGTCGTACCCGCGCTCGATGACGAGGTCACGGGCGGACTCGGTGAGCACAAACGAGATCCCATGCTCCTCCTGGAGGCGGTTCCTCAACCGCCCGATGAGGAGCTCGGCGATCGCCCCCACCTCGTCCTTGGTCAGGGCGCGGAACACGATGATGTCATCGAGCCGGTTTAAGAACTCCGGAGAGAACAGCTTCCGCACCTCGCCCATCACCCGGGACTTCATGTCCTGATAGGCCTCCTCGGACTCGACCTCCACGGTGCTGAACCCGAGGCTCGTCCGGTCGGTGATCAGCTTGCTCCCCACGTTGGAGGTCATGATCAGCACCGTGTTGCGGAAGTCCACCTTGCGCCCCTGGGAGTCGGTGAGGATGCCGTCGTCCATGACCTGGAGGAGGATGTTGAACACGTCCCGGTGGGCCTTCTCGATCTCGTCGAACAGGACCACCGAATAAGGCCTCCGGCGCACGGCCTCGGTGAGCTCCCCCGCCTCCTCGTACCCCACGTACCCCGGTGGGGCGCCGACGAGGCGGGACACGGTGAACCGCTCCATGTACTCGGACATGTCGATGCGGATCAGGGCGTCCTCATCGCCGAACAGGAACTCCGCCAAGGTCCGGGCGAGCTCGGTCTTGCCGACCCCGGTCGGGCCAAGGAACAGGAACGACCCGATGGGCCGGCGGGGGTCCTTGATCCCCGCGTAGGCCCGGCGGATGGCCCGGGATACCGCCTTCACCGCCTCCTCTTGGCCCACCAGCCGCTCGTGGATCTTCTCCTCCATGTGCACCAGACGCGCCGTGTCTTCCTCCTGGAGGTGGCGGATGGGAATCCCTGTCCACGCGGACACGGTGGCGGCGATGTGCTCCCCGGTGACCACGGGGACGATGGGCTCGCTACGGCCCTCCTCCTCGAACCGCTTGAGGTCCTCGATCAGGGCCGACCGCTGGTCCCGGAGCTTGGCGGCGAGCTCGTAGTTCTGCTCAGCCACCGCCTCCTCCTCCTCGTCCTCGAGCTTGGTGATCTCGGCGAGGAGCTCCCGCGCCTCCTGGGGGAGCTCGGTGGCCGCGAGGCGCACCTTGGCCGCCGTCTCGTCGACGAGGTCGATGGCCTTATCGGGCAGGAACTGGTCGGTGATGTAGCGGTCGGCCAGGCGGGCCGCCTGCCACAAGGCGTCGTCGCTGATGCGCACCCCGTGATGTTCCTCGTAGCGGTGCCTGAGCCCGTGCAGGATCTTCACCGTTTGCTCCACCGACGGTTCATCCACGTACACCGTCTTGAACCGGCGCTTTAGAGCCGGATCCTTCTCGACGGATTTCCTGTAGTCGTCGGGGGTGGCGGTG
>JACIWI010000145.1 GCA_014361055.1 Candidatus Bipolaricaulota bacterium
GGGAGGGCCACCGGCGATCCCGGCGTTGCCCTCCCCGGGGAGGCGAAGCCGGGCCCCGTCCTCCACCCCCGGCGGGACCTCGATCGTAATCTCCGAGCGCTCCCTCACCCGCCCGCTGCCGCGGCACGCGGCGCACGGCGACTCGGGAAGCTCCCCGATCCCCCCGCATTCCGGGCACGCCCGCACGTTGACGAACGCCCCGAACATCGTGACCTGCCGGTACTCGATGCGTCCCCGGCCCTGGCAAGTGGGGCAGGCGTGAAGGGACGTGCCCGGGGCAAGGCCGGTGCCCGCGCAGCGGCCGCACCGCACGTAGCGGGGCACGGTGGCCCGCAGCTTGGCCCCGAACGCGGCGTCCTCCAGGGTCAGGCGCACCCGGTACTCGAGGTCCTCCCCCCGTTGGGCCCGGGAGGGCCGGGCCCGGGCGGCCCGCCCCTCCCCGAAGAACAGGTTGAAGATGTCCTCGAACGCCGAGGGCCCGAAGAACTCCTCGAACGCTTGCCGGGCCCGCCGGAAGTCGCCGGGGCCGAAGTCGAACCCCTGCTCCGGGCCAGCGTGGCCGAACCGGTCGTACTGGGCGCGCTTCTCCGGGTCGGACAGGACCTCGTACGCCTCGGCGATCTTGCGGAACCGCCGTTCCGCCTCCTTCTTGTCCCCCTGGTAGGCATCGGGGTGGTACCGCTTGGCGAGGCGGCGGAATGCCCGTTTGATGTCGTCCGGGGAGGCGTCGCGCCCGACCCCGAGGATCTCGTAGTAGTCCTCAGGCAACGCTACTCCTTATCGTAGGCTCGTAGCGTCGGGCCTTGTGCCCGACGTTCCGGGGTATCGTGGTTCCTGAGCGTCGCCCATAAAGGGCGACGCTACACTCCCTCTCGCCCCTCGCCGCTGTGGCCGGCCGCCTGGCGGTACGCCTCGGCGGCCACCTCGCCGGCGGCCTTCTTCAGGTCCTCCATCGCCGCCCGGATCGCCGCCGCATCGCCGCGCCCATCCAGCTTCTCCCTGAGCCCGCGGATCGCCGCCTCCACCTCGGCCCGCTTGGCCTGCGGGACCTTGTCCCCGAGCTCCGCGAGGGCCTTCTCCACCGAGTAGATCAGGGCGTCGGCCTGGTTGCGGGCCTCCACCTCCTCGAGGCGCTTCCGGTCTTCTTCCGCGTGCTCCTCCGCTTCTTTCCGCATCCGCTCGATCTCCGCCTCGGTGAGGCGCGACGTGTCCTTGATCACGATCGATGCCGACTTGCCGGTGGCCTTGTCCTTGGCGGTCACGTTGAGGATGCCGTCGGCGTCGATGGCGAACGTGACGTCGATCTGGGGCACCCCCCGCGGGGCGGGAGGGAGGCCGGTGAGCTGGAACCGGCCCAGGGACTTACAGTCCGCGGCCATCTTCCGCTCCCCCTGAACGACGTGGATCTCCACCTGGGTCTGGAAGTCCTCGGCGGTGGTGAACGTGCGGGTGCGCTCCACGGGGATGGTCGTGTTCCGCTCGATGATCGGGGTTGCCACCCCGCCCAGGGTCTCGATGGATAGGGTCAGCGGAGTCACGTCCAGGAGCACGAGGGACTGCATCTCCCCGGAGAGGACCGCGGCCTGGATCGCCGCCCCGAGCGCCACCACCTCGTCGGGGTTGATGTCCTTGTTGATCTTGCCCCGGGTGAACTTGTCCGCCACCAGTTCCTGGACCTTGGGGATGCGGGTCGACCCGCCCACCAACACCACCTGATCGATGTCCTTCGGGGTGAGCTTGGCCGCGGCCAATGCGGCGTCCACGATCTTCATCGTCCGGAGGAGCAGGTCCTCGATCATCGCCTCGAATTTCGCGCGGGTCAGGGTTCGCTCGAGGTGCTTGGGGCCGCGCGCGTCGGCGGCGATGTACGGGAGCGAAATCCTGGCCTCCATGCGGCCGGAGAGCTCCTTCTTCGCCGCTTCGGCGGCGTCCCGCAGCCGTTGCATCGCCGAAGGGTCCCCCCGCAGGTCGATCCCCGTCTCCTCCCTGAACTCGTCGACCAGCCAGTCCATGATCCGGCGGTCGAAGTCGTCGCCGCCCAATTGGGTGTCCCCGTCGGTGGCCACCACCTCGAACACCCCCTCGCCGATGTCGAGGATGGACACGTCGAACGTCCCGCCCCCGAGGTCATAGACCAGGATCTTCTGCTCCCCCTGCTTGTCCAGGCCGTAGGCCAGCGCGGCCGCAGTGGGCTCGTTGATGATCCGGAGTACCTCCAGCCCCGCGATCCTGCCCGCGTCCTTCGTGGCCTGGCGCTGGAGGTTGTTGAAGTAGGCGGGGACGGTGATCACCGCCTTGCCGATCTTCGTGCCCAGGAGCTCCTCCGCATCCCGCTTGATCTTCTGCAGGATGAACGCGGAGATCTGCTCCGGGGTGTACTCGTGCACCTCCCGGTCCACCGTGATCCGGACCCGATGGTCCGTGCCCATCTTACGCTTGATGGAGAGCACAGTCCGGGTCGGGTTCAGGATCGCCTGTCGTTTGGCGAGTTGTCCCACCAAGACCTCGCCCGTGTCGGTAAACGCCACGGCGGAGGGGGTTATCCGTTCTCCTTCCGCGTTGAGGAGGACTTCGGGCCGCCCCCCCCGCACGAGAGCCCCACAGGAGTTGGTGGTGCCGAGGTCAATGCCGATCACTTTCTCCTTCGTCTCCATCTCCATCACCCCCTTTCCTGCCCAAGCTGACCTTCACCTTGGCCGGGCGCAACACCCGGCCGTTCCTCATCCAGCCTCGCTCGAACTCTTCCAGGATCACGTACCGCTCCTCATCGGATACTTGGGCCGAGAGCACCTCGTGGTAAGCCGGGTCGAACTTTCGGCCCACCGCGGGGATGGGCGCACATCCCAGGCGGCGGAGCACCTCCTCGGCCAGGGCGAACACCCGCGCAAGCCCGTCCCCAAGCGCCTGAGCGTCCCCATCCTGACGGAACGCGGCCAGGGCCCGCTCCAGGGCGTCGTAGACCGGGAGGAACGCGAGGAGCGCCTCGTCCACGGCCCGGGAAGCGAACGCCTCCCGCTCGCGGGCCACCTCTTTCCGGTAGTTGTCGAAGTCGGCGGCAAGGCGCACGAGGTCCGCCCGCAGCCGGGAAGCTTCGTCGCGGACGGGGAGCTCGCCGCTCAGCTGCCGCTCGTTTGGATCGCCGGTCATGGCTTCACCCCTGTCTCTGGGCGTTCTCGGGCGAGCAGCCCGCCCAGCCGACCGGCCACATAACGGGTCGCGGAAAAGGCGCGGGCATAGTCCATCCACAGGGGGCCGATCACCCCGAGCACCCCCCCACCGGCGAGGTAGGGGGCGGAGACCACGCTGAACTCGGAAAGCTCCGGGATCGAGGCGTCGCCCACGTGGACGGCCAACCCTTCCCGGCCCCGCCGCAGCTCGGAGAGCGCGGCGGCGAACGCGCGCTCGTCGTCGAGGAACCGCAGGAGGGCCCGCACCTGCCCGAGCGCCCAATCCGGCGCGCCCACGGAGAGCTCGGCCAGGAACTGGGGCCAACCCTCGACGTACAGGTACCGTTCCGGCTCCTGCTCCGCCAACTGGCGGAGGATGCCGAGGGCGCACAGGTGGGCTCGGCTGTGCCATCCCTCTGCCGGCCAGGACCGGCCGGCAAGGTCGGCCAGGGTACGGCCCTTCAACTGGTGGACGAGGAGCGCTTCCGCCTCCGCCAGCTCCTCCGGCCCCAGGTCGACGTCGAGCGCAAGCACGCGGGACTCCACCATCCCGAGCTCGGATAGGGTGACGGTCAGCACCATGCTCGGACCCACCCGGCGCATCGCGAAGTCCAGGAGACGCAGCCGCTCGCGGGGCGGGGCCACCGCGAACCCGAGCTGGCCAGTCATCGCCGCGAGGAGCAGGGCGGTGCGGCGGAGGAGCCCTGGGAGCTCCGGGGAGGCCGGCTCGTGGGGCTCGGCGGGGAGGCAGGTCGGGCGCTCCCCAAGGTCGGCGAGGGCAAGGAGCCACTCGGCGAAGAACCGGAACCCGGAACGGGTGGGGATGCGGCCGGAGGAGGGGTGGGGCTTGTACAGATACCGTTCGCGTTCCAACGCGAGGAGCTCGTTGCGGACGGTGGCGGAACTGAACCGATGCCGGTACTCCCGAACCAGCTCCTGGGAGGACACGGGGTGGCGGGTCCGGATGTACCGGTCCACCACCTCGATGAGCAGAAGCGCCCTCCGCCCGCGCATTTAGCACTCATCCCCTTCGATTGCTAATCATCGAGGAGGAATGATAGACCAAATGGCGGTGGAGTCAAGGGAACGGGCTTCGGTCAGCCCTTGCGGCCGCAGCAGTGCTTGTACTTCTTGCCTGAGCCGCACGGGCAGGGGTCGTTGCGGCCGACCTTGCCCGTGGCGGTGGGGCGAGGGGCGGTGGTGCTCGTGCGCGCCGACCGGGCGGCCGCGGTAGGGGCAGACGCCGTGGCCGTCCGCGGGGCGCCGGCCGACTCACGGATCGCCAGCCGCGGCGAGAGCAGGAACCGCAGGGCTTCCTCTTCGCTCCTCAGGAGCATCTCCTGGAACAGGCGGTGGGCCTCCCGCTTGAACTCCATCAGGGGGTCGGTGCCCCCATAGGCGCGAAGGCCGATCCCCTCCCGCAGGTCGTCGAGCTCGAGAAGGTGCTGGCGCCAGTTCTCGTCCACCGTGCGCAGGAGGACCATCCGCGCCACAAGGGGGAAATGGGGGGAGAGGCGTGTCCACTGGCGGTCGAGCTGGGCAAGGAGCAGTTCCTCCACCCGGGCTGCCACGTCCTCGGGCTTGCGCCCGTCGAGGTCGGCGGCCGCCGGGGGCGGCTCGCAGATCTGGCCGAGCTCGCGGAGGAGCCCCTCCTGGTCCCACCCGTCCGGGGACTGGGGCGGGCGCAGGTACCGGTCGGCGAGCACCTCGGCGTACTCGCCGAGCATCTCCGCAAGGTAGGTCCGCAGGTCCTCGTCGTTCCGCTCCTCCCCGTCCTCGGGGATGAGGAACCGCTCCCGCAGGGCGTAGATCGCCTCTCGCTGGCGGGCCATGATCTCGTCGTACTCGAGGAGGCGCTTCCTGATCTCGAAGTTCCGCTCCTCGACCCTTTTTTGGGCCCGGCGGATGGCGCGGGTGAGGAGGTCGTGGGTGATCGCCTCCCCTTCCTTGATCCCCAGGCGGTCCATCAACGACCCCAGGCGCTCCCCGCCGAAGATCCGGAGAAGGTCGTCCTCCAGGGCCAGGAAGAACTGGGACGAGCCGGGATCGCCCTGGCGGCCGGCGCGGCCGGCGAGCTGGTCGTCGATCCGCCGCGCCTCGTGGCGTTGGCAGCCGAGGACCATCAGCCCCCCCTGGTAGAGCTCCCCCCGCCATTCCTCGGGCCGGAACGGCCGGCCCGTTTCCCGGCACCACTGGCGGATCTTGGCCAGGGCCTGCTCGCCCTGAGGGGAGTCCGGCTCGACCGGGGTTACGATCCTCCGCCGCTCTTCCTCGGCCTCGGCCCGGTACCGCGCAAGGAGCTCCCGGTACCGCTCCGGTTCCTCCGCCGGGTCGCACTCCGCACGGGCCCGGTAGTCGGGGTTGCCACCGAGGAGGATGTCCGTGCCGCGGCCGGCCATGTTGGTGGCGATGGTGATCGCCCCCAGGCGCCCGGCCTGGGCCACGATCTGGGCCTCCTTTTCGTGGTATTTCGCGTTCAGGACCTGGTGGGGGAGGTTCCGCCGCTTGAGGATCTGCGAGAGGTGCTCGGAGTCCTCGATCGAGGTGGTGCCGATCAGCACCGGGCGGCCCTCCTTGTGCAGCCTCTCCACCGCGTCCGCCACCGCCTCGAACTTGGCCTGGCGCGTCCGGTAGATCACGTCCGGGAGCTGCTCCCGGATGAGAGGCCGGTTGGTGGGGATCTGGACCACATCGAGGCCGTAGATCTCCTTGAACTCCTGTTCTTCCGTCTTGGCGGTGCCGGTCATCCCGGCCAGCCCGCGGTAGAGGCGAAAGTAGTGCTGAAGCGTGATCTGGGCCAAGGTCTGGCTCTCCCGCTGGATGGGGAGGTTTTCCTTCGCCTCGATCGCCTGGTGGAGGCCGCCCGAGTAGCGGCGGTCGGGCATCATCCGCCCGGTGAACTCGTCGACGATGATCACCCGGCCGTCCTTGACGATGTAGTCCCGGTCGCGATGGAAGAACATGCGCGCCCGGAGGGCTGTCTCCAGGTAGTAGCGGGCGGTGGTAGCGCGGGGGTCGGCGATGTTGCCGAACCGGAGGATCTTCTCGGCCTTCTGCCACCCTTGGTCGGTGAGGGACAGGCGCTTCCGTTCCTCGTCCACCTCGAAGTCCTCCCCGGGGCGGAACAGCCTGGCGATGCGGGCGAACTCCCGGTAGAAGCGGGCCGTCTCCGCGGTGGGGCCGGAGATGATGAGCGGGGTCCGCGCTTCATCGATCAAGATGTAGTCGATCTCGTCCACGATCGCGTAGTCGAGGGGGCCCTGCACCTTCTGGCTGCGGGACAGGACCATGTGGTCGCGGAGGTAGTCGAACCCGAACTGGGCATTGGTGCCGTAGGTGATGTCGCAGGCGTAGGCCTTCTTACGCTCCTCCGGGCCCATGTCCTCTTGGAGGAGCCCCACCGCAAGGCCAAGGAACTCGTAGACCGGGCCCATCCAGTAGCGGTCGCGCTTGGCCAAGTAGTCGTTCACGGTGACGATGTGGACCTTGCCTGAGAGGGCGTTCAAATAGGCGGGCATCGTGGCGACGAGGGTCTTCCCTTCGCCCGTCTTCATCTCCGCGATCCGCCGCTGGTGGAGGACGATCCCCCCCAGCACCTGGACGTCGTAGGGGCGAAGCCCGATCGTGCGCTGGGCCGCCTCCCTCACCACGGCGAACGCCTCAGGGAGGAGGTCGTCCGTCGTTTCCCCGGCCGCGAGGCGCTCCCGGAACTCGTCGGTCTTGGCGCGAAGCTCCCCGTCGGACAGGGCCCGGACCCGATCGGCCCACGCGCCCACCTGCTCGACCATGGGCAAGAGGCGGCGCAGCTTCTGGTCGTTGGTCTGGCCGAACAGGACGTCGAGGGCCTGGCGGATGGACGGCATACCAAAAACACTATACGCCCGTCCCAACCCGGCCGCAACCATGGCTCCACCGCGGCCCGTAGCGTCGGGCTTTATGCCCG
>JACIWI010000146.1:0-672 GCA_014361055.1 Candidatus Bipolaricaulota bacterium
CTCCCGCTGGGCGAGCCGCTCCCGCTCCCGGGCGAGCTCTTCCTCCTTGCGGCCCAGCTCCTCCTCCCCGGGCAAGCGGTAGCCAGAAAGCCAATCCGGGGCCCCGGCCGCGAGCGGGGCCGAGGCCAGGGCCGCCAACGCCGGGACCAGAAGCTCCCCGGCTTCGGCGGGATGGGCCCCGGGGAAAGCGGGCAGGAACACGATCCGGCCGGTCCCCACCGGCAGGTCCCACGCTACCACATCCCCGACCCGGGTGCGCGCCAGCACCTGGCCGAACGCGTCCAGCGGGGCCCCCAAGCTCGCCGCGATCACCGCCTCGTAGCCGAGGGCTTGGAATGCCGAAAGGTACGGGTAGAGCGGGTGGGCCGCGTCCAGGTTGGTCACGTCCCGCCCCCGGCGGGGGAGGAACTTGAGCCCCTGGGGGAAGCCCAGATGGTGGGGCCCGGCGGTGAGGGAGGCCCGGGGGAGGAACGCGTACCGATCGAGACGCCGCGGCGGGTTCCCGGCGATCTCCACCCCCTCCCCGGGAGGGCGCACCCGCACCCCCACGATCCCGCCCCCGCGGAAGAGGAGGTCCTCCAGTTCCCCCCGCCGGGCGGAACACAGGTTCTCCAGGGCCCGGGATAGCCCGAGGTCCCGCCCAGGGTACAGACGCCAGATCCCATCGGGCTC
>JACIWI010000146.1:682-7639 GCA_014361055.1 Candidatus Bipolaricaulota bacterium
GCCACAGCTCGGGCAACGGCTCGGGGTCGATCAGCACCGCATCGAAGCCCGCCAGGGACTCCGCCGTGGGGAAGTCGGCCCGCACCACCCCCGGCCCCTCGATCTCCCACCCCAGGGCCAGAACGCGCATCGCGCGCCATTGTACGGGCGAACCAGGACCCGGCCAACGCCGCCTTGCCCGCCCTACGTCCGTCGGTGTACGCTCCCCCCGCCATGGGCTGGGGACGGGTCCGCACGGCATGGGGGGAGTTCTACGCCGCGGCCAGCGCGCGCGGGATCGTGGCCCTGAGGTTCCCCGGGGAGTTCCCGCCGGAGCCGGCCACGTCCTCGCCCCCGCTGGTGGACGCCCTCGCCCGCGAGCTCGCCGAGTACCTGGAGGGGGAACGCACCTCGTTCGACCTGCCGCTCGACCTCGTGGGGACACCGTTCCAGCGCACGGTATGGATGGCCCTGCGGGAGGTCCCGTACGGGGCCACCGTCACCTACGGGGAGCTGGCGCGGCGGGTGGGGCGGCCTGGGGCGGCGCGGGCGGTGGGCCAAGCAGTAGGGGCAAACCCGATCCCGATCTTGATCCCCTGCCACCGCGTGGTCCCGCGGGCGGGGGGCGTGGGCGGGTTCGGCCCGGGGCCCGATTGGAAGGCCCGCCTCCTTGCGCTGGAATGTCACGGCCTCTAAAGCGAGAACGCCTCGCCGAGGTAGGCGAGACGGGCGTTGGGATCGGCCAAGATCTCCTCCGGCGTCCCCGCCGCGAGGAGCTTTCCGGCGTGGATGAGGTAGGCCCGGCTCGTGATCCGAAGCGTGTCGCGCACGTTGTGGTCACACACGGCGATCCCGATCCCGGTCCCGGCGAGCCTCCGCACCAGGGCGGCGAGCTCGGCCACGGTGAGCGGATCGACCCCGGAGAACGGCTCGTCGAGGAGGAGGAACGCGGGCTTGGTCACCAGGGCCCGGGCGATCTCCACCTTGCGCCGCTCCCCGGCGGAGAGCTTCCCCACCGGCCGGTCCAGGACCCCTCCGAGCCCCAGCTCCTCCACCACCTGGCCGACCCGCCCGTTCCAACGGAGCCTCGCCCCCTCCAGGGCCAGGCGCAGGTTCCCCGCCACCGTAGCCCGCAGGAACACCGACGGCTCCTGAGGGAGGTAGTGAATCCCCATCCGCGCCCGCCGGAAGAACGGGAGCCCCGTGATGTCCCGGCCGTCCAGCCGCACGGTCCCCTGGGTCGGCCGGAGGAACCCGGCCAAGAGGTAGAACGTCGTGGTCTTACCGGCCCCGTTGGGACCAAGGAGCCCGGTCACCTCCCCGGCCCGGAACGCGAGGGACAGGCCGTCCACCGCCCGCCGCCGGCCGAACGCCCGAACAAGCCCCTCGCCCTCAAGGATTTCGGACAAGGTAGGCCCCCCGCACGCTCAGTCGGCCCTCCCCCGGCCAGGCGGACAGGGATTCCCCGGCCAGCACCACCCCATGCCCAACCATGAACACCCGGGACGCGAGGAGGAGGCCGTCGAACAGGTACCGCCCGTCGGCGAACTTCACCTCCCACCCGTCGAGGGTGGCCTGGACGTCCACGAGGTCGATGGCCTCGCCCAACGCCCAGCGGGCTTCGGCCGCGACGAGGGACATTCCCTCCCGCATGGCGCGCAGGCCCACGAGGACCAGCCCCCCCGACCACTGGGCGAGGTCACAGGTAAAGGAGATCCCCTCCCCTGCGCCGGTCACGTCCCCGACCAGAGTCCACGTCCGGCCAAACCGGTCAGCGCGGATGGCATGGGCGTTGATCACCACCGCGACCTCGCCCGCGTGGAACAGGCGCACCTCGACGTTCTCCCCTTCCCAGCCCTCGTCGGTGCGGGCGAGGTACGTCATGCGCACTTCCCACCGTGGCCGCCCGTCCACGTCGTACACGGTCAGCCATGGCGCCTCCACCTGCACCGGTTGAGCGGCAAGAGCGAGGGAGAAGATCAGCGGGACGAGGAAGCGAGGCATGCCTGGACGAACCCGAGGAACAGGGGATGGGGGCGAAGCGGCCGAGAGCGGAACTCGGGGTGGTACTGGACCCCCACGTACCACGGGTGGTCCACCGCCTCCATCGCCTCCACCAGCCGGCCGTCCGGGGACAGGGCCGAAGGCCGCAGCCCCACGGCGGCGAACGCCGAGAGGTACTTCGGGTTGAACTCGTACCGATGCCGGTGGCGCTCGGCGATCTCGTCCTGGCCGTACAGGCGGTGGACGAGGCTCCCCGGAGCGAGCACCGCCGGGTATTCCCCGAGCCGCATCGTCCCCCCCTTGGCGGTGACCTTCCCCTGCTCGGGGAGGAGGTCGATCACCGGGTGAGGGGTTCCCGGATCGAACTCGGTGGAGTTGGCCCGCGGCCAGCCCAGGACCTCTCGGGCGAACGCGATCACCGCGCACTGCATGCCCAGGCAAATCCCGAAGAACGGCACCCCAGCCCGGCGGGCATAGCCCGCGGCCAGGACCTTGCCCTCGATCCCCCGCTCCCCGAACCCGCCCGGGACGAGGATCCCCGCCAGGCCATCGAGCGCCCCTTCCCCCTCCTCTTCCACCCGGGCGGCCGGGACCCAGGCGATGTCCACCTTCGTCTCCAGGGCCGCCCCGGCGTGGTGCAGGGCCTCGACGATGCTCAAATACGCGTCACGCAGCTCCACGTACTTGCCCACGATCCCGATGCGCACCGCGCGCGACGGGCACCGCAGTCGGTTTACGAACGACTCCCACGCCGCCAGATCCCCGCTGTGCACTGGCAGCCCAAGGCGGGCCAGGAGCTTCACGTCGAACCCCTCCTCCCGCAGGGCCAGGGGCACCTCGTAGATGGACACAAGATCGCGGCCCTCGATCACGTGATCGGGGGCGACGTCGCAGAACAGGGCGATCTTCGCCCGCAGCCCCTCGGGAAGGGGCACCGGGCACCGGGCAACCACGAAGTCCGGTTGGATCCCGACCGCGCGTAGCTCCTTCACCGAGTGCTGGGTGGGCTTGGTCTTGAGCTCCCCGGTAGTGGAGAGGACGGGCACGTAGGAGAGGTGGACCACGGACACGTCTTGGCGCGGCAGCTCATCCCGAAGCTGCCGGATCGCCTCAAGGTAGGGCAGGCCCTCGATGTCCCCCACCGTGCCTCCCACCTCGACCACCACCACCTCGGCCCCGGTGGCGGCGAGGACCCCGCGGATCAGGCGCTTGATCTCATCGGTGATGTGGGGGATGACCTGCACCGTGTGGCCGAGGTAGTCCCCGTGCCGTTCGCGGCCGATCACGTTCCAGTACACCTGCCCGGTGGTGAGGTAGTTGGCCGCCCCGAGGTCCTGGCCGAGGAACCGCTCGTAGTGCCCCACGTCCAGGTCGGTCTCCAGCCCGTCCCGGGTCACGAACACCTCCCCGTGCTCGTAGGGGTTCATGGTGCCAGCATCGACGTTGAGGTAGGGATCGATCTTCTGCAGGGTGACGGCGACCCCCCGGGCCTGAAGGAGGCACCCCAAGGAGGCGGTGACCACCCCCTTGCCAAGGCCCGACACCACGCCGCCGGTGACGAACACGTACTTGCTCAACGCTCCCATTTTACCCCGGCCCCACCCCGATGCCGAACCGCAGTTGCGTGCCCCCGCCGCGGTTGCGTGCCCCCGGTCGATGGCTATAATGGGCGATTAGGAGCGTGATGGGATGGCGATCATCAAAACGGCGCTTCAGGTCCTGTTTCTCCTTGATTGCCTGGCCCTCATGGTGTTGGTGCTCATCCAGATGTCGGAGCATGCCACGCTGGGCGGGGCGTTCGGCGCAGGGATGTCCGCCACCGTGTTCGGTCGGGATGTGACCCGGGATCCGAAGAAGCTGGCCACCGGGGTCCTCGGCGGGGTGTTCCTCGGCCTTGGCCTGATCCTAACCATCCTCTAAGGGGGCCACGGTGCCGCTCGTTGCAGTTAGAGACCTCAAGACGTATTTCTACACGGAAGATGGGGTGGTCAAGGCCGTCGACGGCGTCAGCTTCGCCATCGAGCCCGAGCAAACCCTGGGGGTGGTGGGGGAGTCCGGGTGCGGGAAGTCCGTGACCGCCCTGTCCATCATGGGCCTGGTGCCGATGCCCCCGGGCAAGATCGTGAGCGGGGCGATCGTCCTCCACCGGGACGGGAAGAACGTGGAGCTCACCAAGCTCAACCCCAAGGGCAGGGAATACCGGGGCATCCGCGGCAAAGAGATCGCCATGATCTTCCAGGAGCCGATGACCTCCCTGAACCCGGTGTTCACCGTGGGCTACCAGATCATGGAGGCCATCATCCTCCACCAAAAGGTGTCCAAGAAGGCAGCCCGGGAAAAGGCGATCGAGATGCTCCGCCAAGTAGGGATCCCCCTCCCCGAACAACGGGTGGACGAGTACCCCCACCAGCTGTCGGGCGGGATGCGGCAACGGGCGATGATCGCCATGGCCCTGTCCTGTAACCCGTCGCTCCTCATCGCCGACGAACCGACCACCGCCCTCGACGTCACCATCCAGGCCCAGGTCCTGGATCTCATGCGCGACCTGCAGAAGCGGTTCCGCACCGCGATCATGTTCATCACCCACAACCTGGGGGTGGTGGCGGAGATGTGCGATGAGGTGGTGGTGATGTACCTGGGGAAGGTGGTGGAACACGCCCCGGTACGCCCCGTGTACCACGACCCCAAGCACCCCTACACTCAAGGGCTGCTCCACTCCATCCCTTCGCTCGCCACCAAGAAGAAGCGGCTGGAGCCGATCAAGGGGGTCGTGCCCGACCCGCTGGACGCGCCGCCCGGGTGCCCGTTCAACCCGCGGTGTCCGCACGTGATGGAGATCTGCTCCCGGGAGATGCCCCCCCTCAAAGAGGTGGCCGAGGAGCATGAGGCTGCGTGCTGGCTGTACGCGTAGGGGGTGAAGATGACCGCACAGACGACGACAGAGGATAACGTTCTGCTCCGGGTCAAGGGGCTCAAGAAGTACTTCCCGGTTCGGCGCGGCGTGCTCCGTCGGGTGGTGGGCTGGGTGAAGGCGGTGGACGATGTGGACTTGTTCATCCCCGCCGGGGAGACGCTGGGCCTCGTGGGGGAGTCCGGGTGCGGCAAGACCACGTGCAGCCGGGCTATCCTGCGCCTGGTGGAGCCCACCGCCGGGGAAGTGTGGTTCCGCTCCAAGACCCTGAACCAAGAGGTGGACATCGCCCGGACCGGCAAGCGCACCCTGAAGCTCCTCAGGCGGGAGATGCAGATCATCTTCCAGGACCCCTACTCCTCGCTGAACCCCCGCATGACGGTGGGGGACATCATCGGCGAGCCCCTCATCGTCCACCGGGTGGCGCGGGGCCGCGAGGTGCAAGACCGGGTGAAGGAACTGCTCCAGGCGGTGGGCCTCAAGCCCGAGCACATGCGGCGCTACCCCCACGAGTTCTCGGGGGGGCAGCGGCAGCGCATCGGCATCGCCCGGGCGCTGGCGTTGGATCCCCAGCTCGTGGTGTGCGACGAGCCCGTGAGCGCCCTCGATGTGTCCATTCAGGCTCAGGTGCTGAACCTGCTCGAGGACCTCCAGGACCAGTTCAACCTCACGTACCTCTTCGTGGCCCATGATCTGTCAGTGGTGAAGCACATCTCGGACCGGGTGGCGGTGATGTACCTCGGGAAGATCGTGGAGCTCGCAGCTACCGAGACCCTGTTTGCGAAGCCGCTTCACCCCTACACCGAGGCGCTGCTTTCCGCGGTGCCGGTGCCGGACCCGGACTACCAGGCGGAACGGATCATCCTCCAGGGGGACGTGCCGAGCCCGATCAACCCGCCCAAGGGCTGCTACTTCCACCCCCGCTGCCAGTACGCCAAGGAGATCTGCTCACGCGAGACGCCGGAGTTCAAGGACTACGGCGACAAGCACTTCGCTACCTGCCACTTCGCGTCCTCGCTTGCCCTGCGCGGCGTGAAGACGATGTGAAGGTCCTGATCGGGACGGGGAACCCCGGGAAACTCCGGGAGATCCAGGGCATCCTGGGCGACATCACGGGTATCGCCTGGCTCACGCCCCACGAGATCCAGCTCCCTGAGGTCGCCGAACAGGGGGCCACCTTCGAGGCCAACGCGGTGGCCAAGGCCGGTGCCCTCGCTCGCCTTACCGGCTACCCGACCCTGGCCGAGGACTCCGGCCTGGAGGTGGACGCCCTCGGCAGGGCACCCGGGGTTCGTTCGGCCCGGTTCGCCGGGGAAGACAAGGACCCGGCCGCGAACAACCGAAGGCTCCTTCTGCTCCTCGCGGGGACCTCCGACCGGCGGGCCCGGTTCCGGACCGTGGCCGCCCTCGCCCTCCCGGACGGGCGGGTCTGGACGGTCGAGGGCGTGCTCGAAGGCCGGATCGCCGAGGCTCCCCGGGGGAGCGGGGGGTTCGGCTACGATCCTCTGTTCATCCCAGAAGGGGAGACGCGGACCCTGGCGGAGATGAGCCCCGAGGAGAAGAACCGGATCTCCCACCGCCGCCAGGCCCTGGAAGGCCTGCGCCCGATCCTCCTCGCTGTGAGCCGTAATCCATCATCCGTGACCAGTGATGTCGGAACGGATCCGGGTTACGGTTCCCCCGGCTAGGCGGGGGGAAGGGAGCTCGTGAACTCCTCGAGGAGTTTCTTCTGCTGCCGGGTGAGCTTGCGTGGGACGACCACCTTGAGGCGGACCCGCAGGTCGCCCCGCCGCCGGCCATGGGGGAGCCCCCGGCCGGATACGGTAAGAACCGCGTCTGGCTCCGTGCCCGCCGGGATCGGCAGCTCCTCTTCCCCCTCCAGGGTCGGGACCCGAATTCTCCCCCCCAACACCAGGGTCCCATAGTGGACGGGCACCTCCACCAACAGGTCCTGGCCCTGCCGGGCGAAGATCGGGTGGGGCTGGATCACCACGGTCACGTACAGGTCGCCGGGAGGGCCACCGGCGATCCCGGCGGTGCCCGCCCCCGCGAGGCGAAGCCGG
>JACIWI010000147.1 GCA_014361055.1 Candidatus Bipolaricaulota bacterium
TGGAACGCCCGCGGCCGGAGGCGGAGACCCCGGCGAGGGTGGCGGCCACGGTAAACACCTTCTTGTGTTCGGGGCCTTCGGACTGGAGGAGTTCGTAGTTCGGCAGGGTCCCGAACCGGGCTTGGGCAAGCTCCTGGAGGAGGGACTTGTAATCCGAAGGTCGCTCACCCGCGTAGCGCTGGACCTCTTCCCCGAGGAGCCGCTCCACCAAGGCACGGGCCGGCGCGTAGCCGAGGTGGAGGAACGCCGCCCCGACCACGGCCTCCAGGGCCGAGGCCAGCACCGACGGCCGGCGGCGCCCCCCGCTCTCCTCCTCCCCCTTGCCGAGGAGGAGGTACGGCCCCAGCCCCAAGTCCTCCGCTACCTTGGCCAAGACCGGCTGGGACACCGCCACCGCCCGGAGCTTGGAGAGCTCCCCTTCATCCCGCTCGGGGAAAGCACGGAACAGGAGGTCGGCCACCGCCAGGTCGAGCACCGCGTCGCCCAAGAACTCCAACCGCTCGTTGCTTTCCTGCCCCAGTGGGAGTTCGCCCGCGTAGGAGGAATGGGTCAGGGCCACGCGTAGGGCGTCCGCGGGGATGGCGAGGCCAAGCTTTTCCAGGAGCGGGGCAAACGGACTTTCCACCATGGACCCCTTAGCTTCCCGAACGGGAGCGAAGGCGTCAAGCCTCGGCCAGGGCAACGACTGGAGGGCGATGTCGATGAGCACCACGCCCGGGATTGCCCCTATACTCCCCCGAGGTGGGCTGACCGATGCACCGACTTGGAGGTTTGCGGGAAGAGGCGAAACTCAAGGCCCAGCTGTGGGCGGGCACCTCCGGGGAATGGACGCGTACCGCGGGGATGCCCTCAACCCGGCTTTTAGGTGAAGTGCCTGTGTCGTTGCTGATGGCGGTCCGTGCCTCTCCAGAGCCTGGCCGGTTGGAACGCCTTGGGGCGCGCCTCTACGACCTCATGATGGGGCCGGTGGAGGCGTGGGCGGCCAGGCCTTGGCGCAGAAGGCTTTGGGAGGGGGTGCGGGGGAAGGTGCTCGAGGTGGGGATTGGGACCGGAGCGAACCTTCCCTTCCACCCTGAGGCGGAGGTGATCGGGGTGGACCTCTCGGCGGGGATGCTGTCCCGGACCCGCGCCAAGGCCCAACGGCTCGGCCGTCCCGTGGCGCTCCTCCACGCCGACCTCCATGACCTTCCCTTTCCCGATCGGTTTTTCGACTATATCGTGGGGAGTTTCGTGTTTTGCTCGGTGGCCGACCCGATCGACGGCCTGCGGGAGCTTAGACGCGTGATCCGCCCGGAGGGGGAGTTTCGGCTCCTCGAGCACGTACGGCCTCGGGGCGCGGCATGGGGGTACCTCCTCGCCCACCTTGCCCCCCATTTTGCCAAGCGCACCCTGATGCTTTTCCCCCACGCCGGCTGGGAGATCGTGTGGGAGGAAGCCCTCGTGCGGTCGGGCCTCGTGCGCCTCATCGTGGCCCGACCCAAAGGAGGACGGGATGGCTAAAGATCGTGTGGTGTTCCAGCTTTCTGAGTACATGCCCCCGGAGTGTGCCTGCCCGGTGGAACGGCGGCTGCGTTCGCTTCCCGGGGTGGAGGAGGCGTCGTTGGATCCTTCCTTGGGGACGCTCATCGTCGTCTACGACCCCGGACGCATTTCCCAAACCGATCTTGAGGAGCACCTGCGCCGCTGCGGGGCGGAGTGCTCCCCCCTCCATGGGCACCCTGAAGCCCCTCCCCCACCCCACCATCCTGGGCATGCCGAGGGGCCCGAGCCCCCCGGGCACGACCACCACGTCATGATGGAGCGGGATTTCCGCAGGAGGTTCCTGGTCGTGGCCACCCTCACCATCCCGGTCCTCCTCCTTTCCCCTACCATCCAGGGGTGGGTTGGCTTCCGCCTTTCCTTCCCCGGGGCCCGGTACCTCCTGTTCGCCTTGGCTTCCGCGATCACTGTGTACGGGGCCTGGCCCTTCTTCCGAGGGGCGGGGAGGGCCCTCCGGCGACGGGCACTGGACATGTCGGTGCTGGTTAGCATCGCCGTTTCGTCTGGGTACCTGTTTTCGGTGGGGTCCACATTTTCCTTCCAGGGGGTGGATTTTTATTGGGAGATCGCGACCTTGGTGGCGGTGCTTCTCCTTGGGCATTGGCTGGAGATGCGGGCCGTGCGGGGGACAAGCGGGGCCTTGCGGGAGCTCCTCTCCCTGATCCCATCTGTGGCCCATCGCTTCACAGCCGACGGGATTGAGGACGTGCCCACCTCTGCCTTGGCGGTGGGGGACCTGGTCCTCGTGCGCCCCGGCGAGCAGGTCCCGGCGGACGGGGAGGTGGTGGAGGGGGAAAGCTCGGTGAACGAGGCCATGATCACCGGGGAATCGGTCCCCGTGCCCAAGCGCCCTGGGGCCGAGGTGATCGGGGGCACGGTCAACGGGGAAGGGGCCCTCCGGGTGCGGGTAACACGGGTGGGGGAGGAGAGCACCCTCTCCCAGATCGTGCGGTTGGTGCGGGAGGCCCAGGCCGCAAAGCCGCCCATCCAGCGGTTGGCGGACCGGGCGGCCCATTGGCTCACTGTGGTGGCGGTCACGGTGGGGCTAGGCACTTTTCTGGTTTGGCTCATCCCTGCCGGACGTCCCCTGGTGTTCGCCCTGACCTTGGCGGTCACGGTGCTGGTGATCGCCTGCCCCCACGCCCTGGGGTTAGCCATCCCGGTGGTGACCACCGTCTCCACCGGGCTTTCCGCACGCCGGGGCATCTTGGTCCGCAATCCCCAGGCCATGGAGCTCGCCCGCCGGCTCACCGCGGTGATCTTCGACAAGACCGGGACCCTCACCCGGGGGGAGTTCGGGGTCACCGAGGTGATGCCGCCCGCGGACCTGGACGAGGGGGAGCTCCTGAGGCTGGTGGCCGCGGTGGAAGCGGCGTCCGAACACGCCATCGCCCAAGGCATCGTGCGTTCGGCGAGGGAACGAGGGCTGGCCCTCCCCGAGGCCACCGGATTCCAGGCCATCCCTGGAAAGGGTGCCCGGGCCGAGGTGGAGGGGAGGACTCTCTACGTGGGGAATCGGGCCCTGATCGGGGAACTTGGGGTAGCCATCCCCTCACACCCTCGGTTGGAGGAGCTCGAGGGGGAAGGTCGGACCGTGGTGTTCGCTGCTGCCGATGGGAAGCTACTGGGGGCGATCGCCCTGGCCGACCTGGTGCGGGAGGAATCCCGGGCGGCGGTGGCTGAGCTCAAGGCGATGGGGATCGAGGTGGCCATGCTCACCGGCGACTCCCGGAAGGTGGCGGACTGGGTGGCCGGGGCGCTTGGGATCGACGCGGTGTTCGCCGAGGTGAAGCCGGAGGAGAAGGCCCAGGTCGTGCGGGGGCTGCAACAGGAGGAGCATGTCGTGGCCATGGTGGGGGACGGGATCAACGATGCCCCGGCGCTCGTGGTGGCGGACGTGGGGATGGCCATCGGGGCTGGGACGAACGTGGCCCTCGAGTCGGCGGACGTGGTGCTGGTGCGCAACGATCCCCGGGACGTAACCCGGTTGGTGCGCCTCTCGCGGGCGGTGATGCGCAAGATGCGCCAGAACCTGGTATGGGCTACGGGCTACAACGCGGTGGCCATCCCGGCGGCGGCCGGGGTCTTCTTCCCGCTGGGGGTGGTCCTCGCTCCTCAATGGGGGGCCCTCATCATGGCGGCGAGCACCGTGGTTGTTGTTCTGAACGCCCTTCTCCTCAAGCGGGTGCGGTTCTAGCCCGGGCTCCATGGGAGGTCCACACGCCATGCACCGTTTATCCACCCCACCTAGGTAGGGTCTAGACGAAAGGAGGCCGACACGCCCGAGCTCCGGGAAGAACGGTACCTTGCAGGCCCCCACGGCGTGGACGCACTCCGCGCCGCAGTGGACGCCCTCCCCGTCTTCGTGATGCTCGTGGATGCCCACCACCGGATCCTGTTTGCCAACCGGGCCGCGGCCCAGGAACTTGGGGTCCAGCCGGAGGCGCTCCGTGGGCAGCACTGCCCCCAGGCGGTCCACGGCTGTGACGGCCCGGTCCCCGGTTGCCCCTTGGAGGAGGCGGTGACCCGGGGGGAGGCGGTGGTGCGGGAGGTGTTCGACCCGGCGCGAAAAAGGTGGGTGCACTCGGCCGTATACCCCACTGGGGTTCGGACCCAGGGGGGCGTTCCGGTGTTCCTCCACACCGTCCTCGATGCCACGGCGGAGGTGGAGGCCCGTCGGAGGCTCGCGCACCGGTACGAGGTGGAGCGGACGCTTCGGGAAATCGTAGAGGTCTCCCTCCTTCCCATCTCCCTTTCCGAGCAGCTTAGGCTCGTGCTGGACGCGCTCCTTACCCTCCCCGGGATCCGGGTGGAGCGGAAGGGGGCCATCTTCCTCGCCCAGGGGGACCGGCTCGTCCTTACCGCCCACCAAGATCTTCCGGAGGAGCTATGCCAGGCGTGTCGAGAGGTGCCGCTCGGGAAGTGCCTGTGCGGTCGGGCCGCGGCCACCGGCGAGGTCCAGTTCGCGTCCGACCTCGACGCGCGCCACGAGATCCGGTACCCGGGGATCGTGCCCCACGGCCACTACTGCCTCCCCATCAAGCACGGGGGCACGGTGGTGGGGGTGCTCAACCTGTACGTCCACGCCGGGTACGCGCATGATCCGGAGGAGGCGGCCCTCCTGGAGATGCTGGCGGCGGTGGTGAGCAAGGTCATCGCCCACGGCAAGGCCGAGGCGGAGGTGGCCCAAAGCCACAGGAGAATCCAAGAAGTCCTGGCCCAGACCGTGACCGCTCTCGCGTCGGCGGTGGAGCAGCGCGACCCCTACACCGCCGGCCACCAGCGGCGGGTGGCGGAGCTCGCCTGCGCCATCGCCCGGGAGCTCGGCCTTCCCGCGGACCGGATCCAGGGGCTGCGGCTGGCCGCGCTCGTCCACGACGTGGGCAAGCTCGCGGTGCCCGCGGAGATCCTCTCCAAGCCGGGGAGGCTGGGCGCGCTGGAGTTTGAGCTCGTGAAGGGCCACCCCGAGCGGGGCTGGGAGCTCCTCAAGGACGTGGATTTCCCTTGGCCGGTGGCGGAGATCGTGCGGGAGCACCACGAACGCCTCGACGGCTCGGGCTACCCTCAGGGCCTCAAGGGAGAGGAGATCCTCCTCGAGGCGCGGATCCTGGCCGTGGCGGACGTGGTGGAGGCGATGGCCTCCCACCGCCCGTACCGGGAAGCCCTGGGCCTGGAGAAGGCCCTGGCGGAGATCGAGACGGGGAAGGGCCGGCTCTACGATCCTCGGGTGGTCGACGGTTGCCTGCGCCTGTTCCGGGACCGCGGGTTCTCCTGGCCTGCCTGATCCCCCGGGCTGCTCTGGCGCCTGACCAAGGTTGTTCCTGCGGGAACCCACGGGTACACTTAACCCACCCCAGGTGGGGTGGATAGGAGATCATGGACCGACGCGTGCAATTTCCCGTCCGCGGGATGACCTGTGCCTCCTGCGCTGCCCACATCGAGGAGGCGTTGGCCAAGTGCCCCGGGGTCCGTTCCGCCCACGTCAACCTCGCCACCGGGCGAGCGACGGTGGAGCTCGGCCCCGAGGGGGGTGTGGCCGACCTGGTACGGGCGGTGCAGGAGACCGGCTACGAGGTGCCCACGGAAACGGTCATCCTGCCCATCGGTGGCATGACCTGCGCCTCATGCGCCGCCCACGTGGAGCGGGCGCTTTCCAAGGTGCCCGGTGTGGTGACGGCGAGCGTTAACCTCGCCACCGAGAAGGCCACCGTCACCTTCGTCCCCGGCCTGGCCGACCTCGCCGAGTTCAAGCACGCGGTGGCCAAGGCCGGGTACGAGGTGTTGGAAGTCCCTACCGAGGCTCCCGTCGCTCAGGAGGACGAGGCGGAGCGCAAGATGCGCAAGAGCCGCTTCCGGATGGGCGTCGCCTGGGCCTTCACCATCCCCATCATCCTCTGGATGTCCACCGAGATGTTCTTCGGCGTCATGTGGCCCAGTCACCTTGGGTTCAACCTGGGGATGATCCTCCTCGCCCTGCCGGTCCTGTTCTGGGTAGGCCGTCGTACCTACCAAAGCGGGATCACCGCGGTGGTCCACGGCTACGCCAACATGGACACGCTGATCGCTCTCGGCACTGGGGTCTCGCTCCTCACCGGTCCGGCGTCCTTCCTCTTCCCCGTCGCCAACTACGCCGGTGTGGCGGCGATGATCATGGCCTTTCACCTCACCGGCCGGTACGTGGAGGAGCGAGCAAGAGGACGGGCCTCCCAGGCGATCCGCAAACTCTTGGAACTGGGGGCCAAAACCGCCCGTGTGATCCGCGACGGCCACGAAGTGGAAATCCCCATCGAGGCGGTCCAGGTCGGAGACGTGATGGTCGTCCGCCCCGGCGAGAAGATCCCCACCGACGGCGTCGTCATCGAGGGGGAGAGTACGGTGGACGAGTCCATGGCCACCGGCGAGTCGATGCCTGTGGGCAAACGGCCCGGCGACGCGGTCATCGGGGCCACGGTCAACCAAGAGGGCCTGCTCAAGGTACAGGCGACCCGGGTGGGCAAGGATACCTTCCTCGCCCAGGTGATCAAGCTGGTGGAGGAGGCCCAGGGCTCCAAGGTGCCGATCCAAGAGTTCGCCGACCGGGTGACAGGGGTCTTCGTGCCGGTGGTCGTCTCCATCGCCCTGCTCACGCTTCTGGCGTGGCTGCTCTTCCCCGGTGCGATGACCGCCCTGGTGCGGGTCGGCTCCTTCCTCCCTTGGGTCAACCCGGACCTGGGCGTCGTCACCCTGGCCATCGTGTCCATGGTCGCCGTGCTCGTCATCGCCTGCCCGTGCGCCCTAGGGCTGGCCACCCCCACCGCCCTGATGGTCGCAAGCGGCCTGGGCGCCGAACACGGCATCCTCATCCGCGAAGGCTCGGCGATCCAGACGCTCCGGGACGTGCGGGTCGTCATCTTCGACAAGACGGGGACGATCACCAAGGGGAAGCCCGAGGTAACCGACATCGTCCCGGTGGACGGGGTCGACGAAAAGGCCCTGCTTAAGATCGCAGCGGCGGCCGAACGGGGGAGCGAGCATCCCCTGGGGCGGGCGGTGGTGGAGCGGGCCGAGGCCGAGGGATTGGCGACGGCAGAACCCGGCGAGTTCCAAGCGCTGCGCGGCCGGGGCGTGATGGCGACGGTGGACGGGAAGCGGGTGTTGGTCGGCTCGCGGCGCCTCGCGGAGGAGCACGGCCTGGATCCGGCGCTGCTCGGGGGGACGCTGCGCCGGCTGGAGGAGGAGGCGAAGACGGCGATCCTGGTGGCGGTGGACGGCCGCGTCGCGGGGGCCATCGCCGTGGCCGACACGCTGAAGGAGGACTCCGTCGCCGCGATTCAGGAACTGCACCGGATGGGCATCCGAACGGCGATGATCACCGGCGACAACCGGCGCACCGCCGAGGCCATCGCCCGCCGGGTGGGGATTGACCATGTCCTGGCCGAGGTGCTGCCCGAGGGCAAGGTGGCCGAGGTGCGGAAGTTGCAGGAGCGGTTTGCTCTCGTGGCCTTCGTGGGGGACGGGATCAACGACGCGCCCGCCCTGAAGCAGGCCAACGTGGGGATCGCTATCGGCACCGGCACCGACATCGCCATCGAGGCGAGCGATGTGACCCTCGTGCGCGGCGAGCTCTCCGGCGTGGTGGAGGCGATTCGCCTCTCCCGGGCGACGTTTCGCAAGATCCGAACGAACCTGTTCTGGGCTTTCTTCTACAACGTGGCCATGATCCCGCTGGCGGCCGTGGGCTGGATGCACCCGGTGCTGGCGGAGGCGGCGATGGCCACCTCCTCGGTCACCGTGGTCGTCAACGCCAACGCCCTGCGGCGGGCGCGGGTGTGGGGGAAAGAGGGTGAGCGTGATGGCGGAGAAGGCAGTGATCCCGCCACTCGCCGTCCAAGGCCGAATACCAAGGCAAGACTTACGGGCGTGCAAGCCTGACGCACATTGGAAAACCCAACGTCGGGGATAAACCCCGACGCTACGGTCTGGGGCGTAGCGTCGCCCTTTATATTAAGAGGGACTGGTTCATAATGGCCTTCTAACCCAGAGGATCGCCTGAGTTAATGTCATTGCCCTTGGTGGGGGAGGCAGGGCGATGGTGACGACCCATTTTCGCCCCTCGCTCTTTCTCTCCGTCCCTCGGGCCTCGTTTCTTTGGGCGGAGTTGTCAGGGGTACCCTCGGGGCGGCAAAATAGAGAGGACTTCCATGGAGTGGGCCATGGAAGAGAAGCGCGTGGCCACCGAAATCTCCGGTCTGGACGAGGTCCTCCACGGCCGGGCGTCCTTCCTCGCGGGCGCCGTCGGCACCGGGAAGACCATCCTTTCCCTCCCGTGGCTCCTGAAAGTGGCTCCTGGACGGGATGCGGGGGGGGGGCAGGGTCTCCGTGTGGCGGTGGTCGAGCCCGAGCTCGCCTGCAACCTGGCCAGGTTCGGGTATGGAGTCTTTCCGGGATTAAGGAGGAAGTCCCGGCCTGGTACACGATCCACCGGGCCGTGGAGGAAGCCCAGCTCCAGCGGGTGGTGGTCTCCATCACCTACCTGCGGTTCCTGTCCTCCGATGCCTGCCCGTTCCGCACCGTCTGGTGAGGCTCCTCAACCGCCTGGGGTGGAGGAGGAGGCCACGGTGATCACTGGCCCCACCGGGGTGGGGATGCCCGTGGACGCGATGGTCGAGGCCGGAACCCTCAACCTCGTCCCCATCAGTCCCCTTGGCGTCCCGGTCCACCGCAGGCCTTCCCATGAGCCCTGAGCTCCACACGGTTGGGATCCTGTTCCGGGGTGCCGGCGACCGGCGACTCGTCCGGGAGTTTCTGGAGGGGCTGGGCTACCGGGTGCTCGCCCCCCGGCCGGACGGGTTCGATCCAGCGGGGTGGGCCGAGGTGGATCTGGTCGTGGCCGAGGCGGCGGTGGTCCGCCGGATAGAGAAGGAGCTTTTGGCTCTGAAGGCTCGGGCAGCCGCGGAGTTCTCGTTCCTCCCCGTGCTCGTGGCCCTCCCCCCGGAGGAGGAGCCAACCTCCTGGCTTTCCGCCGGGTTCGACGACGTGGTGCCCCTCCCCGTGGCCAAGGCCGTCCTGGCGGCGCGGATCCAGGTCTGGCTGCGGCTTCGAGAGGAAACAAGCTTGCGTTTCCGACCCCTTGTGGAAGAAAGCACGATCGGGTTCTACCGCACCACCCCCGACGGCCGCATCCTCTACGCCAATCCGGCCCTGGTGCGGATGCTCGGGTTTTCTTCCTTTGCGGAGCTTTCCCGGCGCAACCTGGAGGAGGAGGGGTTTGAGCCCGCCTACCCCCGGTCCCTGTTCAAGGAGCGGATCGAGCGGGAGGGTCGGGTGGTGGGGCTGGAGTCGGCGTGGGTTCGGCGCGATGGCACCACGCTCTACGTGCGGGAGAGCGCCCGCGCCGTGCGCGACGAGGAGGGCCGGGTCCTCTACTACGAGGGCACGGTGGAGGACATCAGCGCCCGCAAGAAGGCTGAGGAGCAACTCGCTGCGATCCAGGAGTTGGGACGAAGGCTTGTCCTCACCCGCGACCTCCAGGCCATCGCCCAGGCCGTGGTCGAGGCAGCCCGAGACATCCTCGGCCTCGAGGACTGCTCTTTCTACCTCCTTCCGGAGGACCAAAAGAGGCTTGTCCTCCTCGCCCACACCGTGGACCCCTCTCCCGGGCCGTTTGAGTTCCCCCTCGACAGCCCCACGGGAATCGTCCCCGCCATGGCCCGGTCCGGGGAGACGCTCTACCTCCCCGATGTGACCCGCGACCCCCGCTACGTGGTGGGGACGGGCGGAAATCAGTCAGAGCTGTGTGTCCCCCTCAAAGTAGGGGAAAGGGTTCTCGGCGTCCTCAACGCGGAGAGCCCGAAGCCCGACGCGTTCTCGCCCCAGGACCGGGAGCTCCTCCAGGCCCTGGCGGGTGTGGCCGCGGTGGCCCTGGAGAACGCCCACCTGTTTGCCGAAGTAGATGACCTCCGGGAGTTCAACGAGGGGATCGTCCAGGAGATGGCGGAGGGAATCGTGATCGAGGACGCCCAAGGGATTCTAACCTTCGTCAACCCCGCCGCCGCCCACATGCTCAGCTACGCCCCCGACGAGCTCGTGGGGAAGCCCTGGACGGTCATCGTGGACCCCAAGTCGAGGGAAAAGGTGGCGAAGGAGAGGGCCCGCCGCCCGACGGGCTCCTCCCGGTACCGGACCGACCTCCTCACCAAGGACGGTCGGAAGGTCCCGGTTTTGGTCAGCGCCCGGCCCCTCTTCCGGGACGGCGAGTTCGCCGGGGTCCTTACGGTGCTCACCGACATCTCCGAGAGCCTCCAAGCCCAAAAGGCCCTCGCTGAGAGCGAGGCACGCTTCCGGAGGCTCGCGGAGAACGCCCCGGACATCATCTACCGGTACCGGCTTTTGCCCGAGCCGGGCTTCGAGTACGTGAACCCCGCCGCCACAACCATCACCGGCTACACCCCAGAAGAGCACTATGCCGACCCTGATCTTGGGCTGAAGATTGTCCACCCCGAGGACCGCCCCTTGCTCCAGGCCTTGCGTGAAGGAAGGGACTTCTTCCAACGGCCGATCCAGCTCCGCTGGCGGCGTAAAGACGGCCAGGTCATCTGGACAGAGCAGATCAACATCCCCATCTACGACGAGAATGGGAACCTCGTGGCCATCGAGGGGATTGCCCGGGACATCACCGAGCGCAAGCTGGCAGAGGAACGGGGGCGGGAAAGCCTGGCCCGGCTGGAGCGCCTGTTGAACCAGGCGGTGGATCTGCTGTCCTCGGCCACTGAGCTCCGCGACCCCTACACCGCCGGCCACCAGCGGCGGGTGGCGGACCTCGCCTGCGCCATCGCCCAGGAGCTCGGGTTTCCTGAGGACCGGGTCCAGGGCCTGCGGGTGGCCGCGCTCCTCCACGATTTCGGGAAATCCCTCGCCGTGCCCGGGGAGATCCTGAGCAAACCCGGCCGCCTCACGAAAGAGGAGATGAACCTCGTCCGCGCCCACCCCGAGGTCGGCTACGAGATCCTCCGGAAGATCGAGTTCCCCTGGCCGGTGGCGGAGACCGTGCGCCAGCACCACGAGCGGCTCGATGGCTCGGGCTACCCTCAAAGCCTTCGGGGCGAGGAGATCCTCGTTGAGGCCCGGATCCTCGCCGTGGCCGACGTGGTGGAGGCGATGACCTCCCATCGGCCGTACCGGCCGGCCCTGGGGATCGAGCAGGCCCTGGCGGAGATCGAAGCCGGAAAGGGCCGGCTCTACGACCCCCAGGTAGTGGAGGCCTGCCTGGCCGTGTTCGAGCGGGGGTTTTCCTTCTCCCCGTCGTAGGGCATGCCCAACGCGTTAGCTTGCCGAAGGTCTTGTGCCTTGCCATGCGGTCCTGCCCGGCCAACTTATCGGCGAGGCCGGTCAGGGGGCAGTTCAATCCGAGAGGGGAAGCGACCTCGGCCAGCGGTTCGGGTGTATGTGGACCGTGCTCGGGGAGAACGCCGCTCTGGTTCTAGGGGTTGACAGGGAGGCAACAACCCTGTAAATGAGTGTTGCCATCCAAGGTCGAAAGCGGAGGCGATGGGGATGGCAGCAGAGAAGAAGGCGGTTGTGGTGGCCCTGACGGCCGTGGTGGTGGCTTTGCCGGTGTTTGCCCAGGTTCAACCCCTCATGTTGGATCCCGGATGCATCCAACTAAGCTGTCGGGTCGTCACATGCACACATCGTGATGTACTCCTACGCACGGGCAGTGTATGAGCGGTACAGTGACACGGGTATCCCCCTGAAATTGACCGTAATGGCGGAAGCGGGCTGTGACGCCACATGTTGCCACCCGGTTTTCGTGTTCATGTGCGACCAGGACGCGTGTTGCGATGCCAAGATTATTACAGGTTATGGCCGGGTTACCGCACTGGCTGAATGTTATGCCACGCCAATGTGGCATTGGGAGGGCCTGTGCGTGGCCGTGCCGCGTTGCGGAAGCTGTGAATGCTATTGATGTTGGAGGTTCGCCATGGGATTGAGAGCGTCCATTGGACTGATGTTGTTGGTAGTGGTGGGTGCCTGGGGACAGATAGGGCTACTGCCCGAGGTCGGGGAATGTCCTGTGCGGTGGGAGAAGCCAACCAAGATTCCCCTTACATCCGAGCCCGCAGAGGCGCTGTTTGCGGTCCCTCGGGGAGGCAACGAGATCTGGTATGGCATACTGCAGTTAGGCAGTGGGGAGAACACCGCAATCCATGTTGCGTTCTGGCCTGGGGACAACGCGGGCCCTCGGCTTTGGGTGGATTCGAATGGTAACAAGGACCTGACTGACGATGGAGATGGCCTTTGGATGTGGAAGTACGGATGGCATGAATACGTTTGGCAGTACACGGTCCTCGTTGACTACGGTGCGGAAGGGCGTTTTCCCTATTCGATCCGCTTCAGCGCCGTGCCCGATTACGGCTGGGACCCCATTATCATGCCCGAATCCAGCCATCTCTCCCCGTATTCCCTCCATGCACGTTCTGGAGGATTCCAACAGGGTTTGCTGGATATCGAGGGGAGGACGGTTTTGTTCGGCCTCTACGATGCCAACGGCGACGGTCGCTACGACGACATCGAACATACTGGAGTCCTCGTAGACAATGACGGCGACGGCCGGTTTTGTTTCTTCTGTCCGCATGAAACGTTCTTCCCGGGAGAGACGGTTGTGATCGGTAACCGATGCTACGCCCTGGCAGAGGTGAGCCCGAGCGGTCGATGGGTCCGGGTGGAATGGGTTGAGCAACCCTTGTGCGCCCGGACGGTCTTTGCTCCTGGTTGGCCAGCACCTGACTTCACGGCCCGAACCTTGGACGGCCAAGACATCACCTTGTCCCAGCTAAACGCGCAAGCGACGGTTCTTGTTCTTATCTCCCCACGCCTCTGCGCCATGGACATGGGACAGCTTCGCGATTGCCCAGGTTGTCCCTCGAGGGACGTGTGCGAGGAACTCAGGAGGTTTGGGGAGAGCGTGGCAAGGGTTGAGGAATACCGGTCCAGGGTCGCTTGCGTCCTGGTCATCACCGATCCGGAGTTGCCACCGGAGGCCTGGCTTGACGAATTCGCGCCATTCTGGGAGATCATCTGGGATAAGGATGGGCAGCTCGCCCGGCTCTATTACGGGTGTCCGGGGCCTCTGATCATCGACCAGGAAAAGACCATCCGGTTTGTTGGCCTTGAGCAAAGCATGATATTCGACGGCTTTGGGTGCTATCGCTACGAGTACGGTGCACGAATGGCCAACGTACTCGACCTTCTTTGGGCCCTCGGACGTGTGTTGGCGGATCAACGTTGATGGCGGAACGCTGGGGAAAGGCGTTTCCCCGTTCTAGGAGAGGGGTGGGGCTCGATCTTGGTTGTCCACAACCCACTGGAAGCCTCGATTGCGAAGACCTGCTCACCAACTCTGGGCTCACCTTTAACCCACCTGCCTTGCGCTCCGTAGCGATTGCCGAGAGGGGACAAAGTCCTGGCTAGGGCGGGAGGATTCGAACCTCCGATCGCGGGTCCAAAGCCCGCTGCCTTACCGCTTGGCTACGCCCTAGCGCACGAAGAATATAGCGCCCGTGCCCGGAGCGGACAAGGCCCATGGGCCCAACCGATACGCCGTCGGGGAGGCTGTCCGAGGGAGGGGAACCCCGGGGAACACCGGATGAGGAGAAACAGTCGGCGCCGCGCATCGTCCTACCGGGCGATTGGCAGCCATGCCACGATCCGCGCCGAGGTGGTGGACGACCTGACGTTGGCCCGGCTCGCCGGTCGCCACCGTCTCCGGTGGGCGTTCTTGGACGGCACAGTCGTCCGCTGGCCCAGACTACCTTGCAGGTTCCTCACTTTCGATGAGCTTCAAGAATGCCTCGACCACTTTAGGATCGAAGTGCTTGCCCGCCTGCTCACGGATATATTCCAAGGCCTTCTCTCTGGGCCATGCCGGCCGATACGGGCGGTCGCTGGTCAGGGCGTCCCACACGTCGGCCACGGCGAAGATGCGCGCCGACAGGGGGATTTGTTCACCCTTCAGCCCGCGCGGGTAGCCCGTGCCGTCCCATTTCTCGTGATGACAATACGGAATGTCCAGCGCCGGGCGCAGGTATTCAATGGGCGAAAGCATCTCGTAAGCGTACTGCGGATGCCGGCGCATGATCTCCCACTCCTCGTCGGTGAGTTTGTCAGGCTTGACCAAGATGCTGTCGGGGATGCCCATCTTGCCCATGTCGTGCAACAGCGCCCCCCGGCGTACGTGGACGATTTCCTCCTCCCTCATCCCCATCGCCCGCGCCAGTTTCACAGTGAATTCGGTGACGCGCTGGGTGTGGCCCTCGGTCTCGCGGTCGCGCAGGTCCAGCGCCCGCGACCAGCCTTCGATGGTGGCATCGTAGGCTAGACGCAGGTCCACGTTGGACTGCTCCAGGTCGTGGAAGAGTTGTGCGTTCTCGATGGCGATGGCCGCCTGCGCTGCCAGGGCTTCCAGAAGTTCCAGCCATTCCGCATTGGTGCCCAAGGGCGTGCGGTGAAAGGTCTCCAGCACGCCCAGCACGCGCCCCTTGGCGATCATCGGCGCAGCATAGTAGGCGACGAAGCCTTCCTCCTGAGTCAACTGCCTGCGCAGGAAATCGTCCGCCTGCGCGAGGTCGCTGACGCTCAGGACGCGGCGTTCCAGGGCGGCGCGGCCGGCATGGCCCTCGCCCAGGCGCAGACGGGTGCGCTCAATCAGTTTGGTGCGAAAGCCGCGCCCGGCAGCGTATTCCAGCACCTGGACGTGGGGGTTGAGCAGCAGCACGTCGGCGGCATCCACAGCCAGTTGGGTGGTGACTTCCTCCAGCAACACGCGCAGGGTGAGGCGCGGGTCCAGGCTGGCGGTGATGGCCATGTCAATGTTGCGCAGCGCCTGCACCTGCTTGAGGCGGCGCTGGGTCTCGGCAAACAGGCGGACGTTCTCCAGGGCGGCTGCCGCCTGGTTGGCAAAAGCCTGGAACATGTCCAATCGCTCGGGGGCGAAAAAGTCGGGAATGTCGCTATACAGGTTGAGCGCGCCAAAGGTGTGTCCCCGGCTGATGAGGGGAAAGGCGGCGCTGCAGCGGAACCCGTGGGTCAGGGCAACTTCGCGCCATCGCACAAAGCCCGGGTCGGTGGTGATCTCAGCGGTGACCTCCGGGACGCCGCTGCGGATGGCGCGGCCGGTGGGCCCCTGGCCTTGGGGGGCATCGTCCCAGCGCACGGTGATCTGGTGCGGATAAGGGTGCTCCGGTGGAAACTGGGAGACGACCGTCACCCGGCCATCGGGCTCGGCGCGGCCCAGCCAAGCCAGGCGGACACCGAAGATCTCCACACAGGTGCGGGTCACCTCCCGGGCGACCGCCTCTAGGTCCAGGCTCTCCGCCAGCTTCTGTGCCCCGGTGTAGAGAGCGGTAAGGACCTGCAGTTGCTTGACAACCCGCTCCTCCGCCTGTTTGCGCTCGGTGATGTCGACCCACGCCCCTACGATTTCCACAGGATTGCCATGCTCATCGCGCAGGAGCCGGAGTTCATCGCGCACCCAAATCAGCTCCCCGTTTTTCTTGTAGAAACGGTATTCATGGATCACAGAGTTCTCGGTAAGTACGTGAGCGGCATTGGCGAAGGCTTGATCGCGGTCCTCTGGGTGCAGGTGATCGGCCCACCAGTTGGGTTGCAAGACCTCTTCGGGCGTGTACCCCAGAACGGCGGTGACGTTCGGGCTCACCCATGTTGCCGCAAAACCGTCGGGGTTAAGCGTGTAGATGATGGTCGGGCTGACGGCCAGCAGGTGAGCCAGGCGTTGCTCGCTCTCCCGCAAAGCTGCCTCCGCTTGCTCCCGCTCGCGATGCTGCTCCTCTAAGCCCTGGGCCATTTCGTCGAAGGCCTGGGCGAGCATGCCGAGCTCGCTCCGATCGTGGTGCATCCCGGTGCGGGCGTGGAGATCCCCGGATGCTAGGCGTCGGGCGGCCTCGACCAGGCGCCGCGTCGGCCGCCGCACGAGAAGGTCGCCCCCAAGCCACGCTGCTCCCCAAGCGACGAGCGCCACAACCCCGAGCAAAACAAGGTTCTGAAAGAGGGCGCGGTTGGCCTGGGTATAGGCCACGGAAACGGGGGTGCCCACGTACACATGAGCCATCCCCTCGGGGCCGCCGCCGAACGGGGCGATCGCGTAGAGGCGCCGCACCCCATCCACCCCGGCCGCTTCAAGGGCCCTCGGCCCGGGCTCGGCCAAAACCGCCTGAACGATCTCCGCCTCAGGGCAGGGCCTTCCCACCCATTCCTCGGGCTCAACCGTCCGGGCCAGGATCGTGCCCGTCTCGTCCGCCACGGTCAGCACCATCCCCGGGGGCAGGGGGAGGTGGGCGATGAGGTCGTTGAGCCAAGCCAGATCGAGCCCGGCGTAGAGGACCGCTTGGACCTCCCTAGCCCCGTCCAATATAGGATAAGCAAACGCCGCCAGCGGCCGCCCCGTAATCCTGCCCATCACGTATCCCCCGAACACAAAATCCCGCCTAAGCAAGGCCTCGGCGAACCACGCCCGATCAGCAAAGTTGACCGGGCCCGCGGCCGGAACGGCGCTGCACCAAGAATCCCCATTTGGCCAAGCCACCCCGATGTTGGCGTAGATCGGGTGTTCCCGGATCATACTGGCCAAGAGCGCGGAACAGGCGACAGGGTCGCCCGCGCGGACCTGGGGGAGCCGACTCAGGCTGGCGAGAAGCTGCCGCGTGGTCTCGGTCAACAGGTTCTGCTGGGAGACGATGAAGAGGGCCACGTTCAGCGCCTCGCGCTCGGCCCAAGCCCGAGCGTTCTGGCGTTCGCGCGCCCCCGAATAGAGGATGAGCGCAAGCGCCGGAACAACCGCGATCCCCACAAGGAGGATCAGGCGGAACCGCATGCTTGTGAGAATCCCCCTCATCTCGGCTTCACCCTCGGTCTCCCTTGGGTCCTGCCCGCGCCCCATCCCCAAGCTCCCCTTCCACGGCAAAACTATCGCGGCGGATTCTAGCCGCGCAATGTCGTAGCGGCCAACGAGCACGGTAATTTTGTCCCCAGACGATGCGAAGGATTTCCTCCCCTCTTGCGTTAACGACTTCAAGCTGCGTGCTGACGGAGAGGTTTCGCCGGGGAGGCATCCTCCTTTTTTCGGCTAACGGCCGAAGAGGTGTCGCCAGGTGGCCTTGAGGTCTTTGCAGGTGGTGCCCAGGGAGACCCGTCACCACCCGCTCGTTCTCCCAGGCGATGAGGCCGCAGATGAGATCGGAGGAAACCACGCTCCCCGCGAGGGAGTTCGTCAGCTGCTGCACCGCGTACACCTCGTCCCGTCCGCCGTCTACGGTTGGACGGGAAGTACCTCGTCCACCACCTCAGCTTGGGGGCAGCACGGTCCTACAGCGCGGTCACGTCCATCCCCAGGAACTCGCCGAGCCGGGCGAGTTCGCCCGCGAAGTGCCCGCAGGCGAGGACGTGGTGGTTGCCGGAGGTCTTCCGGAGAAGGAGGGCCGGATCGGGGACTTCGACCTGAAGCGTGTTTCGACAGGCGCGACCGTCCTGAGGCCTGGCCACGATACGCCCTTCCGTGACGATCATCGTCTCTGCACTCCGGGACACCCGGAGCACGGTCAGTGGGGCCCCTACCGGCACCTCGACCTCGGCCGTGACCCCTGGCCAGCGGCCGCCGTGGTAATCCGCAAGCTCGTAGGGAAGGGGCTCATCACCCATCAGCCGAAGGGGCATCGCACAGTGGGAGAGGGTAATGGTGTGGGCATCCATGCCCACGACATTGCCCATGAACGCCGGCTGATTCCGGAGGAGGTCGACCAGGATCATCCCGGTCAGGGAGGCGAGGTCGGCCTCGCACGCCGCCGGGATGCCCTCGTCCCTGAGCCTCCCCAAACCAAGACAGGGCACGTAGAGGGGGTCCATCTTTCGGGCGTGGCAGGAGATCGCGACCGCTTGGTACCCCCGGTCTTCAAGGAAGTTCCGAAGCGCTTGGTAGAGCTGGCCCGTCCTGCGGACCTCGTTCTCGTCCGCGGCCCGAGCCCTTGCCAGCCACGCCCGTGCTGCCTCCTCGCCATCGGCCCGCGCAAACCACGCCAGGAACTCGTCCTTGCCCAGGATGTCCACCTCCACCCCGAGCCGGTGGCGAAGGGCACTTCGATCGTATCTTCGATCAAGAAGAGCTGTGTAGGATGGGAGATCGGGCACCAGGGCGAGGACGTGTAGCCCCCGCAACGTGTCCCTGATCCCCAGGAACAAAGCCTTCTCCCGTGCTTCGCCGTAGCTGAACACGAGGTGCACGTTCGCCCTGTCGGAGATTTCCTCCAGCGCATCCAACGCCCGGTACGGGAGATCCGCCGCGAACAGGATTACATCGCCCTTCTCTTGAAGCTTGGCCAGGGCCTCGCCACACCCAAGCCGGAGAGGGTAGAGGAAGAACACGGGCCCGGTCAGGTCCTCCGGGAGGTGTCCTGAGAACGCCACCGGGGCGAGGACACGGGCAATGGGGGCGAGAGCTTCCGTGAGGTTCGCGGTTTCCCGAGCCACGATTTCCCCGACATCCTCACCCTCGTAATAAATGAACACCGGTTGCAGATCGAACTTCTTGACAAGCATCGCTCCTCACCTCCTCACGGACGGGGAGCCGCATCGTCTCCACGGCCGAGCACGAACGCCAGGGCCGTGGAAAGCCGGGCCGGGAAGTCGTCCGGGAACTCGTGGCCGAGATCGGGTACGACCACAAGCTGACAAGGGAGTCCAACCTGGCTCATTTTCTGGTGGAGGGCCTGGACTTGGGCGGAGCGGGGGTCCTTCCCCCCGGTGAGGATCCATCCCCGGACCCCGCGGCGCGCCGCCTCCGGAATATAGGGGAGCCACGCCTCGGAACCGCGCGTGGACGGGATCACGGCGATGAACCCCTGGGCGGGGATGGGGTCGCCCTTCACGGCGAGGGACATCGCTAGGGCCGCGCCCTGGGAGCCCCCGGCCAGGACTACCCGCTGGGGGTCGATGGGGTACCGCTGTCGAAGGCCTTCGTAGGCCCAGCCCACGTCGCGCTCCGCCCGCTCCGGATCGTCCCACGTGTAAAACCCTTCCGCGGCAAGCTGTGTTCCCTGAGGCACGGCGAGGATCATCCCGTGCGCCAGGGCCGAGCGGAAGTGGGGAACGAGCTCGTCCGCGGTCCCCATCCGCCCATGGAGGGCGATCAGGAGGGGGTAAGTGGAATTCGGGGAAAAACCGGGCGGGGTGAGGACCAGGGATTCAGGCTTGGCCTGAGCTTGGGCGGTGCGCTGGGCCTCCGCGCATTCCGCGACCAGGGCCTGGAAGTCGGTTCGGCCATGCAACGGCGCAAGATCGGGGTCCCCAAGAAGAATTTCCTTTCCCCACCACCGGCCGTGGGCCCGTGCCTCCCCGAGCGTGCGCATCGCCTCGTCCAACTCCCCGAGGCGGCTGAGGAGGCAGGCGATCCAGAACGCGGTCCGAGCCTCCTCGTCCGGGGCGGCCGCGGCGGCCTGGCGGGCGGCCTCCAAGGCCTCCCGGTACCGCCCTTCCTCGTAGAACCGGAACATCGCCCACATCGCCCGCCGGAGATCGTGGAACCCTGCTCCGTCCATGACGCACCTCCCCAGTCCCTTGTCGCTCATCGTCCGAGCTCTAACCCTTTCCCCCCAGCGCGTCTTTTGAAATATTACGCAATAACAACGTCGGGGATAAACCCCGGCGACAACGTCGGGGATAAACCCCGACGCTACTTGGGCAACCACGAAAGTGGTGAGGCGAAGGCGGCGATCATTCGAGATGCTATCCGAACCTATGTGGCTCATCCTGCCTACGGATTTGTCCCAACTGCGCAAGTCCTATATAGTTCGGTGGGTGGAACCGCGGCTGGCGGAAGCGGCGGCCGCCCATCCGGTGGTGGTACTCACCGGAGCCCGCCAGACCGGAAAGACCACGCTCCTCCGCCACTCCGAGTCCCTGGCCGGCCGGGCGGTCCACTTCGTGCTCCGGCCCATGACCCTGGGCGAGATGGAGGGGCAGGGGCCCTCGCCCATCCTGGCCGACCTGCTCGCCGGGCGCCTTCCCGAGGAAGGTCGGGTGGGGGGAGGCCAGGATCCCTTGCCCCATGCCATTCAGGGGCTTATGCCTGCCCTCCTCACGCTTCCTTCGCCCGAGGCCAAGGTGGAGTGGTGGGAGAGCTATGTCGCCACCTACCTCGAGCGGGACCTCCGTGACCTCTCCCAAGTGGCTTCCCTAGCCGATTTCCAGGGATTGATCGCACTTTCGGCCCTGCGCACCGGGCGACTCCTGAACCAGACTGAGGTGGCCCGCGATTCCGGGATCTCCCGTCCCACCGTCCACCGCTACCTCAACCTGCTTGAGGTCTCGTTCCTCATCCACCGAATCCCCGCCTACGCCCGAAGCCGTACCAAACGGGTCCTCAAGACCCCTAAACTCTACTGGGCCGATCCCCGGGCTGGCCGCGTTCCTCATGGGGATTCACTCCGTGGAGGAAGCCGAGAAGGCCCGGAAGAGCGGTCCCTTGTTTGAGAACCTCGTGTTCCTCCACCTGCAGGTCTTGGCCGAGCTCCTTCGCCCCCAGGCCCAGCTGTACCATTGGCGAACGGCGTCCGGGACGGAGGTGGACTTCGTGGTGGAGTGGGGTGGGAAGCTGGTGGGCGTGGAGGCCAAGTTGGGGCCCCGGGCCCACTATTCCGATGTTAAGGGGCTTGAGGTCTTCGTAAAGGAGTATCCGGAGGCCCGGGCTGGAGTGCTTCTCTACTGTGGGGAGGAGGTCATCCGCCTCGGGGAGAGGATCGTGGCCCTGCCGTGGTCCCTTCTCGCCCGGGCCTGAAAAAACGGGGCCAGCTCCTGCTGGCCCCGCTCCATTTGCCGGCTCAGGGGTGGCTCAGACTGCCGGAGGAGGGGGGATGTGCCCGGCCTTCATCAGGATCTCCGTCTCCTCGCGGGCGTAGCGGATCATCCGCGTAGCTTCTCGCTCGAGCTCCGATTCGCTGAGGATCCGCCGGGCTACCCCCTGCTCGATCGCCTTTTTTGCCACCGCCACCGCCTCGTTGATGAACACCTCCCACTCCATCATTGTGGGGACGATGTAGTCCTCGGAAAGGCCCTTTTCCTCGGCGGTGCGGGCGATGGCCTCCGCCGCGGCGATGGCCATCTCGTCGGTGATCGTCCGGGCGAACACGTCCAACGTCCCCCGGAAGATCCCGGGGAAGCCCAGGGAGTTGTTGATCTGGTTCGGGAAGTCCGAGCGGCCGGTGCCGACGATCCTCGCCCCAGCCTCCTTCGCCTCCCACGGCCAGATCTCGGGGATCGGGTTTGCGCAGGCAAACACGATGGCATCCTTGGCCATGCGCCTCACCCACTCCGGCTTGATCGTCCCTGGGCCGGGCTTGGAGGCGGCCACGCACACGTCCGCGCCCTCCAGGGCCTCGGCGATCCCGCCGGTCCTCCGCTCCTTATTCGTTCGGACCGCGTAGTCCCACTTGTACGGGTTTTCGTCCTTGTCCGCTGCGAGATCCTCCCGCCCTGGATGGAGGATCCCCTTTGAGTCCACCATGATCACGTTCCCCGCGGGAACCCCGTAGGTGAGGAGGACCCGGACGAAGGCGATGTTCGCCGCCCCGGAGCCGATCACGGCGTAGGTGGCCCGGTTCGGGTTCTTCCCCACCACCTTGAGGGCGTTGAGGACCCCGGCGAGGGTGATGGCCGCCGTTCCCTGCTGGTCGTCGTGCCAAACGGGGATGGCGAGCTCGGCCCGGAGCCGCTCCAGGACATAGAAGCACTTGGGGGAGGCGATGTCCTCGAGGTTGATCCCTCCGAACGCGGGGGCGATCCACTTCACGGCCTGGATGAGCTCGTCGGGGTCTTTCGTGTCGATGGTCACCGGGAACGCGTCCACCCCGCCCAGGTACTTGAAGAGCAAGGCCTTGCCCTCCATCACCGGCAACGCCGCCTGCGGGCCGATATCCCCGAGGCCCAGGACGCGCGTGCCATCGGACACCACGGCCACAAAATTCCCCTTGTTCGTGTACTCAAAGACTTTTTCCGGATTCTGGGCGATTTCCCGGCACGGCTGAGCCACGCCCGGGGTGTACCAGATCCCGAAGTCTTGATAGTCGGTGATCGCACACTTCAGGGTCACCCCGACCTTGCCCCGGTAGAACGCGTGCCACGGGGGGGCCTTCCTCCCCGGCTCCTTGGCCTTGGCCAGGAGTTCCTCCACGTTGGGTTTCTGGTGTTTCATCGCTCGGGGTGCATGGGCACCCGCGTCACCCCCTT
>JACIWI010000148.1 GCA_014361055.1 Candidatus Bipolaricaulota bacterium
GGGGGCCTTCCTCCCCGGCTCCTTGGCCTTGGCCAGGAGTTCCTCCACGTTGGGTTTCAGGTGTTTCATCGCTCGGGGTGCATGGGCACCCGCGTCACCCCCTTTGCTCCACCTCTCCCCGCTCGGTTTCCCCTTCCCTCTCCCCTGGCGGGAGAGGGCCAGGGTGAGGGGGTCAGCCCCGAATGCGGGCGCGGATCTTCTCCATGTTCTTCTCCACCACGGCCGCGAGGTCCTTGTACAGGGACCGGCCGTGGGCGTCCATCGCCACCACCAGGGGCCCGAACCGGTCCACCTCCAGCACCCAAATCGCCTCCGGGATCCCCAGCTCCTCGAGCCAATAGACCCCGGTCACCCGGCGCACCGCCTGGGCCGCGAGCGCCCCGGCCCCGCCGGTGAAGTGGGTGTAGACCGCCCCCACCTCGCCGAGGGCGGCCAGGGTCTTGTCCCCCATGCCGCCCTTGCCCACGATGACCCGCGTCCGGAACTTGCCCAGAAAATCGGCCTCGAACAGCTCCATCCGCGCCGAGGTGGTCGGCCCGGCCGCGACCACCTCCCACCCGCCGTCCACTTTTCTCACCACCGGGCCGCAGTGGAACAGGGCCAACCCCTCTACCGGAAACGGCGCCCCCCGCTCAAGCATCAGGCGGTGGGCCTCGTCCCGAGCGGTGAACATCGTCCCGGAAACGTAGATCACGTCCCCAGCCTTGAGCGCCCGGGCGTCCTTCTCAGCGATCGGTGTTGTCAGCACCATCTTCTCCCCCCGAGTCTTGAATAGCCCGCGGACTTCGCACGCGGACTGTCGTCCGCGGATCGCCGCGGCGTGTCTCCTCTCCAGATGCCTTCTTCTTCGCCGTCTCGAAGACCTTGCGCTTGACTTCAGGTTTGGGTCCGAAGTTGAGGAGCAGGCCGACCTCGATCCCGGTGGCCTTGAGGTAGTTGATGAGTTGGGCGAAGTGTTCGTCTGTCAGCGCCTGAGCAGCCTTGATCTCGACGATCACGCTTCCTTCCACGACCAGGTCGGCGAAGTACTCTCCCACCGGGTGCTCATTGTAGAGGACACGGATCGGAGCCTGCTGCTGGACGGCGAGGCCTCGTTCGCGGAGCTCAACCGCCAGGCTGTTCTCGTAGACCTTCTCCAGGAAGCCATGGCCCAAGACGTGGTACACCTTGTAGAAGGCCTGGAGGATCTGCTCGGTGATCTCTCGGTGCTTCAGTGCCATAGTTGGGCATCCGGGAGCCTTCCTGACGGTTTTTGGGTCCGCGGACCTGCGGCACGCGGATTTCCGCTGCTTCGGCAAATCAATTTTATGATACCCAGAAACGGTTGACCCCAGCAATGCCTGGGTTCTCCTG
>JACIWI010000149.1 GCA_014361055.1 Candidatus Bipolaricaulota bacterium
TGACCCCCGGCTCGCCCAGGAGGACCTGGAGGCGGTGGCCGCGGGGTGCGCGAACCTGGAGAAGCACATCGAGAACGCGCGCGCCTACGGGGTCCCGTGCGTGGTGGCCATCAACCGGTTCGATTCCGATCGGGCATCGGAGATCCAGGTGGTGCAGGAGCGGGCCCTGGCCGCGGGAGCCAGGGCCGCCGTAGAGTGTGCGGCGTGGGCACACGGGGGGGAGGGCGGGACGGCCCTCGCCGAGGCGGTGCTGGCTGCCGCCGAGGAACCGGTGGAGTTCCGGTTTCTGTACGACCTTGACCTTCCCATCGCCGACAAGATCCGGGTTGTGGCCACCCGGATGTACGGGGCGGCAGACGTGGAGTTCACCCCGAGGGCGAAAAGGATGCTCGCCCGCTACACCGCCCTCGGTTGGGATGCGTTCCCGGTGTGCATGGCCAAGACCCACCTCTCCCTCTCCCACGATCCGGAGCTTAAGGGGCGGCCGGAAGGGTTCGTGCTCCCGGTGCGGGACATCCGACCGTCGGTTGGGGCCGGGTTCCTGTACGCCCTGTGCGGGGAGATCCGGACCATGCCGGGGCTCCCGTCCCATCCGGCCGGGGAGCGGGTGGACTTGGACGAGGACGGCAACGTGGTGGGCCTCGCGTGATGCGACCGGAGCTGTGGGCGCTGGCGGCGGCGGCCCTGTGGGCGGTGGGGTCGTTCTTCGGGAAGAGGGGCATGTCTACCGCTGGGCTGGCCCCGGAGCAGGGTCTGGTGGTGCGGTTGGCGGTGTCGACGACGGTGCTGATCCTGCTCGCCGCGCCGAAGCTACTGGCGCTGGCGCGGGCGTTGGGGACGGCCGATGGGCGGCGGGGGATCGGCCAGATCGCCCTCTGGGAGGGCCTGGCCGCGGGGGCGCTGGGGATGCTCGCGTTCTACATTGCCCTCAAGCGGGGGGAACTGTCGCGGGTGGTGCCGCTTGCGTTTACCACGCCCCTGTGGGGGTTCCTCCTTGGGGTGGCGGTAGCCGGGGAGGCGATGACCCCGACCAAGGTCGGCGGGGTGGTGGCGATCCTGGTCGGGATCGTCCTCCTCAACCTGTAGCGCTCCACAGGGATTGACGGCCAAGCCGGCCCCGCTTATCGTGTGATGGGGAGGTGGGCCGATGGGCAAGCTCCAGGTAGAGCTCCATGTGCACGCGGACGAGGACGGCCTGTGGCTGGAGGATGTGCACACCGGGCAGCACGTGCCCCTGCCTTACGCCTTCGGGCAGTCCCTGGTGGAGGCGCTGGACGCCGTGGGCCAGGAGGCGCTGGCCGAGCGTCTCCTGGTCGTTGTGAACGCGGCCGCGGCGCGAAGGATCCGGGAGGAGGCCAAGCTCCGGTGCATGGACCCGGTTTACTCGAAAGAGGAATGCTCGCGGTGCAAGGAGCTCCTCGAGGAAGACATCCAGGCCTCCGCGAGTTAGCAAACCGCGTGAGAAGAGGCCGCGGAGCCTTGTGCCGTAGGCCCGCGGGCGTAGCGTTTGGCTGCGTGGGCCGCTATTCCCGCTCGGGGCCGTAGGCCATGGGATAGCCGGCCTCCTGCCAGTCCTGTTTCCCTCCCGCGTACTCCCACACGTTGTGAAACCCGATCTGCTCGAGTTTGCGGGCGGCCACGGTGCTCGCCTTGCAGGCGAGGTTCGCGCAGTACAGGACGATCTCCTGTCCGGGTTTGAACCGCGCCTTGGCCTCGTGGGCGATGTGTTCGACAGGGATGTTGATCGCCCCGGGGATGTGGCCGCGCGCGTAATCCTCGGGACCCAGGACCTCGATGAGCACAAAGTTCTCCCCCCGGTCGAGTTTTGCCTTGAGCTCCTCCCGGCCGACCACGCGCGCCATTGCCCCCATTCCTTGCCGCCGGACCATTATACGCTTGCCTTGGCTTAGAAATGGCGCCAGCCTTGGGCTTCGAGCGGGACCTCCCGCCCATCCGGGAGGACCAGCCACCGGCCGGCCGGGGCGGGCAAGATCTCCCCGACCACGGTCACGGGGGTGCTCGTCTCCGCCGTTACCCGCTCGGCCAAGGCTGGAGCGGCCGCGGCCGGGGCAGTGAAGCAGAGCTCGTAGTCCTCGCCGCCGCCGAGGGCCAGGTCCCACGGTGCCCGGCCGATCCGTTCGGACACTCGGCCCACGGCCACGGAGATGGGCAGGCGGTCTGCGTACAGCTTGACGCCCACCCCGCTCCGATTGCAGACGTGGCCGATGTCGCTCGCCAGGCCGTCGGAGAGGTCGATCATCGCCGTGGCGAGAGCAGAGGCGGCGATCACCGCCGACTCCGGGAGCCGCGGAGTAGGCGTGAGGTGACGGGCGAGGAGGAACTCGCGTTCGGCCGCGGGCAGGTGGAGGCGTGGGTTGTCCAGAAGGGCGAGCCCGGCCGCGGCGTCGCCGAGAGAGCCGGTGACCAGCACCGCGTCCCCGGGCCGGGCCCCGGCGCGGGTGAGGATGCGCGCGCGGCTCACCCGGCCGAGCAGGCATACGTCGATCAAGATCCCGACCGGCGAACGCGCCGTGTGCCCTCCGACGATCGCCACCCCGAACCGGTCCCCTTCCTCACGCAGGCCCCGGTACAGGTCTTCTACCCACGCCACCTCGAGGTCGGCCGGCAACGCCAGGGAGGCCAGGGCATGGGTCGGCCGCCCGCCCATGGCGGCGATGTCGGAGAGGACGATCGCCAGGCTCCTTCGGCCCAGAGAATGGGGCGGGATGCGGTCGCGCCGGAAGTGCACCCCCTCGACCTGGCTGTCCACCTTGGCCAGGACCAGCTCCTCCCCGCCCAGGTCCAGCGCGGCCGCGTCGTCGCTGATCCCCACCACCACGTCCGGGCGTGCGCTCGCCACGATCCGAGTTAACCGCTCGATGAGCGGGAACTGCCCAAGGTCGGATAGGCGCACCCCTGCCCCTAACGAGCCCCGAGCTTGAGGAGGCTTCCGGCGCGGTAGATGTCGAGCGCCACCCGGGACATCGGCTCGGCGCGAACAACTTTTTCCCCATCGGGCCCTTGGATCTCCCCGGTCTCCAGGTTCACCGTCACCTGGGGGAGGTCCCGCAGCCGGGCCACCGGCATGTCGGGGAGCAGGAGGAGCGGGAGCCCGGAGTTGATGGCGTTGCGCCTGTAGATGGCCCCGAACGACCGGCCTACGATCGCCACGATCCCCAGGGCGAGGAAGCAGTCCACCGCATGCTGCCGCGACGAGCCGGCCCCGAAGTTCTCCCCCACGAACAGCACATCCCCGGGCCGGGCCTTCTTCGGGAAGTCCTCCCAGCCCTTTAGGTTTCCGAACGCATAACGGGCCATCTCCTTGGGGTCGGTGATGGCGAGGTGGGCGTTATGGTAGATCTGGTCAGTGTCAATGTCGTCGATCAGTTTCCCCGCCTCATCGGCGATGAGCCATGGCCGTCCCGTGACCACCGTCGGTCGCATCAGTCCCTCCTTTCCCACGATACCAGACCCATCTTCGTTCGCACCTCGGCGAGCGTGGCCCGGGCGAGGGCACGGGCCCGCCGGGACCCCACGTGCAGGAGCTCCCACAGCTCGCCCTCCCGCCCCTGCCACTCCTCCCGCGCCCGCCGGAACGGCTGCAGGCGCTCGGCGAGCACCTGGGCCAAACCGCGCTTGCAAGGCACACATCCGATCTCCCCTCGCCGGCACCGCTCCTCGACCGCGGCCACCGCCCCCGCGTTGAACGCGTGATGGTAGGCAAAGGCCAGACACACCTCGGGGTGTCCGCGGTCGGAAGGATGCACACGGGCCGGGTCGGTGACCATGGCCAGCACCTTGCGCTCGATCTCCTCGGGGTCGGCGGAGAGTGGGATCGTGTTCCCGTAGCTCGTGTGCATGGTGCGGCCGTCGGTGCCCGCCAGGCGGGGCACCGCGCTCAGGATCGGCTGGGGCTCCGGGAACGTGGTCCCATAGAGGCGGTTGAACGCCCGTGCGATCTCCCGGGTTATCTCAAGATGCGGGAGCTGGTCCTGCCCTACGGGCACCGCGTCTGCCTTGTACACGAGGATGTCCGCCGCCTGGAGGACGGGGTACGCCAGAAGCCCAACCGACGGCGAGAGCCCGAGCTCCCGCACCTGCTCCTTGTACGTGGGGTTTCGCGCCGCCCGGGCCACGGTGACCAACATCGCCAGGAGCACGGAGAGCTCGGCATGCTCGGGCACCGCCGACTGGAGGACGAACGTGCTCCGCTCCGGGTCCAGCCCGGCCCCGAGCCAGTCGAGGAGCACCGCGAGGATGTTCTCCCGAATGCGCTGGGGATGGGTGTAATCGGTGGTCAGCACGTGCAGGTCAGCCACCAGGAAAAAGCAGTCATACTCGTCCTGGAGCCGGGCCCACGTATTGAGGGTCCCCACCAGATGCCCAAGGTGTCGGGGCCCGGTAGGCCGGTGTCCGGTGAGGATGCGTCCTACCTTTTCCACCCCATATAGGACCTCCTTCACAGCCGTTCCGGCGAGGTGATCGTTCCGGTGAGGGCCGAGGCGGCGGCGGTGGCCGGGGAGCACAGGTAGGTGGGGCCCTTGCCCTGCTTGCCCGGGAAGTTGCGGTTGCCGGTGGAGAGCTGGACCTCCCCTTCCCCGGTCATCCCGATCTGGCCCTCGGCGCAGCCGGCGCACGCAGGGTGGGACACAACCGCCCCTGCGTCGTACAGCACCTCCAGCCAACCCTCCTTGAGGAGGCGACCCCAGGCCCGGCGGGTGGCGGGAGATACCTTGAGTACCACCCCCGGGGCGACCCGCTTCCCCTTCAGGATCTCCGCCACCAGGCGGATGTCCTCGTAGCGCCCGTTGGTGCAGGAGCCGACGACGATCGTTTGCACCGGCTCCCCCTCGAGGTCGGCCACGTCGTGGACGTTCTCCGGGTTGGGCGGGGCGGAGATCTTGGGCCGGAGGCCGGTGACGTCCAGCTCCACCGTCTCCTCGTACGCCGCGTCCGGATCGGGCACGGGGTAGGCGAGGTCGTCCCGGCCGGAGGCTGCGCGCGCGAACTCCATCGCCTCGTCCGAGGGCGGGAGGAAGGCGATGATCGCCCCCATCTCCGTGGCCATCGACGCGAGCGTGATCCGGCCCGCCAGGTCCAGGGCGTCGGCCGCGGAACCGGTCACCTCCACCGCCCGCCCCAGCGCCCCCCGCGCCCCCAGGCGCCCCACCACGGCCAGGGTGAGGTCCTTGGCCGTGGTTGGGAACTCGTATCGGCCGTGCAGCACCACCTTCATCGTCGGCGGAACCTCGAACCAGGTACGCCCGGTGCGGAACACGTAGGCGATGTCCACGTCGCCCATCCCCTGGCCGAACGCCCCCACCGCCCCGAGCACGTTGAGGTGGGAGTCCGTCCCCACCACGGTGGCTCCGGGAAGAGCGAGCCCCTCCTCCAAGAGCACATGGGAGCCGATGCCCCAGTCCACGTCGTACACGCGGATCCCCTGCTCGCGGGCGAACACGCGGCAGGCCTGCTGGTTCTGGGCGTAGGCGATGGTGTTGGCCGGGGCGTTGCAGTCGAAGGTGAAGAACGTCTTCTTGGGATCGTCTACCTTCGCTCCGGGAAATGCCCTGCGGAAGTTCTTGACCACGCTCGCCCCGGCGAAGTCGCGGGCGGTGCGCACGTCGATCCCGAGCCAGATGATCTTCCCTGGGGCGATCTCGTCCCGGGAGTGCGCGGCGAGGATCTTCTCGATCACCGTCTGGCCCATTAGGCCCTCCGTGCGGCCTCGGCAATGGCGCTCGCCATGTCCAGGGTGGACGCCGTGCCGCCCATGTCGTAGGTGCGGACCCTGCCCTCGGCGATGACCTTGGCCACGCCGCGCTCGATCCGCTGGGCCCGCTCCTCCTCGCCCAGCCAGTCGAGCATCATCTTCGCTGCGAGGATCGCCGCGGTGGGGTTGACCTTGTACTGGCCTGCGTACTTGGGGGCCGAGCCGTGGGTGGGCTCGAAGATGCCGAGCCTCTCCCCGATGTTCCCCGAACAGGCGAACCCGAGGCCCCCCACCATCTGGGCGCACAGGTCGGAGATGATGTCGCCGTAAAGGTTCGGGGCGACGAGCACGTCGTAGTTGAACGGGTTCTTGAGGAGCCACATGCACAGGGAGTCGATGTTGGCGTCATCGAGGGCGATGTCCGGGTAGTCCTTGGCCACCTCCCGGGCAA
>JACIWI010000015.1 GCA_014361055.1 Candidatus Bipolaricaulota bacterium
GCAGGTACACGTCGGGCACCGGGGTGGGGGCGCCCGTCTCGCGGAACAGCGTCTCAAGCAGGGCCCCCTGCCGGGCGAGGACGTCCTCGATCGGTCGCCCGCGAAGCACGATCTCGGTGAACGCGTCCAGGTACACTTTGTTGAACTCGCCCGACCGGGCGCCGAACCCGCCGGGGATGATGGACACCAAGAGATCGGGAGCCGCGGACTGCACGGCTACCCCATCGGCGAGGACCTTGAGCCCGCCGGTGGGCACCGCCCCGGCGGCCTCGGCGACCACCGGGAAGAACCCCACGCCCTGCAAGATCGCGACCTGCGTGGAGGGGCGGGTCAGGTACTCGATGAGCAGGTAAGCCCCGGCCGGATCGGGCGAGGTCTTGGGGATGGCGAGGCCGGCGAGCACGGTGATCACGCCACGGCCCTTGGGGCCCGCCGGAGCAGGCAAGACCACGAAGTCATCCGGACGCTCCAGGATCGCCGTCTTCACCCGGGCGGTGTGGTCCCACGCGATCCAGACCTCCTCCGAGAGGAGTGCCGTGTCCATCGAGTCAAGGGTCGGCGCGGATGGGCTGACGTACTCCCAGAGCTCCTTCAGGTACTGCCACATCGCCACCGCTTCCGGCGAGTTGAACTTCTTGGCCTGGGCCCCGGTGAAGGACGGGTAGAGATAACCGTGGAGGAACCGGTGGAGCAAGGCCCGTGGGCCGGCGGGGATGCCGAGCCGCTTTTCCCCGGTGGCCTGGTAGACGTTCTTCGCCCACTCCAGAAGCACATCGTAGGTGAGGCCCTCGGTAGCCATCCGGCCTGGCAGGTACGCCAGCGCCTTCTTGTTGGCCACCAGCACGTACGTGGCCTGCATCCAGGGGATGTAGGCCTGGGCGCCGTCAATGCGCCCGAGCTCCACGAACGTCTTGGCCAGGGTGCGGTCGCCCAACCCCTCAAGCTGGCTCAGTTCCGCGCTCAGGTCCTTGAGCGCCGTGTGGTACACGAGGAAGTTCCCGTGCAGGTCGCCGACCAAATCCAGCGACCCCTTCCCGGCTTGATACTCGGCGAGAATACGATTGGTCAACTCCGGCTCCTCCGCCCCCAGGAAAACGACGCGGATGCCGGTGGCCTGCGTGAACGGCGGGAGGAGCTCTGTGCGGGCCCACTCCGCCTCGGTGATCGGCCGCATTTGCGTGGACATGAACGTCAGGTCCGGCGAGGCAACCCCGGCCGTGACACCGACGCTCACCAACAATCCGATGAACAACCACCGCATGTTCCACCTCTTCATCTTGAATTCCCTCCTCTTGCATCTGAGATTGGACTTGGTTCCTGATCCCTCCTTGGATTCACCCCCCTTCCTGTGGAGTAAATCCAGGTTACCGGTTGTGGTAGCGCCTGTCAACCGAGCGGGAAAGGGCGTCCCCTCGCTTTCGTTCGCATACGCGTTAAGTCCCGACGGCGCCCTTAGGCGGCGGGCATGGACGTATAATCGTGACCTCAGGGGGAGGTATGACACGGATTGGAATCTGCCATTTTCGCGTCGGGGAAACAGACGGCGTGTCGCTGGAGATCGACAAATGCCGGCGGGTCCTCCAGCGGTTGGGGCACCAGATCTTCTTGTGCGCCGGGCGCTGCGGGAGCGGTGCAGGGGCGTTTGTCATCCCAGAACTCGCCCTCGACCATCCAGAGGTTGTTCAGATTCGCAAGAACGCGTTCCAGCGCCTGGCGGATTACCCGTCCGAGGACGCTCTCCGCAACCACATCGAGGACGTGGCGGCACGGGTCGAGGCGGGGGTCAGACGGTTCGTGGCCAGCTTCGGCCTCGATCTCCTCATCGTGCACAACATATGGGCGCTCCCGACCAATCTTCCCGCCACGATCGGGGTGTGGCGAGCCGTTCAGGATCTTCACTTGTCGGCGATCGCCCATCATCACGACTTCTACTGGGAGAAGGACGATTACCGCAGCCCCACGTGCCCATTGGTGCGAGACCTGCTTGCTGAGCACTATCCACCCCGCAGTCCTCGCGTGACGCACGTCGTCATCAACCGCCTTGCCCAAGAGGAATTGCGCCACCGTGGGGTGCCCGCGGTGGTGGTGCCCAACGTGTTTGACTTCAGTACTCCGCTGATCCGGGACGATCTTTCCGCCAGCTTCCCGGAGCGGATGGGCCTTTCCCCGGCGGAGGTGGTGTTCCTCCAGGCGACGCGGGTGGTCCGCCGGAAGGGGATCGAGATCGCGGTAGAACTCGTAGCGCGGCTCGCCTTGCCCGAATACCAGGGGGCCCTAACCCAGCGCGTGCGCGCCCGCGGAGGCAGCTCCCGAGCCCGACCGGTGCTCCTTCTCCCCAACCTGGTAGAGGACCCGGAGTACTGCGCCGCCCTCCAAGAGCGGATCGCCCAGCGGGAAGTAGACGCCCGGTTCGTGTCGGACCAGGTGGCTTTGGAACGAGAGCCGCCCCGGTTCTCGTTCTGGGATGCCTACCTCTGCGCCGACCTCGTCACCTACCCCTCGCTCCAGGAGGGGTGGGGGAATCAGCTCCTGGAGGCGATCTGGGCGAAGCTACCTGTGGCGCTCTATGAATACCCGGTGTTCCGCTCCGACATCGCCCCGGTGGGGTTCCGGTACGTGTCGCTGGGGAGTAGCCACGAGTGGGATGAGATGGGCTTCGCCCGGGTGCCTGAGCCCGTTTTGCGCCGGGCAGCACGGGAGGTCGCCGATCTCCTGGCGAGCCCGGACCACTACCGGCAGGTCGTCGAGCACAACTTCGCGCTGGGTAAGACCCACTTCTCCCTCGAAACCCTGGCCAGGCACCTGGACCGACTGGTGACGGCCGCCCTCGGTTGATGCCCGGCTGTTGACGGCCCTGGAGCCCGGCAGTAGATTGGGAACACGGTGCGCACGATCATCCTCGCCGGTGGGTACGCGAAGCGGCTGTGGCCGATCACCTGGGATCGGCCGAAGCCCCTCCTCCCCGTGGCCGGGAAGCCCATCTTGGATTGGATCATGGGCCGGCTCCCCGACTCCGATCGCCCGATCCTTTCCGTGAACCGGCGGTTCGCCGCGGCGTTCGCCGCTTGGGCGAAGGGGCGTCCGGTGGAGCTGGTGGTGGAGGAGACCCGGTCCGAGGAAGAGAAACTCGGGGCCATGGGGGCCCTGGCGTACCTCGTGGACCGCCTGGGGCTGGACGACGACCTGCTTGTGATCGGCGGGGATAACCTGTTCGAGCTCGATCTCGCTGGGTTCGTAGGCGCGTTCCGGGGCCGGACGCTCGTCGCCCTCTACGACCTCGGCGACCGGAGCCAGGCCCGCCTCCGGTACGGGGTGGCCGTGGTCCAGGGGGACAAGGTCGTCGAGTTCCAGGAGAAGCCCGAGGTCCCCCGCTCCAGCCTCGCCAGCACCGCCTGCTTTTTGTTCCCGCGCCATGTCCTTCCTCGATTCCGGGAGTTCCTCGGCGAGGCCCCGGCCCGCCATGACACCCCGGGCTACTTCCTGGAGTGGCTCCTTTCCCGGGAGCCGATCGAGGCGTTCACCTTTCGCGGAGGCTGGTACGACATCGGTGGCCGCGAGACCTACATCGAGGCCAACCTCCGCCACACCGGGGGGGCGAGCTGGATCCACCCCGGGGCGGAGGTGGTGGACTCGGCCGTGGAACGCTCGGTGGTCCTCGGCCCGTGTGAGATCAGGAGCTCCTTCCTCTCCGGGTGCGTGGTGGACGAGGGGGCGCGCCTCATCGGGGTCGAGCTCCGCAACGCCCTGGTGGGCCGAACCACCTGGGTGAGCGGGGGCTAGCCGACCCCAGAGGCTTGACACGCCCCGACTTCCGGTACTAGGATGACGATACCACCCGAATGGGCAAACCCGGCGAAAGCCGGGGACGCAAAGTCACGGGTCTAAGGGGTGACCTAGGATGGCCGGACTGCCGAAGGTGGCGTTGCATCTTGGCGCGATGGTGTTGATCGGGGCGATCCTGGTGGGCGGGCTGAGCCGTGCCCAGGAGACGCCAGGAGCGCCAACGCTTGAGGATCTGATCGCCCGCATCGAGACGGCACAGACCCTTTCCGCTGAAGAGAAGAGCCAGGTGGTGGGTTCCCTTTCCGCGGCGGTGACCGGTGGGTACCTCACGACAGCGCAAGCGTTGGCGTGGTTGGACACGGTCCAGCTCGAGGCGCTGACCCCGGAGGCGGCGGAGTTCGCAGTCGAGGCCCTCACGATGGCGGTTGCCGCGCTGACGACGGGGCGGGTGGACCCCGAGGGCGCGCTGACCGCGTTGGCCGTGGCGACGACGGCCCAGGATCTGGCGCTGCTCAAGACGATGCTCGCGGAGCTGGCCGCCCCGCCGGGGATCAGCCAGGCCCTGGCCAATGTGGCCACTGGTTACGACAAGGCCACCATCGCCACGCTGCTCGACGAGACACAGGAGCTCATCCTGGATGGCGTCCCGCCGGGGATCGTGCTCCGGGTGGCCAAGGACGCGCTTCGTTCCCAGACCGACTTGACCACGCTCCAGGAGGGGCTGGCCACGTTGGGGACCCTGATCGCCGACGGGACGGCGCCGGGCCGCGCGGCAAATCAAATCGTGGAAAACGGACACCGTGGCCAAAACCGCGAGCATGAGCGAAACCAAAACGCGCACCAGGGTCCCGGGTTCGCCCCAGAGGAAGAGGAGGAGCGCAACCAGAACGCCGCTGAGCACGGCCAAGGCAATCCCGGAAAAGGGAACAAAGGCTGATCTCCTGCGCTCCTACTTTCGGGCGCCTAGCCGCGGTCCCTGCCGTAGGGATACGGGACATCACCGGCACCTGCGGTACGATACCGGCGATGGCCGATCTATGGCTGCGCGGCGGGGAGCTGGTGACCCCACACGGACTCGTTGGCGGAGATTGCCTGATCCGAGACGGGAAGATCGCGGCGGTTGGCCGTGTGGACGCCGAGCCTGCCAGTGCCGAGGTCCTCGATGCGGGCGGCTGCTACGTGGCCCCGGGGTTCATCGACCTCCACGTCCACGGCGGGGGCGGGGCCGAGTTCATGGACGCAACCCCGGACGCGGTAGGGACGATCGCGACCTTCCACGCCGCCCATGGGACGACCACGCTCCTCGCGGGCCTCCTCCCCGCGCCCGCGGACACGATGCGACGGGCGATGATCGCGGTGAGCGAAGCCGCCCCTTGCGGGATCGCCGGCGTGTACCTGGAGGGGCCGTTCGTCCCGCCCAGCAAGCCAGGCGCCCTCGATGGGCGCTGGTTCCTCACCCCTTCACCGGACGCGTTCCGGAACCTTGTTCACGGCCATGAACGCCTGGTCAAGGTGGTGACCCTCGCCCCCGAACTCCCGGGGGCAGACGAACTTCTGCGGGAGGTCCTGGCGGTGGGGGCGGTGCCGGCCATCGGGCATACCGCGGCCACCTACGAGGAGACCATGGCCGCCCTAAGGTGCGGGGCCCAGCACTTCACCCACCTCTGGAACGCCATGAGCGGCCTCCATCACCGTGAGCCGGGGGCCGTGGGGGCGGCCCTGGACACGGACGCCTGGGTCGAGCTCATCGTGGACGGGGTACATCTCCATCCGGCAACGGTGCGCCTCATGGCCAAGGCCAAGGGATTCGATCGGATCTGCTTGGTCACCGACGCCATCGGCGCTGCCGGCCTTCCCGATGGGGACTATGCGCTCGCGGGGCTTCCGGTCCACGTTCACGATGGAGTCGCCCGGCTCGCCGACGGGACCCTGGCCGGAAGCACCCTCACCATGGACCGGGCGGTGCGGAACTTCATGGAGTTCACCGGGTGCTCGCTCCCCGAGGCAGTGCGCTGCGCCACCCTCAACCCGGCCCGGCTCCTCGGGATCGCCGATCGAAAGGGAAGCCTGGGGGTGGGAAAGGACGCGGACATCGTCGTTTTCGACGCGGGCCTTACCGTCCACTACACCATCCGGGGAGGGGAGATCGTGTATGGCTGGGGTCATCGCCGTTGAGCACCGCGGATTGACCTAGACAATGGCGGGTGTTCGCAAATCCACTTCCGTCCCGATCTTGTTCAACGAAACCGGCACCCCGTCGCCGAGCGGACCGCGGCCCAGGACCGCCAGCTCTAGAGTTCGCCCCAGTTTTGGCCGAGCGTCATGAGTCGCGGCCGAGCCCTGGATCGGGGTGTTGATCGCGTTCCTGCGGTCCGCCGCGCCCTCTTCCACCGCTATCGCCAATGGCGTCCCCCCGCCCTCCGGAGCCGCGCTTGACACAAGGAACGTGCTGGGCTATTATGCAAACGTGCAGATGTATAGACAAGTTGTTGGAGAACGACTCGACCGTAGAAGCCCTATCCCTCTTTACTTTCAGCTCAAGGAGATCTTGCGCTCGTGGATCATCTCCGGGAAGTTCGACTCCGGGGCACGGTTCCCCTCGGAGAACGAGCTCCAGGCTCGTTTCGGGGTTAGCCGGATGACCCTCCGTCGTGCCCTTTCCGAGTTGGTGCACGAAGGGTTCCTCTTTCGCGAGCAAGGGCGCGGGTCATTCGTCGTCAAAACGCGGTTGCAAGAACAGCTTCGCCATCTCACCAGCTTCACCGAGGACATGCGCCTCCAGGGCCTCCCCACCACGTCCCGGATCCTCGCGTTCCAGGTGGTGACCGACGAAACGGTAGCCCACAAGCTGGACGCGCCCCCCGAGGAGGAGCTGGTCCGCTTGCAGCGCGTCCGGTTGGCTGGCGGGGAGGCGGTGGCCTTGCAGACGGCGTTCGTCCGCCACCGATTCTGCCCGGGGCTCGTGGAACGGGGGCTGGTGGAGGGCTCTCTGTACAAGACCCTCGAGGAAGTGTACGGGCTGCGCCTGGGCCGGGCCGTGCAAACGCTGGCCGCCAAACCCGCCGACCAGTACGAGGCGGAGCTCTTGGAGATCGTCCCCGGCCAGCCGGTGTTGGTCTTGGAGCGCACCACGTACCTGCAGAACGGGGCGTCTATCGAGTACGTCCGCTCCAGCTACCGGGGCGATCGGTACCGGTTCGCGGTGGAGCTGAGCCGCTAGTCAACACGGAGGGAACATGGAACGGCTAAAGGTAGGGGTGATCGGGGTCGGACAGATGGGGTCGCGCCATGCCCGGGTGTACTCCCAGCTGTCGAACACGGAACTGGTGGCGGTGGCCGACCCCCAAGCCGAACGGGCTAAGGCCATAGCCAAAGAGCTCGGCGTGCGTCGGGTGTACACGGATTACCGGGAGCTCCTGGCCTTGCCCGAGGTGCAGGCGGTGAGCATCTGTACCCCGGATGAGGCTCACCGGGAGCCGGTGGTCCACGCCCTCCAGGCGGGGAAGCACGTGCTTCTGGAGAAGCCGCTGGCCACCACGATCGAGGATGCGGAGGCCATTCTCGCCACCGTGCGCCAGGCCACGGGCAAGCTCATGGTCGCCCACCTGCTTCGGTTCGACCCGCGTTACGCGCTGGTCAAGGAGGCCATCGACCACGGAGAGCTCGGCGACATCATCTACATTATCTCCCACCGTAGCAGCCCTCACACCGAGGGGCCGCGCATCTACAAGCCGGGCACGTGCCTAACCATGCATGTGGCTGTCCATGACCTGGACATCATCAACTGGTTCATGCCCAGCGTGGCCACCCGCGTGTACGCCGAGGCCGCGGACAAGCTGCTCGCCTCCAAGCGCATGCTGGACGCGGTCTCTGCAGTAGTGGCGTTCCGGGATGGGGCGTTCGCCAGCGTGAACTACTGCTGGGCCCTGCCCGACCGATCCACCACCCGGCTCGACGCCCGCATGGAGGTAGTGGGGACCAAGGGGGCAGCGTACATCGGCATGTACCACGAGCAGGGACTGCTCATGGCCACTGAAGCCGGCGTCAAGACCCCGGACCTGCACCATGGGCCCACGGTGGGCGGGCAGGTACGGGGAGACCTGCGCGAGGAGATCATGGCCTTCGTCGCCTGCGTCCTCACCGACATCCCCTCGCCCGTGCCCGTCGAGGAGGCGTTCCGTGCCGTGCAGGTGGCCCAAGCCATCCGGGACTCCCTGGCCACCAAGGCGCCAGTCAAACTGAGCCTGTGAGGGGGTGAGAAGAGGGCAAACACCGGGTTTCACCGCAAAAGGTCAGCACGGACGCACAGGAAGGTTGAAAGGAGGTTGAGTCATGCGTAGGTTGGCGATGCTATTGGTGGTAGGGTGCCTCATCGCGGCTGGGGCAATGGCCCTGGCCGAAGAGCCGCGCTACGGCGGTGTCCTGCGGGCGGCCATGCAGACCAACCCACCCACCTTGGATCCCCACAAGACCACGACCACGGCCACCCAACAGATCGCATGTCACGTGTTCGAGCCGCTGGTCGCGTTCGACGAGAACTTCGCCCCCCAACCGGTGCTCCTGGCAAGCTGGGAGGCCGCTGAGGACAACCTCTCTTACACCCTACACCTGCGGACTGGGGTGAAGTTCCACAACGGTAAGCTGCTCACGGCCGAGGACGTCAAAGCTTCGCTGGAGAGGATCATCGCCATCTCGCCGGTCAGCGGTTACTACGACGGGGTGACCGAGATCGACGTGGTGGACGATCACACCCTCCAAGTTCGGCTCAGCAAGCCAATGAACCTGGTGGCGGCGATGACCGTCCAGGTCACTTGGCAGGGGATCATGCCCAAGGAGTTCGCCGAAAACCACGACGAGCTGCGCGTTGGCCAGCTGATCGGCACCGGCCCGTACAAGCTGGTGGAGTGGCGGCCGGACGTGTACGTCAAGCTGGTGCGCTTCCCCGACTACGTGCCCGTGGAGGCACCGGCCTCCGGGTTCGTGGGCAAGAAGGTCGCCTACCTCGACGAGATCCTGTTCATCCCGGTCAAGGAGGTCGGGGCGCGCATCGCCGGGTTGGAGACGGGGGAGTACGACTACGCCGAGGCCCTGCCCATCGAGACCCTGAAGACGATCCAAGCCAACCGCAACCTAGTACCGCAGATCGTAAAACCCCAGTGGGCACTGGTATGGGAGCTCAACGGCAAGGAGTGGCCGACGAGCAACGCCAAGTTCCGCCAGGCGCTCCTGGCCGCGCTGGACATGGAGTTCGTGGTGTCCACCGTGGTCATGAACGACCCTAACTTCTACAGCGTGAACCCCGGGTTCATCTTCGGCCCATGGTCGGCATGGTACACCGAGGCGGGCAAGGAGCACTACAACCAGGCCAACCTGGAGCGGGCGCGTCAGCTGCTCAAGGAGGCCGGGTACAACGGCGAAGACGTGGTCCTGCTCTCCAACCGCGACTACTACTGGATGTACCGTTGCACCCTGGCTGCGGCCGCGTGCTTGGAGCGGGCCGGCATCCGGGTCAAGATCGAGTTCTCGGATTGGCCGTCCCAGATCGGCAAGGCCCTGACCCTGAAAGGCTGGAACATCAACCAGACCGGTTGGTCACCGAACGAGGACCCGGTCCGCACCAAGGGGTCCCTGCTGTGTGGGGCCCCCTACGCCTACGGGTACTGCAACCCGAAGATGGACCAGTTGCTCGACCAGATCTCCCGGCCGGCAAGCTTTGAGGAACGGAAGGAGATCTGGGAACAAATCCAGCTTCTCTACTACGACGATGTCCCCGTGATCTTCTTCGGCTACATCTTCGGGCTTGACGCCACCCGCGCCGAGGTCCAGGACTACCGGCCATGGTACGTGGTGCCGCGGTTCTGGAACGTGTGGAAGCGGGGGTAGCCGGGGCTGTCCGGACGGGGGCGGGGGCCATGTCCCCCGCCCCCGCTAACCTCAAGGGTAGCCGGGGCAAGCGATGATCCAGTACACGGTTCGTCGGCTATTAGCACTCGTGCCGATGTGGATCGTGGTAAGCCTGTTCACATTTTCCATCATGTACATCATCCCCGGCGACCCCCTGGTCTCCATCCTCGGCCCCAGTGCCTCCCCGGAAGCACGAGCGCGCATGATCAAGAGCATGCACCTGGACGACCCGTTCTGGGTGCGCTACTGGAAGTGGTTCAGCGGCGCGGTGCGTGGTGACCTGGGCGAGTCCATCTTCCTCGGGCGATCCGTGTTCCAGGCGATCGTGGAACGGCTCCCGGTCACCCTATACCTGGGGATCGGGGCGCTCGTGGTGGCGCTGGCGCTGGGCCTGCCGGCCGGGATCATCAGCGCCCTCAAACGCAACAGCGCCACCGACACCGCGGTCATGACCGTGGCGTTGGCCGGCTTGTCCACCCCAGAGTTCCTGCTGGGGTTGGTGCTGATCTACGTGTTCGCCGTGGGCCTCGGTTGGTTCCCGGTGGGGGGGTACGTTCCGCTCACCCAGAACCTCCTCGAAGGGCTGCGGCGACTGGTCATGCCCTGCTTCACCCTGGGGTTCATCTGGGCGGCGCTGGTGGCACGCATGACCCGGGCGACGATGCTCGACGTGCTCGACACCGACTACATCAGGACGGCCCGGGCCAAGGGGCTCGCCGAACGCCTTGTCATCTGGCGCCACGCCCTGCGCATGGCCCTGATCCCCGTGACCACGGTGATCGGGTTTGTGGTCATCCTCATCGTGTCCGGCGCGTTCATCACCGAGATCGTGTTCTCCCTGCCGGGCATGGGGAATCTGGTGGTCAACTCGGTGCTCAAGCGAGATTACCCGGTAGTTCAGGGAGCGATGCTGTTCATCACCACCGGCACGCTGCTCATCAACCTGCTGATCGACCTTCTGTACGCCTACCTCGACCCGCGGATCAAGTATGACTAGGAAAAACACGGACGACACGCGCCTCGGTCGGCTACGGGAGACCCTACGCCAGCGGATGATCGTCATCGGCGGGACAATCCTCGTCGTGATCGCTCTGGCCGCACTCATCGGGCCGTTCTTCAGCCCGTACCCGCCGAACGCGTTGACCCCGGAGTTCCTCAAGCCCCCGTCCGGGGCGCATTGGTTCGGCACCGATAGTTTCGGGCGGGATGTGTTCGTCCGCAGCCTGCTTGGGACCCGCATGTCCTTGGCGATCGGATTAGCCACCACCATCCTCAGCAGCGCTTTGGGCACCGTCATCGGGTTGGCGGCTGGATCGTTCCGTGGACTGGACTACCTGCTGATGCGGTTAATGGACGTAATTATGGCCTTCCCGGCCTTGCTGCTGGCCATGGCCGTACTGGCGGCCATGGGGCGGAACGTGGCCAACATCCTCATCGCCCTAGGCCTGGTGTACACGCCGCGCACGGCCCGCATCGTACACGCATCAACCCTCTCCGTGCGGGAGGAGGCGTACATCGAGGCGGCACGGGCCTTGGGAATCCCGTGGTGGCGGATCCTCTTCCGCCACGTGTTGCCCAATGTGTTCGCCCCGTTGGTGGTACAAGGAACGTTCGTGTTCGCCTACGGCGTGCTGGCCGAGGCCGGATTGAGCTTCGTCGGCGTGGGCATCCAACCACCGACGCCCAGCCTCGGCAACATCCTCGGGGATGCCCGAGCCATCATTCGGGAGGCCCCGTGGATGACGTTTTTTCCGGGGGGAATCATCTTCGCCCTGGTGATGGCCATCAATCTCATGGGCGATGGCTTCCGGGAGACACTCGATCCCCGGCTGCGCCGTATGTTCAAAGGAGGTTGAAGTGCTGGAAACCGTGTACTACCAAGGAATCAAGGCCCTGATCGATAGAATAGTGGAGACGCAGCGGCTGAACATTGAACTGGGTGCGCAAACGATTGCCGCCTCGCTCATCCAAGGGGGGGTGCTCCACGTGTTCGGCAGCGGGCACTCGGCGATGGTGGGCAAGGAGATCACTCAGCGTGCCGGAGGGTTGGTGCCGGTCAACCTCATCCCCGACCCCAGCGAGGGCCTGGCCGAGCGCGTGGAGGGGTACGGCAAAGTCCTGCTGGACGCCTATGCCCGCAAGTACGGCCTGAACCCGGGCGAAGTGATCATCGTCGTCTCCACCTCGGGGCGCAACCCTGTGCCCATCGAGATCGCCATGGAAGCCAAGGCGCGAGGGCTGTTTACCATCGGCATCGTGTCCCTGGAGTACGCCCGACAGTCCTGTTCCCGGCACCGCAGCGGCAAGCGCCTGTTCGAGGTGGTAGACCTGGTGCTGGACAACTGCGTCCCCCCCGGGGACGCCATCGTGGAGATGAAGGAGCTGGGCCAGAAGTCGGGGGCTAGCTCGACCATCGCCGGGGCCCTGCTCGTGAACATGCTCATGTTACGGGTCATCGAGGAGATCTGCCGGCGCGGCGGCACACCCCCCATCCTCAAGAGCCAGAACCTGGAGGGGGCTGATGAACACAACCAGAAGCTGCTCGCGGCCTATCGAGGCCGCCTGAACCTGTGAGGAGGTTCCGTGCGCATCGTAGGCGTGGACGGCGGGCAGTCCAGCACCCGGTGCCTGGTGGTGGATGAGCGCGGGCACGTGCTGGGGCACGGACGCGGCGGACCCTCCAACCACCTGCGCGGGGAACGGGGCACAGCTCGGTTACGCCAGGCGCTGGCCACCGTGTTCGCCGCTGCCCTTCCCGGCGAGGTGCACCCCGAGGTGGCGGGCATCTGCCTGGGCATGACCGGAGTCACCCGAGGGGAGCAGACCCAGCAGATCGTGGAGGAGATCGTCAGGGAGTACGTGTCGCCCGAGCACGTGTACGTGTGTGGGGACATGTCCATTGCCCTGGCCGGGGCAGCGGTGCTCGGCCCGGGGGTCCTCGTGTACGCGGGCACCGGGGCCAACACATACGGCGTCGATGAGAGCGGTCGCGAGGTACGCGTCGGGGGATGGGGGTACCTCATCGACGATGAGGGGGCTGGCTACGACCTTGGGCGACAGGCGCTCAAGTGGGTGTTCCGGGCCGAGGATGGGCGGGGCCGCCCCACCCTCCTCCGGGAGAAGCTCCTCGCCCACTTCGGGTGTGCTACCCTGAGTGACCTACGGTGCAAGGTGTACGAGGGTGATGGTCTGCCCCGGCCGGAGATCGCCGCCCTGGCCCGGCTGGTGGGCGAGGCTGCCGCCGAGGGAGACGCGGTGGCCCAGTCCATCCTGGCCCTGGCTGGGCAAACCCTGGCGGAGACTGCGGTCACAGCCATCCGAAAGTTGGGCAAGCAGGACCAAGCGATCACCGTCTACCCAGCGGGGGGAGTGTTCGGCGCCGGATCGTGGATCATGAAGCCGTTCACCACCGCCCTGCGCTCTGGTGCCCCCCACGCCCGGGTCGCCTCCCCTCGCTTCCCCCCAGTGGCCGGAGCGGTGTTCCTGGTCCTGCGCATGCTGGACATCAACCTGGATGAACGGTTTCTGGATCGCCTGTCCCAGGGACTCGAGGAGATCGGATGGATGAATTACAAATCGGAATCGCCAAGGTAGACGTCACCCCATCCGGCGCGGTGCCCATGGCCGGGTACGTGGCCCGGGTTGGCCAGTCGCTCGGCGTCCACGATCCCCTTTGGGCGCGGTGCTTCTTGTTTCACCACGGTAGAGCACGAGGGGCGTTGGTGGTGCTAGAGGTGGTGGGCGTTCACGAACACTGGGCTGCGGAGGCGCAGCGCCGGGTCGCGGCGGCAGCTGACGTGCCCCCGGAGGGGGTGGTGGTGGCCTGCACGCACACCCACTCCGGCCCGGCCGGGCTTGACGTCCCGCCCACTCCGGACCCAACCCAGACGGCCATGGCCGAGGCCATCCTGGCCCGGGTGGAGCAGGCGGCCGCGCAGGCCGCCCAAGCCCTGGCTCCGGCCCGGGTCGGTGTCGCCACCGCTCCCGTGCCCGGGATCGCCGGCCACCGTACCCGGCCGCAGCAACCGGTGGACCAAACGTTGTGGGCGTTGGTCATCGGAGATGCGATGGGCCGGGTCCGTGCGGTCCTCGCCAACTTCCCCTGCCACTCCACCGTACTCGGCCCAGACAACCGGCTCCTGTCCGGGGACCTATTCGGAGCCGCCGCTGCAGCCGCCGAGCGCAGGCTGGACCATGGCGCGGTGGTCGCCCTGACCGTGGGGGCAGCCGGCGATATCAGTACACGGTTCTTCCGCCAGGCCCAAGACTTCCACGAGGTGGACCGCCTCGGGGGCCTCCTCGCTACCGCCCTGGTGCGCCTCGTCCAGGCGGCCACGCCCGCCCGCGATGCCAGCGTCGCCGTGCGCTGGAGGCGGTGCTGGCTCCCATACAAGCCGGCACCAACGGCGGACGAGGCCCGGCGGATGGCGGAAGAGCTGCGGGCGGAGCTCGCCGCGCTCGTCCGGCAGGGCACGGTACCCCCGGGCGCGCTGCACATCGCCCGCACCCGGGTGGAGGGGGCGGAGCGGCTGCTGGCCATGGTGGAGGCTGGGATGCTGGCCGCCGGCGGGGCCGAGGCCGTGCTGTGCGGGCTCCGCATCGGGCCGGGGATCCTGATCGGGATCCCTGGCGAGCCGTTCAGCTCGGTGGGGCAAGCCATCCGGGACCGAGCCACTCCGCCGTTCCAGGCCACTGGGCTAGGGCTAGCCAATGGCTACCTAGGGTATTTCCCCGATGAGGATGCGGTCCGGACGGGTTGGTACGAGGCCCTGATCAGTCCGTTCGACCACCGGGCCACGATGGTGCTGACTGCGGCGGCCACGGCCTTGGTTGCGGAGATGGAGGAGGAAGACAGTGGAAGGCGTGCTTGAACGCATCCAGGGAGGCTTGATCGTGTCCTGTCAGGCCGGTGAAGGATCGCCGTTTCATGGACCCCGGTTTATGGCCGCGATGGCGGTGGCCGCCGAGCAGGGCGGGGCGGTGGGCATCCGAGCCAATGGCCCTGCAGACGTACGCGCCATCCGTCGGGCTACATCTCTCCCCATCATCGGCATCTACAAACGGCGCGACCTCAGCCCAGATGTGTACATCACCCCGGACGTGGCAAGCGCGCGGGCCGTGATCCGCGCTGGAGCGGACATCGTGGCCGTGGACGGCACGGCGCGCCCGCGGCCTGGGGGCGTCACTTTGGCCGAGCTCGTGCGCGCCATCAAGGGCACTTATCACGTGCTGGTCATGGCCGATATCTCCACCGTGGAGGAGGCATCGGCCGCGGTCGCCGCCGGCGCGGACATCGTCGCCACCACCCTCTCCGGGTACACCCCGGCCACGGCTCACAGGCGCGCCGGCCCTGACCTGGACCTGGTCCGGGAGCTGGTGGCCCGGGTCCAAGTACCGGTGATCGCTGAAGGCCGTTTCTGGACGCCCGAAGAGGTGTGCCAAGCCATCAGCCTCGGCGCCCACGCCGTGGTGGTGGGCACGGCCATCACCAACCCAGAGGCCATCACCGCCCGGTTCGTGCGCGCCCTGCAGGAGGCAACACATGGCTGACCTGTGGGTGCGGGGCGCCCGCCTGCTAGCCCCAATGGAGGAGGGCGATTGCCTGGTGCGCGAAGGGCGGATCGCCGCGCTGGGCCGGGTACTCCCCTCCGCCGTCCCTCACGGCTGCCCGGTGCTGGATGCGGCCGGGCGGTACCTCGCGCCGGGTTTCATCGACATGCACGTCCACGGAGGAGGCGGGGCCGAGTTCATGGACGCGGAGCCAGAGGCAATAAGGACAATCGCAGCCTTCCACGCCGCCCACGGCACCACGACCCTGTTTGCGGCAATCGTCCCGGCCCCAGTGGATCGTATGCGCCGGGCCATGGCCGCGGTGGCCGAGGCGGCGGAGCCCGGGATCGCCGGCCTGTACTTGGAGGGCCCGTTCGTCTCTCCCGCCAAAAAGGGCGCATTCAACCCGCGTTGGCTGCGCCCCCCCTCGGCAGGAGCCCTCCGCAAGCTGGTCGAGGGATACCAGGACCTGGTGAAGGTGGTGGCCTTCGCCCCGGAGCGACCGGGCGCGGACCAGCTGCTCGCGGACATCCTGGCCATCGGAGCGGTGCCGGCCGTGGGCCACACCGCCGCCAATGAGCAGACCATGGACGCCGTTGCCCACGGGGTGCGCCACTTCACCCACCTCGGCAACGCGATGAGCGGCCTCCACCACCGTGAGCCGGGGGTGGTCGGGGCTGCCTTGTCCTCATCCCACACCACGCTCGAGGTGATCGCGGACGGGGTGCACATCCACCCGGCGGTGATCCGGCTGCTCGTGGAGTTCCTAGCCGCCCGCGGCCAATTGGACCGGCTGTGCCTCATCACGGATGCCACCAGCGCCACCGGCATGCCGGACGGTATCTACCAACTGGGGGACCAGGAGATCATCGCCCGTGCCGGCGAGGTGCGCCTGCGCGATGGCACGTTGGCTGGCTCGGTGCTGACCATGGAACGGGCGGTGCAGAACACAGCAGCGTTCGCTGGTTTGTCGCCGGCGGAGGCGGTGCGCCTGGCCACGGCCAATCCGGCCCGGACGCTGGGATTGGCCAGCCGGAAGGGGGAGCTGACGCTGGGCGCGGACGGGGACCTCGTCCTCCTGGACGATGACCTCGCGGTGTGGGCCACCGTGCGCGCGGGCGAGGTGGTGTTCTCCCGGGAGGGGAACCGGTGAACCTTCTCATCACTGCAGACTACCGCGAGCTGAGCCAGGCCGCCGGCCAGCTGGTGGCACAGGCGCTCCTGCACGACCCGGATGCCGTCCTTGCCCTTCCCACCGGGGAAACCCCAAAGGGAATGTACGAAGCCCTGATCCGCCTGTATCAGGAGGGCCTGGTGGACTTCTCCCGGGCCACGGCGTTCAACCTGGACGAGTACCTGGACATCCCGCCCGACCATCCCCAAAGCTTTTCTGCCTACATGCGCCGGTACCTTTGGGATCACGTTAACCTAGCGAAGGACAAGGTGCACATCCCGGCGAGTCTCCCTGAAGATCCGGAAGCTGAGTGCATCCGCTATGAGGAGCTGATTCGAAAAAGTGGTGGGATTAACCTTGCCGTCCTTGGGATCGGCGAAAATGGCCACATCGCGTTCAACGAACCGGGCACCCTTTGGGAGACCCCGACCCATGTGGCCGTCCTCTCCCAGGAGACACGGGAGCGGGAAGCCCAAGCGTTCGGAAGGCTCGAACACGTGCCGACGCACGCGATCACAATGGGGATCAAGACGATCATGCGCGCCCGCCGGGTGCTCCTCCTTGCAAGCGGCGAAGAAAAGGCGGGGATCCTCGCCCGTGCGCTCTCCGGCCCGATCACCATTGACGTGCCGGCGTCGATCCTCCAACTCCATCCCAATCTGACAGTGGTCGCCGACCGGGCCGCCGCCCGCGGCCTTGCCGGCTAGAGGTCGCCCCAGCTCTTGCCGAGCTTTACGTCCACCTTAAGGGGGGCCTTGAGCTCCCACACCCCCTCCATGAGCCGCTTCACCCGCTCCGCAGCAGCCGCCGCCTCGGCTTCGTCCACCTCGAACACGAGCTCGTCGTGGATCTGGAGGATCATCTCCGCCACAAGGTCCCCCTCCCGCCACGCCTCGTGCAGGCGAAGCATGGCGAGCTTCATGAGATCAGCGGCCGAGCCCTGGATCGGGGTGTTGATCGCGTTCCTGCGGTCCGCCCCGGCCCCCCGCCGGTCGGCCGCGGCCAGCCCGGGCAGGGGGCGCCGACGGCCGAGAAGGGTCCGCGCATACCCGGTCCGCCGCGCCTCCTCCACCAACGCCTCCACGAACGTGGCCACCGTGGGGTAGGTGGCGAAAAACCGGTCGATGAAGAACTTCGCGTCGGATTGGGAGATCCCAAGGTCCCGGGCCAGGCCGTACGGGCTGATCCCGTAGATGATGCCGAAGTTCACGCGCTTGGCCACGGTGCGCATCCGCCCGTCCACCTGCCCCGGCGGCACGCCAAAGATCGCGGACGCGGTGCGCTGGTGAAGGTCCTGCCCCCGCCGGAACGCCTCGATGAGCCCTTCGTCCCCGGAGAGGTGGGCGAGGATCCGGAGCTCGATCTGGGAGTAGTCCGCCCCGAGGAGCACCCGCCCCGGCGGGGCCACGAACGCCCGGCGGATGTCCACCCCCACCTCGTGCCGGGACGGGATGCTCTGGAGGTTGGGATCGGACGAGGAGAGGCGCCCGGTGGCGGTCCCGGTCTGGTTGAACGAGGTATGGACCCGGCCGGTCTTGGGGTGCACGTAGGCCGGAAGCTTCTCCACATACGTGTTCCTGAGCTTCTCGAGCTCCCGGTACGCCACGAGCTTGCCGGGGAACTCGTGGTAGAGGGCGAGCTCCCGCAGCACCAACGCATCGGTGGAAGGGCCAGTCTTGGTCCGCTCCAGCACCGGCAGCTTCAGCCGCCCGTAGAGGACCTCCCGCACCTGGGGGGTGGAGTTGGGGTTGAACGTACAGCCGGCCAGGGCGTAGAGCTCCCCCCGGAGCTGGTCGAGGAGGACCTCCAGTTCTTTCCCCTGCTCCCGCAGCACGTCCACGTCCAGGAGCACCCCGCGGCGTTCCATCCACCGCAGGACGTCGATCAGCGGAACCTCTATTTCCTCGAAAAGCGGGAGCAGCTCAGCCTCTCGCAGCCGTTGCGTGAGCCGGGGCCGCAGCCGACACACCACCTCCGCGTCCTCCCCCGAATAGCGGGCCGCCCGCTCCACCGGGACCTCGCGGATCTCCTTCTCTCCCCCTTCGGCGAGGAGCTCTTGGTACGTCTGCACCTTCTCCCCGAGCTCATCCCGCACCACCACATCGAGGCCGTGGGCCGGGGCGTCGGGGCGGAGGAGCCAGTGGGCGATCATGGCATCGAACGCAACCCCACGGGCCTCGATCCCGTAGCCCGCGAGCACCTGGAGGTCGTACTTCAGGTTCTGCCCGATGATCCGGGTCTTCTCCCCCTCGAGGAGGGGGCGCAACCCCGCGAGGACCTTCGGGAGGGGGAGCTGGGGCGGCGCCCCTGGGTACCGATGCCCCACCGGGATGTAGTAGGCCGCATACGGCTCCACCGCTACCGCGATCCCCACGATCTCCGCCGCGAGGGGATCGGTGCTCGTCGTCTCCAGGTCCAGGGCGAACTCCTCGGCCCCGGCCAACCGGTCAAGCAGGGCAGCGAACGCGTCCTCGCTGAGCACCACCTCGTAGCGCGGCGCCGGACCCGCCTGCAGCTTGAGCTCGGCCAGGATGGACCGAAACTCGAGGCCCTCGAGCACCTCCACCAGCCGTTCCGGATCGATGGGCCGGGGCTGGCAGTCGGCCACGGCAAGGCCCAACGGGACCTCCTTCAGGCGCACCAGCTCCCGCGACAGCAATGCCTCCTCGCGGTGTTCGGTAAGGGCGTGGGCGATCCTGCGATTGCGGACCCGGGTCGCGGCGGCGAGCACTTCCTCCAGCGACCCGTGCTCGCGCAGGAGCTCGACCGCGGTCTTCTCGCCGACCCCCTTGACCCCGGGGACGTTGTCCACCGCATCCCCCTCCAGGGCAAGGAGGTCCACGATGCGCTCCGGCGGGACGCCGAACCGCTCCTCCACCCCACGCCGGTCGAGGAACACCAAACGGTCGCTGGGCTTACGTCCTGGTCGGAGCAGGGCCACCCGATCGCTCACGAGCTGGGCCATGTCCTTGTCCCCGGTGAGGTGGAGGACGGGGATCCCCTCCCGCTCGGCGGCCCAGGACAGGGTGGCCATGATGTCGTCGGCCTCGTACCCAGGGCACTCCAGGTAGGGGATCCCGAACCCATCGAGGAGCTCCCGCACTCGCGGCAGCTGCCTGGCCAACGCCTCCGGCATCGGCTTCCGCGTCGCCTTGTAGTCGGCGTAGGTCGCGTGGCGCACGGTCTTCCCCTCCGCGTCGAACGCCACCGCCACATACCGGGACGGGTACTGGCGGAGGGCCATGAGGAGGGTGCGAACGAACCCGTACAGGGCGTTAACCGGTTCCCCGTTGGACGTGGCGAGGTCGGGGATCGCGTAGAAAGAGCGGAACAGGGCGGAATGACCATCCACAAGGAGGAGCCGCTCCGCTACCTCGTGGATCCCCAGGGCCTGGTAGACGTTCATCCCGTCCTCTCCAGGAGGGCGCAGATCGCGATGGCCAGGGCATCGGCGGCGTGATCGCTGTCGAGATCTCTTGCCCCGACGAGGCTCTGCACCATGTGGATCACCTGGTCTTTCGGGGCGGATCCGCTGCCACAGATCCACTTCTTCACCTCGCGCGGGGCGAACGTGTAGAGGCGCCGGCCCTGGGCGAGGAGCTTCACCACGCCCACCACCTCCCGCGTGGCCATCGCCGACGGGGCGTTGCGGGCGAGGTACACCTCTTCCACCGCCACCCCAGTGGGGTCGTAGATGGCGATCAATTGGGCGAGCTTGCCGTGAATGGCGCTCAACCGGTCGGGGACCGGAACCGTAGCTTGCGTGCGGATCGTGCCCACGGCCAGCACCTCCGGCCGGGCACCATCGCCGGCCACCACCGCGTACCCGGTGGCGGTCAGCCCAGGGTCCACGCCGAGGACCCGGATCGCCCTCATAGGAGCTCCTTGAGCTTGGCCAGCCGAGGATCTCGGGTCTCCTTCGTCCCACACCCCGGCCGATGTCCCTCCCGGTTCAGGTCCGCCCCGCACGTCGGGCACAGGCCGCGGCAATCCGGCCGGCACAAGGGCTTCAGGGAAAGCCCAATCCGCATCCCGGCCTCGATCATCGGCCGCAGCTCAAGATAGGAGCCGACGAGCTCGTCGGGCATCACCTCCAGGGAGTCCTCGTAGTTCACCGGTTCCACCAGGTCCACCAGGCACCGGGAACACGGGCGGTGCACCCGTCCCTGAACGCGCACCCTCAGCACCACCCGCTCCTCCTGATAGAACGCAACCGCATCAGCATGCACCGCTCCCTCCACCAGGAGCGACTCGCCCCGCCAGTCCAGCGTGGGGATGTCCTCCTCGCCGCTCACCGCGAACGGGCGGCCGGGAGCGGCCCGCATCGCTTCCAGGTCCAGCTTCATGTTCCCCTCCTTGCCCTGAGCCGAACGGCCAGGTCCACCGCCCGCCGCACCGGGGCCACGTCGTGGACGCGGACCATGTCCGCTCCCCGGGCCACGGCCACCGCGCAGGCGGCGAGCGTCGCTTCCAGCCGCTCCGCCACCGGCAGGCCGAGCACCGCCCCGAGGAAGCTCTTGCGCGACGGGCCGACCAGGATCGGCCGGCCGAGCTCGCCGAGCTCGTCAAGCCGCCGCAGGAGGTCCAGGTTGTGTTCCACCGTCTTGCCAAACCCGATCCCGGGGTCGACGGCGACGAGATCGCGGTCGATGCCGACCGCGGCGGCCGCCTCGATCCGCTCGGCCAGGAACGACCTCACCTCGCGAACCACATCCTGGTAGTGGGGGGCGAGCTGCATCGTCCTCGGGGTGCCCTGCATGTGCATCAGCACCACCAAGGCGCCGTGGCCGGCCACCACCCGGGCCATTCCAGGGTCGGCACGCAGGGCGGAGATGTCGTTGACGATCTGCGCCCCGGCCTGCAAGGCAGCCTCAGCCACCGCGGCCTTGGTGGTGTCCACCGACATCGGCACCCCCAGGCGGCCGCGCAGCCGCTCGATCACCGGCAGCACTCGCCGCAGCTCCTCTTCGGCCGGGACCGGCTCCGCCCCGGGCCGGCTGGATTCGCCGCCGATGTCGACAAGGTCTGCGCCCTCCTTGGCCAGGCGCAGGGCATGGGCCGCCGCGGCGTCGGGATCGAAAAACCGTCCCCCGTCGGAAAACGAATCCGGGGTCACGTTCACCACGCCCACCACCAGGACGCGGCCCTCAAGATCCCATTCCCCCCACCGGGCCATCGGGGCAAGTATAGCACGGGATTTGAACTGGGGATCATCCCCCTCTACCATTACCGGGCCAAGGGGTGATGCACGTGAAGGTACTGTTGATCCGGGAAGTGCCGGGCCTAGGGATCCCCGGGGACGTGGTGGACGTCAAGGACGGCCACGCCCGTAACTACCTGTTCCCGCAGAAGCTCGCTGTCCCCCCCACCGCCCACGCAATGGCCCGGTTCGCCAAGCTGCGTGCCCAATACAAGACAGAGCTCGCCGACCGCCGCACCCGGGCCCAAGCGCTGGCGGAGAAGCTCGCCGGGGCGGAGTTCGTGTTCCCCCGCCGGGTGCACGACGAGGACAAGCTCTACGCCGCCGTGCGCCCCGCGGACCTGGCCCGGGCGATCGAGGAGCGGTTCGGCGAGAAGATCGATCCGGACCGGATCCGAATGGGAGCAGTGGAGGCGCTGGGGGAGTACCCGGCGGAGATCACCCTGTACGAGGACATCACCGCCACGGTGATGGTGAAGGTCGAGGCCGCCGCCTGAGGACGGGGTGGCCGAAAGAGGCGAGCATACCGGCAGCGCTCGTCGGTCGGGGTTCGGATAAGCGGGACCCCCAGGGATTCCTGGCGGAATCCCTGGGGTGCTAGCTTATGGGTCCGTTCCTGTGGGCGGTGGCACGGTCCGCCCTGGGGACGACCCTCTCCCGCATCACCGGCCTTGTGCGCGACGCGGCCGTGGCCTACGTGTTCGGGGCCTCGGCCTCGTACGATGCGTTCCTGGTGGCCCTGTTCATCCCCAATGCGCTGCGGCAGCTCCTTGGGGAGGGGGGGCTCGCCGCCGCGTTCCTCCCCGTGTACGCCCGGGCCAAGGAGCACGGGGAAGGCGACGCTCTGGCCCGGTCCACGTTCGCCCTCCTGTTCGTCGTCCTCCCCCCGCTGTGCCTGGTCGGGGCCCTGCTCGCCCGGTGGTATGTGCCCATCCTCGCCGCCGGCTTCCCTCCGGAGAAGATGGCCCAGGCGGTGAACCTCGCCCAGTGGCTGTTCCCCCTGATCGGGTTCGTGTCCGTGGCCGCGTTGAGCGGGGGGATCCTCAACGCCCACGGCCGGTTCTTCCTGCCAGCCCTCGCTCCGGCGGCCCTCAACCTGAGCATGGTGGTGGGCGCGGTGTTCCTGTCCCGCTGGCTTCGCCCCCCGATCTTCGGCCTCGCCGCCGGGTCGCTGGTGGGCGGCGTGGGCATGGTCGCGATCCAGCTCCCGTTTCTGCGCGGCCGGATCCTCGGGCGGGGGCCGGTGTGGCCGCCTCATCCCGACCTCGGGGACGTGGGACGGCGCCTGCTACCGGTGCTGGGCGGGCTGATGGTGGCCGAGGTGAACACGCTCGTCGACAACCGCCTCGCCTCGTACCTCGCTGACGGGTCCATCGCCGTCCTCCAGTACGCGATGCGGCTGTTCCAGCTTCCCCTCGGGGTGGTGGCGGCCTCCGTGGCCGCGGTCGCCCTGCCCCGCCTCGCCCAGCACGTGGCCCGGGGCGAGGAGCAGGGGTTCCGGACCGCGCTCGCGCGGGGGTTCCTGGTCACCGCGGCGTGCATGCTCCCGGCGATGGCCGGCCTCCTCGTGTTGGGCCGGCCGATCCTGGCCGTGCTGTTTCAGCGGGGGGCGTACACCGCCGCCGACACCCTGCGCACGTACGGGGCGCTCGCCGGGTACCTCGCGGGCCTGTGGGCCTACGCGCTCGTGTACCTGTTCTCGCGGGCGTTCTTCGCCCTGGGCCGGCCCGCTCTCCCCGTTCTGGCCGGGGCGGTGGCCCTGACCCTGAACGTGGGGCTCAACCTGTGGTGGGTGCGGATCTGGGGCACGTTCGGCTTGGCCCTGGCCACCGGGATCGCCGGCTGGGCCGATGCCCTCCTCCTGGGGATTGTCCTGTGGCGGCGCCATCCGGGGTGGGTTCAGTGGCGACCGGTCGTGGCTGTGGGGCTGGCGTCGACCGGGATGGGCTTGAGCGTGGCGGTAGCCGACCGCTTCCTCGTCCCGTACGGCCCATGGGTGGAAGTAGCGGTGGGGACGATGTTGGGAGCTGTCCTCTACCTGGGGCTCGCCTGGCTCCTCGGCCTCCCCCGCTGGCTCAGGGCCGCACGATGAGGCCCTGCTCCTCCTCGGCGGGCGGGGGAAACGCGCCCAACAGTCCACGCACGAACCGTTTCTCGTCCTCCGGGCTGCGGTAGCACCCGAGCCAATCGGCAACCGCTTGCGCGGCCCCGCGCAGCTTGTCCCCGTCGACCCTGCCCTTCTGGCGAAGGGGGCTGAACAGATCGACCAGGATCCGTCCCAACGGGGGAGGCGCCGTTCCGACCATCACCACCGGGGACAGGCTCTGGGCGAGGTACACAAGGGCTGCCTGTACGTCGGCGTCGTCGGCCGGCTCGCGGTGGAGGATCGCCGCCAGCGCCTCGGCCAGGGCCTCCACGTATGACCACGTGATCTCGCGGCCCGCCGCATCGAGTTCACGGCGCCACGCGGCCCACGCCTGGACGAGCTCCCGCGCCCGCCGGGCCCGCAGCCGTTCTTCTGCCGCCAGGTAATAGGTGCAGTCAGGCCGACACCGGATGAACCGGCCGCGATGAGCCCCGCAACACTGGCTGCACAGGCGCTGGTCCAACGCCGGACAGCGTCGGTCGCCCGTGCGCTTTCCGCAAAGTTGGCAACGGGTGGTACTCACAGGGCGCCAAATTGGCGGCGGACCTCCTCAGACATCATGTCCGGAGTCCAGCGGGGCTCCCACACCAGGCTGACCTCGACGTCGTACCCCTCGAACTCCCGGCGCAGGACCTCCTCCACCTGGGCCGGCAGGGACGCGGCCAGCGGGCACCCAGGGGTGGTGAGGGTCATGTCCACGAGGATCTGGTCGTCATCCACTCGGACGTCGTAGATGAGGCCCATGTCCACCACGTTGATCCCGAGCTCGGGATCGATGACGTGGTCGCGGATGATCGCCCGAACCGTGTCCGGGCTGGGCTTCATCGCTTGCCCCTCCCCTTGCGCGCGCCCGGCTTCCCCGCCTCCCCTGGCTTCTTGGCCAGGCCGACCACATCGGCCAGCGTGCTGCCGGCGAGCTCCTGGATGAAGCGCGCCTCAAGCTGCCGCCAGAAGGGCACAGTGGGGCAACCCTCGTTCATGGGGTAGCCTCCGCCCCGCACCTTCCCGTACACGAGGACCGGCGTCTCCGGCTCCAGGGCCTTGATGACCTGGTCCAGCTTGATCTCTTGCGGGGAACGGGCCAGGCGGTACCCACCGGTGCGGCCCTTCTGGGCGGTGACCACGCCAGCCCGACGGAGATCGAGGAGGATCTTGCGCACGAACGCCTCGGGGACGTGATAGCCGTCGGCGATCTCGCGAGCTGAGTGGTAGCCAGTCGGCTTGGTAGCGAGCTCGTAGAGGATCCGCACTCCATAGCCTAACCGCTTACTGGTAATCATGGTCGGCATTTTATACCCAACGGCGCGCGCGGTCCACAACCCGCTCCGCCTCGGCCCGCGCCCAGTTGTCGGCGGCGAGGACCGCCTCCAGGCTGGCAATCGATTGAGGAACGTGCCGCGCGAGCACGGTCTCGATGCCGTGGGCAATGGCTGGGAACGAGATCTTCCCGCGCAGGAACGCGTTCACCAGCACCTCGTCCGCGGCGTTGGCCACCGCCGGTGCCGTCCCGCCCGCCTTCCCGGCGGCGAGCACCGTCCAAAACGCGGGGTAGCGGTCCCGGGGGAGCTCACGAAACGCGAGCCGGAGCCCCTCCAGGGGCAATCGCGCCGGGGGCGGGGGAAGCCGCCGGGGATGGGTCAGCGCGGCCCGGATGGGGATACGCATGTCCGCCGGGGCCAGTTGCGCCACCACTGTCCCGTCCACCAGCTCCACCAACGCATGGGCCCGCGATTCCGGGTGCAGCAGCACCCCGATCCGGTCCCACGGCGCGGCGAACAGGTGATGGGCTTCGATGACCTCGAACGCCTTGTTCACCAAGGTTGCCGAGTCCACGGTGATCCGGGGCCCCATGCGCCACGTGGGATGGGCGAGGGCCTCCGCCGGGGTCACCTGAGCCAGTGTGGCCGGATCCCGGTCGCGGAACGGCCCTCCGGACGCGGTCAGCCAAAGACGGGCCACCTCATCGGGGCGCACCCCGGCGAGGAGCTGCCACAGGGCGGCGTGTTCGGAGTCCACGGGGACGATCTGGTCCGGCCGCATCCGCGCCGCCAGCACCAGCTCTCCGGCCACGACCAGGGATTCCTTGTTCGCCAGGGCGAGCTTCTTTCCGGCGCGGAGGGCGGCCAGGGTGGCCACGAGCCCGGCTGCCCCCACCACCGCGTTGAGCACGAGATCCACTTCAGGAAGCGAGGCGAGCGCGGCAAGGCCTTCCGGACCGGGGATGACCTCGACCTCAGGCGGGAGCAGCCGCCGGATGGCCGTGGCCTCGGCCGCACCGGCCACCCCCACCCGGCGCACCCCGAACTCCCGCGCTTGGGCGGCCAGGACCTCGACCTTGCGGCCCGCGGCCAGGGCCACCACTGCCACCGGTTCCCCCCGGGCGCGCAGTTCGCGGACGACGTCGAGGGCTTGGGTGCCGATGGAGCCGGTGGCCCCGAGGACGGCGATCCGGGTCATCCCGCCGGTTCGAGCGCGACGTCGGCGAGCAGGGCGTTGAGATCGTCGCTTCCGAGTACCTCCCGCCGCAGAAGCTCCTGGGCCACCCGGTCCAGGGCTGCTCGGTTGCGGGCGAGGAGGTCTCTGGCCTTTGCGTAGGCCTGGGTGAGGATGCTGCGGATCTCCCGGTCCACCGCAGCGGACAGCTCCTCGGAGTGCGCGTCGCTCTTGACGATCTCCTCGCCGAGGAAGATGTTTGTCCGCTCCTTGCCCAGGCTGATTGGGCCCAGCGCCTCGGACATCCCGTACTCCACGACCATGCGGGTGGCGATCTCCGTGGCCTGCTTGAAGTCCTCCGCCGCCCCGGTGGTCTGCTCGCCGAACACGATCTCCTCCGCCGCCCGCCCCCCGAACAGCACCGTCAGCCGGTCCAGGAGCTCGGCCTTGGAGATGATGTACTTGTCCTCGGTGGGGAGGGGCAGGGCGAACCCGAGGACCCCGGTGCCGCGGGGGACGATGGTCACCTTGTGGATGGGATCGGTGTGGGGGAGGAGCTTGCTCACCAGGGCGTGTCCGGTCTCGTGGTACGCGATGCGCAGCCGTTCCTCCTCCTTGATGTACATGCCGCGGCGGGCGAGGCCAGTGAGGACCCGGTCCAGCGCCTCCTCAAAGTCACGCAGTTCGATGCGGTCCTTGTTGGAGCGGGCGGCGAGGAGGGCAGCCTCGTTGCACACGTTCTCCAGGTCTGCCCCTACGAACCCAGGGGTCCGCCGGGCGAGCAGGCTCAGGTCCATGTCTGGGGCTAGCTTCTTGTCCCGGGTGTGGATCCTGAGGATCGCCTCGCGGCCGTGCAGGTCCGGCGGGGGCACGGCGATCTTGCGGTCGAACCGGCCTGGCCGGAGGAGGGCCGGATCGAGCACGTCCGGGCGGTTGGTGGCGGCGAGCACGATCACGCCCGTATTCCCCTCGAACCCGTCCATCTCCGCCAGGAGCTGGTTCAAGGTCTGCTCGCGCTCGTCGTGGCCGCCGCCCAAGCCCGCCCCGCGCTTGCGGCCCACCGCGTCGATCTCGTCGATGAACACGATGCACGGGGCGCTGGCCTTGGCCTTCTGGAACATGTCCCGCACCCGGGCTGCTCCCACCCCGACGAACATCTCCACGAAATCGGAGCCGGAGATGGAGAAGAATGGGGCCCCCGCTTCCCCGGCGATGGCCCGGGCAAGGAGGGTCTTGCCGGTGCCCGGCGGCCCCACGAGGAGGATCCCCTTCGGGATCTTGGCCCCGAGGCGGGAGAACCGATGGGGGTCGCGGAGGTAGTCCACGATCTCCCGCACCTCTTCCAGCACCTCGTCGATCCCGGCCACGTCCTTGAACGTGACCTTGGTGAACTCCTTGGCCACCAGCTTCGCCCGGGACTGGCCGAACGTGAACGCCCCGCCCCCCTGCATGCGGCGCATCATGTACATCCAGAACACGATCACCAGTACCACGGGGAGGAGGTACATCAGGAGCGGCAGGAGCCACGCCCCCCCGCTGGCCGCCTGGAACCGGTAGCGAACGCCGTTCTCGTCCATAAGCCGGACCAGCTCCACGTACAGGGGCGAGCCCTCGGGCGGGCCTTGGGCTACAAACCGCTCCCCGCTTGCCAGCGCGCCCTCGATGCGGCTGCCCTGGATCATGACCTCCTGGACCTCTCCGGCCCGGATCCTGTCCTGTAGGTACGAATAGCTGAACTCATTCGCCCGCTGCTGGCTGGAGGGCCAAAACGCCTGGGCCAGGAGCAGCGCCACCACCACCATCACCAGGATGAAGGTGAGGCTGCGCAGGTTGCGCGGCGGTGGAATTGACCTTCTGTCCATATCACTTTATTGTAGCCCTGATTTTCCCCGGGATCAACGGCCCCGCGTAGCCGGCGCGCGAGGGGGCGGCTACAATGCCGACATGCCTCGGTGGCTCCTGATCCTCGCCCTGGTCGCCTCCCTCGCTGGGCCGGCCTGGGCCGGCCCGGAACGCCTGGATCCCGTGCTGCGCGCGCTCGTCCACGCCCAAACCGAGGGCGGCCCGGCACAGCTCCTCGACCCCCAGGTGCTCCTCCAGATCGCATCCGCGTCCGTGGACGGGGTCCCGCTCCGCCCAGGACAGGTCCCGCCGGCCCTGAACCAGCTGCGGGTGCGGGTGTTCGTGCAAACGCGCGATATCGGGTCCGCCCATGCCCTTCCCGGGTTCCAGCCCCGCCAGGTCGTGGGGCGCCTCGCCACCGGTGAGGTGGCGGTGCCGGATCTCCCGGCGCTCTCCGACCACCCGGAGGTGGTATACGTCGCGGCCAGCCGCCCCCTTTCCCCAACCCTGGACCGGTCCGTGCCTGAGGTGGGGGCCCCGGCGTTGTGGTACAGCACCCTCAGCACCACCGGCCAGGGGGTGATCGTGGGGGTGGTGGACTCGGGGATCGACGTCCTGCACAAGGACTTTCGCACTGGGCGTGCCGGGGACGAGCTGGAGACGCGGATCGTCTACCTATGGGATCAGACCGCCCCCGGCGGGTGGATGCCGCCGTGGTGGGGAGACGCGTTCGAGGAACGTCGTTACGGCCGCGTGTTCACCCGGAACGACCTTGAGGCGGCCATCGCCGTCGGAATCCCCCCCACCATGGACACCCTGGGCCACGGCACCCACGTCGCCGGGATCGCCGCCGGCGACGGTACCTCCTCCACCCTCGGCCTGCGCGGGGTGGCCCCGGGGGCGGACCTGGTGGTGGTGAAGACCACGTTCTACGAGGATGACGTGGTGGACGGGGTGCGGTTCGTGTTCGAGGCAGCGGCAGCGCTGGGGAGGCCGGCGGTGGTGAACCTGTCCCTGGGCGGACACGCCGGGCCCCATGACGGGACGTCCCTGTTCGAGCAGATGATCGACGCCCTCGTGGACCGCCCCGGGCGGGCGGTGGTCGTGTCCGCGGGGAACGAGGGCGACAGGAAGATCCACGTGGGGGCCGACGTCCGGGCCCGCACCACGTGGCACCTCGTGGCCGAGAGAGAGGTCGTAGGAGTGCAGCTCTGGCACCCGGCGGCGGCGAGCTTCACCGTGGGGGTGACAGCCCCCACCGGGGAGACGGTCACCGCCTTCCCCGGCACCACCCGGTGGGCCCCCACCGCCTCGGGGTCGGTGCAGCTGGACAACGCGGTTTCCATCCCGCCCAATGGGGACAGGGTCATCTACATCTCCCTCATCGGGGCGGAGCGCGGAGCGCGGTGGACGATCACCCTCGACCCCGTGCGAGGCGGCCGGGTGGACGGGTGGGTGGAGGACCCCGCTGAGGGGTGGTTCGTGGAAGGGGACGGGAGCAGGGCCATTGCCGAGCCGGGCAACGCCCGCCGGGTGATCACCGTGGGGGCGTACATCACCAAGAACCGGTGGACGTCGCTCGCGGGAGAACAATCGATGGCCGAGGAGTACCAGCTCGGGGCGCTGGCCCCGTTCTCCTCCCGCGGCCCGACCCGGGACGGCCGGCTCAAGCCGGATCTCGCCGCGCCGGGGGCGTGGATCGCCTCCGCCCGATCCCGGGACGCGCCGCCCTCACCGTGGCTAACCCTCCCTGACCGGGAGCACTCCATGCTCCTCGGGACGAGCATGGCCGCGCCCCACGTGACCGGGGCGGTGGCCCTGCTCCTCTCCCGCAACCCCAGCCTGGATTGGCAGGACCTCAAGGAGGCGCTCACCGGTGGGGCACGGCGAGACGCGTTTGTGGGGTCGGCCCCCAACGACGCGTGGGGGGCGGGGAAGCTGGACGTGCTGCGGGCGGCGGACCTCGTCTCCAGTGGGGGACCGGGCGAGGCCCCGGTGGTTGCGGCCCTGGCCAACCCGGTGGACCGGGAGGCCGTGTTCCGCTATCGGTGGCCGGAGGGGGCCACGTGGGCGGAACTGCACGTGTACGACATCGCCGGACGCCGCCTCGCCGCGTGGCGGCTGACGGGGCAGGAGGGGGAAATCCGGTGGAACCTCCGGGCGGCGGACGGCCGGCCGGTGGCGAGCGGCCTGTACCTCGTGGTCCTCGTCACCGACCGCGGGCAGTCAGAGGTGGTGCGGTTGGTGGTGCAGCGATGATCCGGAGCGTGGCGGCGCTGGTCCTCGCCGTGGCGGTGGCGGGCCTCGGCCAAGGGCACGTGGGGGGCGACGTCCTGTTCGCCCTCGCCGGGGGCGCCCGGTCGGCAGGGATGGCCGGGGCCGGCCTGGCCGTGGCCGACGGCGAAGGGCTGTTCCTGAACCCGGCTGCTCTAGTGGGCACGGCGGGATGGGAGGCCCTGTCCGCGTACGCGCGCCAATTCGGGGCTGCCGACTTCGCCCTCGTGTCCCTCGCTGGCCCTGGGCTGGGCGTGGCCGCGATGGCCCTCGACGCTGGGTCCATCGGCCCTGGGCTCGCGTTCCGGGTGGAGGGGGCAGTGGCCGCGGTCGGGATCCCCATCTACGGCGGGCTCTCCATGGGAACGCGGGCGCGGCTGCTCCATCCGGTGGCCCCACGGGAGGCGCTGGGGTGGGCGGTGGACGCAGGGGTGCTCTGGCAGGGCCCGGTCCAGGTGGGCCTCGTTTGGCAAGGGGTGCTTTCCCAGCCGGCGTTCCCAGGGGAGGACTGGCCACGGACCCTGGCGGTAGGCGTCGCGGTCCCGTTCCGATGGGGCACCTTCCTATCCGGAATCGTGGCGCTGGACGCAACCGGCCTCGCCGCGGGGGCACCGGCACTGGCCGCAGGGGGCGAGCTGTGGGCAGGGGACATCGCGGTCCGGGCAGGCGTGACCGCGAATTCCGTCTCGTTCGGTGTCTCAGTCCGGTGGAGCTCGTTCCAGCTCGACTGGGCGGCGGTGGCCCACCCCGTGCTCCCGGCCGCGGTTCGCGTATCCTTAACCGTGAGGTTCCCATGACAAAAGCGTGGCTTATCTCGATCGTGCTCATCGGTTTCGCCGGGCTGGCCCAGGTTCAGACCCCATCGTTCACCCTCACCGTGACCGGGGAAAAGACGTGGGCCGTACGGTTTGGGATCGGCGCCCCAGAGCTCCTGGCGCTGGAGAACATCCCCCCTGCTCAGCTCGTGTTGGGCCAATCCCTTTGGGCCGAGGTCACCGGCATCGCCCTGGGGTTCCTGACCCTCAAGGCCAGCTTCAACGATCAGCTCGGCTCGGCCTTCCAGGACTTCGTGCTCCTGGTGGACCGCCCACCCTGGGAGGGGCAGCTCGGACACTTCGTGGTCGGGGCGGATGGGGCCGAGCTCGGGGTGTACAACAAGAAGCTCCTCGGGGCACGGCTGAGCTACTATGGGGATGGGGTCACGGTAAGCGGCCTCGCCGCACGCCTGGAGGGGATCTCGGAGTCCCTCACCTTCCGCGGGGAGAGCGCCCGCGCCGAGGTCCTGTTCGCGACCGAGGACCCCGACCGCCCTTGGCAGCCGGCCCCGTACCTACGCCACGTGGAGGGCCTGTACTTCTGGCCCCTGCGCGCCCCGTTCGTGGAGGGGTTCTCCGAGGTCCAGTTCCAGTTCCTGCTGTCTCAACCCCTGTGGCGGTTCCTCGGCGATTGGGGCCTCGGCTACCTGCAAGAGGTGATCGAGGAGGCTTCGGCAGTCCCCCTCACCACAGGCGATTTCCTCGTGCTGCGCGACGAGGGGGACGTCCTGCTCCTTAAGGCCGCGCCGGCGGTGCTCCTCCGCCGTCAGGTCCAGGACACCATCGAAGCCTACAACGACCAGCATGGCCTCTCCGGCCCGGATCGGAAAACGTACCCGTTCATCGAGGGGAGCGCATTAGAGGAGAAGTTCCTGGCCGAGCTTTCCCAATTCGTGCAGGTCACGGTGGACGATGAAGGGTACGCGTTCTCCGTCGCCGCGCGGCGCCGCTACCTCCTGCTTGGGGAGCGGGACGTGATCGAGGGGACGCTCACGCTCCTCGTGCGCCTGCCCGGGGAAGAGGCGTTCCGCCCCATCGACGACCCGGCCCTGGCTGACTTTGCCTGGTCGTTGTACCCCGCCGAGGGGGTGCTGCGCATCGCTTTCCCCGACACGTTCTTCCGTGCCGGGGCCGCGGTATGGGTGGCGTTCGACTACCAGCGAGAGGGAAACGTGTTCACGCTCGGGCTGTCCGTGGTCCCCGGGTCGGAACGGGTGTACCTGAACGGGAAGCCCCTCGTGCGGAACACGGACTACACCATCGACTATGAGGTCGGGATGCTGATCCTGTTCTCGCCTCTCTCCCAGACCGACGAGCTGCGGGTGGACTTCGAGCGGCAGCGGGGGGGCTTGGGCGGGTACACGGAGTACGAGCGGAACTTCTTCGGACTGACGGTGGCCATGCCCGGTCTGGACGGGCTGGAGCTTTCCCTGTCCCGGGCGGCCGATTCTGGCCGGCCGGAGCCCACCAGCCGGACCATGCCCAACACCCACTCCGTGGCCGCGCTGCGCCTTTCCGGGGAGGTGGCGGGATGGAAGTACCGCCTGAGCTTGGGCGGCTCGGAGAACGTGTTCCCAGCCGACGACAACGCTCGCATCCCCGCCCCAAACCGGATCAACGCCATCACCCGCGTCCAGGCGGCGGACGGGGAGTACGTGGTATTTGCCCACCAAAACGGGCTCACCGTATACCGGGGCGGGGCCTTCTCCGGGTATGGGGGGGCGGAGGGGATGTCGGGGCGGGCGGCGCGGGATCTCCTGGCGCTTTCGGACCGACTTCTCATCGCCACCGACGTCGGGCTGACCGTGGTCCGCCTGTGGGAGGCGTCCCCGTTCGATCGGGTACGGAGCTGGATCCGGTTGGACAAGATAAACGCCCTGCCGGGGAGCGAGGTCCTGGCGTTGGCTCAAGGTGGAGGCCAGGTGTTCTTGGCCACCGACGAGGCGGTGGCCGTGTTCGCCCCGGCCGACGCCGAAGCCCCGAAGAAATGGAAGAAGCTGGATCTCCCCGTTGGCCAGCCGAAGCCGACCGCCCTCCTTTGGGCCGGGGGACAACTGTACCTGGGGACGGAGGATGGCCTGTACGTACAGGAGGGTGAGGGGTGGACACAAGTGCCGGCGGTCCCTGGACCGGTGCGCGCCCTCCTCGCCCGCGGGGACGAGCTCCATGTGGCCACCGACGAGGGGATCCGGGTGCTGCGCGGGGGGACCGGGGCCGGTTGGATCGCCATCGGCAAGAGCGTGTACGGGATGGCGATCTGGGACGGGGCGGTATGGTATGCGGCCGAGGACGGCCTGTGGCGGGATGGAGAGACAACTCCGGCGGTGGTCGGGCCGATCACCGCGGTGGGGGTGGGCGGCAGTGGACTGTGGGCCGGCAGCCGGGCCGATGCCGAGTTCCGCCTGGACCTGTGGCGGCTCGCCCCGCAACCGGAGCGATATCCGCCGGACCAGACCAAGATCGACGGCCGCGACCTCGGCCAATTCAGCGACATCCCCGCGGCCGATCATACCCGGCTCGGGGTGACGGCGGGCCTGACCCTCGCCCGCGACGTGGGCGATTGGCGGTGGGAGCTGAGCGCCAGCACCCGCTCCCCGGGGTATGAGGTCATCGGGCAAGCCGGCCGATCCGACTCCCATGGGGTCGGGTTCGTGGCCCGCTACCTCAAGGAGGAGAGCGTCCGCCTCGAGGTGCGCGGGCGGTGGGACGTGGTGGACCTGTTCACCACGCCCCGTGCCCAGTTGAGCGGCGGTCTCGACTGGAGCTGGTCCGAGGGGGCCAAGGCCTACCTCTCCCTTTCCCCTACCCTTACCGGGATCGGCCCGTCCGAGGCAGCCCGCCTGGACCTGAGCTACCGGGCCGGTGTCTCCGGGGAATGGCAGGCCCTCTCCGGGCAACTTGGGGTGAGCGGGAAGCTCGCGGCCCCGGATCCGTACACATCGGGGCAGCTCACTGGACAACTCACGTTCCGGCCGAGCGGGGATTGGAGCGTGGAAGGAAGTTGGATCCGGCCGTTCCGCAGCCGCGGCCACCCCGGCGACGAGACGGTGACCGTCACCGCCAAGTGGACGGGTGGAGTGGCCATCGCCTCATGGAGCGCCAGTTGGCAGGAGGTCCGACGCCACCGCCTGCTCACCGGGGACTGGCGGGAGGAGCGGACCATCCAGGGCGAGATCCGGTGGACGGCTTGGTCCATCGGCGACGCGCGCCTCGCCCCGCGCCTGACGGCCTTTTGGAAGGACACAGGCGAGCAGCGTTGGGAGGTCCGCGGGATCGCCCAGCTCAGCCAGCCCACGGCATCCTGGCAGGCCGAGGTCGGCGTTGGCCACGGGTATCGGCCGGCCGCGGACCGCACCGACCGCGTGCTTTCGCTCGCCCTCACCTGGGACTACTCGGGTTGGGACGGGGTCCGACCGAGCTTCCGCTGGCAGCGGTCGTGGCAGGTCCTCTCACACCCCCGCTATCCCGATCAGGTGACGGAGGACCACCAAGCCACGTTGCGCGTGGCGTGGGAGCCGCGGGGGGCATGGCGCAACGACCTGACCCTGACCTGGAAGGCCCGAGACGGGAGCCTGACCCTCACCGATCGGCTGTCCTGGCCCGTGGAGTTCGGCACGCTAGGGATGGAGGCCAGTGCCACGTGGAAGGAGGGGCGCCTGGAGGGGAAGATGACCGCTCAATTCGGTCATTCCCTGAGCGGCATGTGGAGCCTATCGGCCGAGGCCGGCTACGCGTTCGGGTACCAGCCGGCGACGCCATTCCGCCACGCCCTGTTCGGGGGGGTGACCCTGGCCGTCCGGTTCTAGAAGCTCACCCCGAACCCGAACCGGTGGGAGGGCGCGAGCCAGGGGTGGGTCAGAAGGGCGTAGTCGACGGCGAACGCCTGCCACCGTACGCCCAAACCCAGTGACCACTGGACGAGCCCGCCCTGGAGGCGCACCCCGCCCCGGACCTCGAGCTCCCGGAACAGGGCCCAGCCTAGGCCCACCGCGAGGTAGTCGGTCGAGAGGTCCAGGACGCCGAGCAATCCGGACGGGTGGATCCACGCCGCGCCCAAGGCGAGGTCGGTGGACCACCCTTCGTCCCGCTCCCCCAACCTCGCGCCGAACCCGAGCTCACGGATGGTCAGCCCAGCCCGCACTTCCCCGAACGGCGTGGACAGCCGGCCCAGGAGCCCGATGTCCAAGGCGATCCCGCTTCCGGACGCGTCGGCCACCGTGATCTGGTGGTACTTCAGCGCCAACCCCACGGCTGTCGGAAACGGGAAGAGTCCAGAGAGGAACGGGATGCGGCGGGCATCTAGCCCGAAGCCCAACACCAGGCCAAAGGTGGAGAAGGTGAGGGGATCTTCGGCCGGGTCGGCGATCCCGCCCACCGAAAGGTAGGTCAAGCCCGCGCCCCACCCGGGCAAGGCCCCGGCCAGCCAGCCCACTGTGTACAGGTTGAGGACATTGGTCACGGTGGAGTCGGCCTGCAGCGAGGGCACCCACGCCAGCCCGGCCGGGTTCGCGAGCAGGGCCTCGCTGCCTTCGGCGAGGGCGGTATACGCCCCTCCCAGGCCCATCGCCCGCACCCCAAGCCCCACGTCGAACGGGTTCGCAAGGCCCTGGCCGAGGGCGGTCGCCCCGGCCAGGAGCCCGAACAGCACGAACAGGAGAGCGCGTCGCATCGTCCCCTCCTCAGCGCAGCACCAACATCCGCCCGACCTCGGACCGGATCGTCCGGCCGTCCTGGGTCGCCGTGATCAAGTAGAAATAGAGCCCGTTGGGCACGGTTCGGCCGGCCCCGTCCTTAAGGTCCCAGGTGAACTGGGCCCCCGCTATGTCGCGCTCCACCACGGGCCGGCCGAGGGCGTCGAAGACGCGGACCTTCGCCCCCGTGGCTCCGGCCGGGAGGAACACCTGGATCCGGGCCTGGGTCGAGGCTGGGTTATCGAGGAGGCGGGTGCCGATCTCTGCTCCGCCCTTGGGCCGGACGTAAAGGTCGAGGACCCGCCATGCACTCCACCCGGCTTGGTTCCGGGCCCTCACCTTGACCGTATACAGGCCCGCCGCGGGGTAGGTGTGCATCACGGGTGGGGTGCCGGTGGCGTCCACCGTGCCATCGCCATTGAAATCCCATTCCCAAGCGGTGACCGGGTCACCCTGAGGGGCGGTGGCAGTGGCGGTGAGGGTGACCGGCTGGCCCGCCTCCGGGACGGCGGGGCTGGCGGAAAGGGCGGTGACCGTGGGCGGCGGAGGCGGCAGTGGTGCGGTCACGGTGACAGATTTCTCCTTCGTGCCCTTGGCCCCCCGGCGGTCGGTGACCTCGAGCTTCACGGTGTAGGTCCTGGCGGCGACGTAGGTATGGGTGGGGTTGGCCTCGGTGGAGGTTCCGTCGTCGCCGAACGTCCAGGCGTAGGTGAACGGGGTATCCGGCGGATCGTCGGGGTCGGTGACGGTGGAGGTGAACGTGACGGCCTGGCCGGCGGCGGGGCTTGTGGGGGACCAGGTGAAGTCCACCGTGGGCGGCTGATTCGGGCGCAGGGTCACATTTATGGTTTTTGCCTTCGTCCCCTCCAATCCCTTGGCATCCCGAACGAGGAGGACCACAGTAAAGGTGCCGCCGTCGGGGTACTTGGTCTTGGCCGTCTCCGGCGGCCCGTTCCGCTCCACGTATCTCGGGTTCGCCCCTGCACCGAAGTCCCACTTGGAGTACACGATGGCATCGCCATCGGGGTCGGTGATCGTCCCTGGAGTGAACGTGATCTCTTGGCCGTACTGGGGGTTGGCCGGGGTCCAGGTGAAGTCCTGGATCACCGGCGGGTTGTTGACCCCGATGTCGAAGGTGGTGCCTCGAACCGCCGTGGTATCGCCGCTCATTGTGCCCTCGGTGAAGGAGACCACGGTCTCCAGGCGCACGGTTCGGCCGGCCACGGTCTTGTCGGGGCCGGCGAGGGTGACCCAGATCCAAAGCTCCGCCTTGGCATCGTCGGCCACGGTGTTGTTGGCGGTGGGGGTGATGGACACCCCCGAAGTGCGGAACCCCGTGAGGTTCGTGGTCTCGCCGAGGAGGGCCCCGTTCTCCCCGCTCAACCGCACCTCGAGCTTTACGAACTGGGTGTCGCTTGCCGTGCCCACGTTCTTCACCCGAACCCGGGTGATGGTTACCCCAGCCGCATTGGCGTCCTTGTCCTCGAGTTTGATCTTCTGGGCCACAAACCGCTGGGTGGAGTAGACGGTGCGCGGATCGATGGCGATGTCCTGGACCGTCTCAAACCCAGCCGGATAGATGGTGAGGGTTTCCGGGTAGGTGAGGACCGGAGTTTGATAGGTTGGGGTGGTGGGCGGTGAGCCCACCGGCGGCTCCTCGCTTCCCACCCGGACCTCGGGACGGATGGTGCGGCCGGTGGTGGCCAGTGGGGAGACCCGGTACTCGATGGTGATCGTGGCCTCCTTTTCATCGGCCACCTGGGTGGCGGTGAGCCCGATCCAGCCGCCGGTGCGGAAATCGTAGCCCGCTGGCCAGCCGGAGCAGACCTGGGTGGTGCCCACCCACACCGTGAACCCCGCGATGTCCGCGGTTTCCGCGGTCCCGAGGTTCCTCACCCAGAGCCGGGTGATCTGGACCTTCTTCCCGTTGTAGTCCCGGTCGGCCACCCAGATCGTCTGGGTGAAACGCTCGCCGGGGTTGATCCCGAGGCCCACCGGCGGCACCGAACGCTCCTCCGCCTCCTCAAACCCCGCCCGGCGAACGAGCCACACTGACCCGCTTACGGCGGTCTGGCTCGTATCCTGGCCGTTTTCGCGCATGGTGAGCGTGACTTTTGCCTGGATTGTCCGCTCATCACCCGCTGGCGGAAGGTCCGCACGAACCTTGAAATTGACCTCGATCACGAGAGAACCCTCGTCGGCAACGTTTCCATCCCAAGAAGGGGTGAAATCACCAGCTGCAAACTCAATTGGGAATGAACTAGGGCTGGCTTTCGTTGCGGTATAGGTATTAGTGCCGGTTCTAATGGTCACAGTGACACTGGAGAAGTGAGAAGCCTCGGCTGTACCGTCGTTGCGCACAGAAAGCCTTTGGAATGCAAGTCCCGCGGCGTTGGCGTCGCGATCGCGGAAGGTGGCCTTGAGGACGGGGGCGCTGTCGTCAGGGTTGAGGGTGTTGGCCGCGGCCGACTCGTCGATGACCTCCTCAAACCCGGCCTTGCGAATGGTCTCGGGCTTCCCATCCCGAAGGAACCCGGAATTCCCGGACTCGGTAGCGGTGTACCAGTAGAGGTTCGTCTCCAAAACCAAGGTTTCCCCGCCGGAAATGGCGGCGACACCCGCCACATCCACCATCACCCAGAGGTACCGGGTAGCTCCCCTGGGGATTTCGTAGGCAGTGGCGATGATCACCCCGGTTTGGAGGTCAACCCCGGTCAGATCTTTGGTGATCGGGCTGGTGGGGTCTTGGGTGGGCGTGGCGGGGGTGGTGGTTTCCCAGGAGATGTAGAGCTTGGGGATGTGGGTGGAGGCGGCGGTCCCTGTGAAGTTCCGGATGTGCACAAACTCGATCCACGCCGTCCGCGCCGGGTCACCCACGACCTTGATCACCTGAACGA
>JACIWI010000150.1 GCA_014361055.1 Candidatus Bipolaricaulota bacterium
CCACCGGTTTGGCTCCTCCCTTGGGCCCGCGGTCTATGCCATCTTGGCGTGCCGCGTTGGGGATGTGGATCGGGGTTATGAGCATTTCCTGCGGGCCGCGCTCGTGGACCTTCAAGATCTGCGGGGGAACACAAGCGACGGGATCCATGCCGCCTCTTGTGGGGGGGTATGGCAGGCGTTGGTGTTCGGGTTCGGCGGCCTTCGCTTCACTGAAACGGGCCCCGTTGCCTGGCCTAACCTGCCCCCCCACTGGCGGTGTTTGAGGTTCTCCATTCGCTACCAGGGAAAGCTCTTCTCGTTCCGCTTGACCCCGGAGATGCAGGGCCCGGTAAGCCCCACCTCCTCTCAGTAAGGCCGGTGATAGAGCTGAGTGAGGCCGGCAAGGCCCGTTCATGGGGACGATCCGCAAGTGGCGCGAGTTGCGGAAACGGAGGGTCTTGCGGCTCCCTGGTCATGTTTGACTTGGGAGAGATCCGTCGGCTAGAATCACGTCGGCAACGAGGTTTGTTGAGCCGTTGCTAAGACAGGTCACGGGGCGTGGCGCAGGCCGGAAGCGCGCCTGCTTTGGGAGCAGGAGGTCGCTGGTTCAAATCCAGTCGCCCCGACTAAAACTGCGGTTGCGGCTATGGCGCGTGGAAGTCGCCGGCTAGCAGGCGGGCCGCCGCCAATAGGTCCGGGGCGGTCAGGCAGTCCAGCCCATCATGAACTCCGTCGCGGTTGAGGAGGATCGGGGTGATCCCCGCCGCCCGCGGTCCCACCACGTCGTATTCGTACACATCGCCGATGTGCACGACCTCGTGGGGTTTCGCCTCCACCTCCTCGAGCGCGTACGTCCACATCTCGAGATTGAGCTTCCCCTGGGGGGCAGCGGCGTCCAAGGGGCTCACGAAACACGTGAAGTGCCCGCTGATCCCGTGCCGCTCCACGCTCCGCCGGATCGTGCTCGGTGTCCGATGGGACACGATCCCCAGCACGATCCCCTCATCCCGCAGGAGCCGCAACGCCTCCGGAACCTCAGGGTACAGGAGCTCCCCCATCTCCTCGGGCAGGCGCTCCCACATGTCCTCCACCTGCTCCGCAAGACGGGCGATCACGCGCTCGTCCCCAATCCCAAGGCAGCCGAGGAGGCGTCGGTTAAGCTCGACGAACTTCTCACGGGTCCACTGGGTGAAATCGCCCAGGTTCGCGTTCTCCCAGTCCTCGGTCTCCCGGTACGCGCGCTCGACCTCGACAAGCTCCACGGGGTAGCCCAGCTTGGCCAGCATCCGCTGGAGGAAACGGGGCGGGTGAAACCCGTCCGGGAAGTGGACGAGGGTCCCGTCCATGTCCAAGAACACCGCCTTGATCTTACCGTTGCCCAATCAAACCCCTTGGGTTCCGCATCCCCTGGACGCGGAAGAGCACGGCGTCCTGAGCTTACCTGCGCCGTGAGTCTAGGGGATGACCTTGTACACCGCGTCGTCCTCGCGGACGCGGCCGACCACCTTGACCGCCACCTCGTCGCCGGGCTTGGCCTCCTGGACTTCCTTGTGCTCGATCTGCATCGACTCCACGCGCTGAGTGAGATCAGTGTTCCGCCCGCGGATGTGGATCGTGTCGCCCACCTTCAGGGGATCGGTGAGGGCGAACACGGCCACGCCGATGCGGGCAAAGAAGTGGGTCACCTTGCCGATACGCCTCTCTTCCATGATCGTCACCCCCAGGAGATCATACCGGCCGGGGCACGTCCTTGGCCAACGCAGCCCCCTACAACCGCTCGCGCTTCGGGGGGCGACCCATCAGCTCGTCCACCTTGGCCAGCGGAACGGCGCCCTCGTACAGGATCGCGTACACCGCCTCGGTGATCGGCATCTCCACCCCACGCGCCCGCGCGAGCGCCCGCACGGCCTGGGCGGCGTACACCCCCTCGGCGACCATGTCCATCCCGGCCAGGATGTCGCCGAGGCCCTCCCCACGCCCGATCCGCTCCCCCACCAGCCGGTTCCGGCTATGCCGCGAGGTGCAGGTGGCGACAAGATCTCCAAGGCCGGAGAGCCCGAACAACGTTTCCTTGCGCGCTCCAATGTGCACCGCCAGCCGCACCATCTCCGCGAGTCCCCGGGCGACGAGGGCCCCTTTCACGTTGTCCCCGTAGCCGAGGCCATCGCACATCCCGGCGGCCACAGCGATCACGTTCTTCACCGTGGCCCCGTACTCGACCCCGCACAGGTCATCGGTGAGGTAGACGCGGAACCGCTCGGTCATCAGGGCTTCCTGAAGTTTCGCGCCGAGGTCCACGTCCCGCCCGGCGAGGACCACCGCTGTCGGCTCGTCCCGGCCCACCTCCTCGGCATGGGAGGGTCCAGACAGGGCGAACACGGGGCTCCCCGCCAGCTCCTCCGCCAGGACCTCGGACATGGTCGCGAGCGTCCCCCGCTCGATCCCCTTGGCCAGGCTGACCAGGGCCATCGGGCGGCGGTCCTCCAGCACGCCCGCCAGTCGCCGGGCGATCGGGCGCATGGCGAAGCTGGGCACGGCGAACAGGAACACTTCCCCGTGCGCCGCGGCTTGGCCGAGATCGGAGGTGATGACAAGGCTTGCGGGGAGCTCGACCCCAGGCAGGTACTTCCGGTTCTCCCGCTCCCGGGCCAGGGTTCCCGCCCGGGCGGGATCGCGCACCCAGAGGCAGGTGGCGTGGCCCCTCAACGCGAGGAGCCGGGCCATGGCCGTGCCCCATCCGCCTCCACCCAGAACCGTCATCTTCATGACGGTCCACTATGCCTTGAGCGCGGTGAGCCCGTCAAGTGGGCTGTCGCGCAGCACTCGGTGCCAGCCGCCACCACCTGTGGCATCTCCCGAGCGCAGGCGCTCATTCCCGCACCGTCAGCCATTCCGGGCACCGCCCTTCGCCCCCGCACCGGGCGAGCTCGGCCACGGCTGCGGGGGGAAAGCGCAGTTCGTCCTCGTCCACAACCGCCTGGTACGTATGCACCAGCGTCCACGGGTGCCCCAGCCGCTCGACCACCCACCCCATCCCCTTCGCCCGGACCAGGGCGGCGATCACCGCGCATCCCACGCGGTACAGGGAGGGAGCGAGCGGATCGAGGAGCGAAGCCATGCGCCCTGCCCACTCTGCGGCTGATAGCGGGCCAGCCAGGGCGTCCTGGAGCAGATCCCCAACGCGGGCGAAGTCCTCGGGGGAGGCCGCGCACGGTCGGCGGTCCACGAGCACCTGCGCGCTCCCTTCTTGGACCAGTTCGACCAACAGCCCCAGCGCTTGGTCCAGGGCCGGATCGTCACACGAGGGGTGCGGGAGCAGCGATTGAACACCCAGATGGTGGAACTCGTGGGCCAGGGCCCCCAGCGCCCAGACGCCGGTGGGGATGGACAGGATGTCCAGCACCACCGCCGAATCCACCGTGTACGCGGGGCTTCTGCCGTCCAGCACCAGGTACACCGTGGCCTCGATCCTCACGTGCGCGGGAAGCATCCTCCGCGCCTGGTCCACGGCCCGGTCCACCCAGAGCGGGATGGAAAGCGTTCCTAAGCTTTCCTGAACTCGGGGGACGTCCTCCATCGCCCGCTGCCAGGCGGAGTAGACCCGCACCAGGCGGGGCGATCCCGCAGGGGGCGGCTCACCTTGCTGGAGGGCGAGAAGCATCTGAAGGAACGCAACCTCGCTGAACGCGGGGTCCAGCCGGCGGTGGTGGGCGATCAGTGCCTGATGACCGGGGAGGCCCACCAAGTCTTGAAGGGCGGCGACGGACCATGCCCGGCCAGCAGCTACGTCGGCCAGGAACGCCAGTGCCGCTTCGGCGGCCGCGGCATCCACCGTTTGCCCCATCGCCACGGCGCCGGTGGCGAGGAGGCCAAGTGCGATGAGCCACCGCATCCCCATCATGCCCGGTCCTCTTCGGGGAGCCGGATGTCGGCATAGCTGAACCCGTTGGCTGCCCGTGCCTCTTGTTCGGCAATCCACCGCTCAAGCCCCACCTGCTGCATGTGCGCGTTGTCCGCCAGGCACGTCGGGTACCGCCGGAGCATGGCGAAGTGCGGGCACGGGAAGTCGGAGCAGGCACTGCACACGGTGATGTCCCGGTCGCGGGCACACGCGCGGATCGGGCACGCCGGGTACCCTCCCCCCTCCCGGCAGCCGGCGCACGGCCGGTCGGCGAGGAGGTTAAGCCCCTCCCAGAACGTGGGGAACAGCTGCTCGAGGCCGGGGATGTCGAAGTAGCCGCGGTCGTACCCCTCCCGGCGCAGGGCTTCCCGCAGCGCGGCTGCCTGGCGAGGGATCCGCCGCCGGCTGGCGCACAGCCCACAGTAGAGTCCACAGTAGGCGACCTCGCTCATGTCCATCCCTCCCCCTTTCCTCACCGGCACAAAAAGCCGGCGTCCACCGGGACGATGGCCCCGGTGATCCCGGATGCGGCCGGGGAGGCAAGGAACGCCACTGCCCGCGCCACTTCCTCCACCTTCGTCACCCGGCCCATCGGGAACCGGGGCAGCCACGCCCGGTGCGCGGGGTCCTCCGGGTCGAACGCGTTGTCCGCCCAGGTCAGGGCGACCCCGCAGGTGCGGATCCCCCGGTCGCCGAACTCGGCGGCCAGGGCACGGGTGAGGGCCACCGCCGCCCCGTTCGTCGCCGCGTACGCCGCCTCCCCGGCCCCGTCCCGCAGGCCGACGGTGGACAGGACATTCACGATCACCCCTTCCCCGCGCCTGAGCATCCCTGGCAGGACCCGGCGAGCGGTGAGGTAGTAGGCCAACCCCTTGTACAAAAGCTGGTCCCGCCACTCGTCGGCCGTGTACGCCAGAAACGGTTTGCACAGGGCGCTCGCGGCGTTGTTGACGAGGATGCCCACCGGGCCCAGGCGCCCCTCGATCTCCCCGGCCATCCGGTCCACCTCGGCCGGGTCGCGGGTGTCGCCGAGGACGAGGGTAGACCGGCGGCCGAGGCCAGCGACGGCGTCCCGCACCGCTTCCCCTTCCATCCGAGAGGTGCGCCCGTGCACGGCCACGTCTGCCCCGTCCCGGGCCAGCTCCACCGCCACCGCCCGCCCGATCCCGCGCGTGGACCCGGTTACCCACGCCACCGTTCCCGCCAGGGGCGTCGGTTCACCCACGGTAGCCCCCCTCGGTCAACGCCGACGCCCCTGGCGGTGAAGTGGAGCAGCCCTTGCGATCGGTTTCCCTCGCATAGCGCATGAGAAGGCGAACTTCCTCTTCGGACAGCCCTGCGGCCCGCAGCCCCTGGGCGAGGCCGTGGAACACCCGGCGGCGGCGCCGGCAAGCCCGCGCCGCTCGCCACGCCTCCCGTGCCAACCCAAACGCACCCATCTCCCCTCCCCAACCGGTATTCACGGGCGACGGGCCGCCC
>JACIWI010000016.1 GCA_014361055.1 Candidatus Bipolaricaulota bacterium
AGGACATTGTAGGGGCCGAAGGCCCCGAGCGCCAAGTTTCCGTGCTGGATCGTTGTGTGGATTGCTTGCCCCAGGGGCCGTGGTACCATGGGGTTGTGGCGGAACACGGGCGGATGGTCATCGTGGCCAGCTTTGGCCGACCGGTAGATGCACATTTGGCGCGGATGGAGCTCGAGGCGGAGGGGATCCAGGCGTTCATCCTCGACGAGCACGCGATCTCCGCAAACCCGTTCTACGCCCCGGCCCTGGGCGGGGTGAAGGTGGCGGTGCGGGAGGAGGACGCGGCTCGGGCGCGGGCGATCCTGGGGAAGGAACCGGGGTGAGCCCGCTCGCCTCAGGGGCGCTGGCGTCGCTGGCGGCCGGGCTCGCCACCGGGATCGGGGCCCTCCCGGTGCTCTTGCGGTGGAAACCGTCCCCGAAACTGTTCGACGGGATGCTCGGGTTCGCGGCGGGGGTGATGCTGGCGGCCACGTTCTTTTCGCTCCTCCTCCCCGCGGTCGAGGCCGGAGGACCGTGGCGGGCGCTCGTGGGCTTCCTCGCCGGGGTGGGGCTGCTCGTGGCCGCGGATCGGCTCACGCCGCACCTCCACTTCCCCGGCGGGGGGGAAGGGCCGTCGAGCCGGCTCCGCAAGATCTGGCTGTTCGCGCTGGCCATCACCATCCACAACTTCCCGGAAGGGCTGGCGGTGGGAGTCGCGTTCGGAGGCGGGGACATCGCGGCTGCCCTTTCCCTCACGGTAGGGATTGCCCTCCAGAACATGCCCGAGGGGCTGGCCGTGGCCCTGCCCCTGGTCGGCGAGGGCTATTCACGTGGGCGAGCCCTCTTCTACGCGACGATGACCGGATTGGCCGAGCCCCTCGCCGGAACACTTGGGGCGGTGGCGGTGGTCGAGGCCGCCGGCCTCCTCCCCTATGGGCTGGCGTTCGCGGCCGGGGCGATGCTGTACGTGATCTCCGACGAGATCATCCCCGAGTCCCACCGCCGAGGACACGAGTTCTGGGCCACGGGGGGCTTGGTGCTCGGGTTTGCCGTGATGATGCTCCTCGACACCCTGCTCGGCTGAGCTCAGCCCGTCGCCGCGGGCTCGTGGTTGAACCGGGGCAGGATGACCCCTGGGACCTCGTCCAGGTTCTGGTAGTGGTCTGAAGCCCGGATCAGCTCCACCGAAGTCGATCCACGACCGGGGCCGAGGACGGTCACCCGCTTCCCTTGGCGGCTGAGGAAGTCCACCAGGGCCACGAAGTCCGAATCTCCGGTCACCAGCACCATCTCGTGCACGAGAGGGGCCAAGTTCACCGCCTCCAGCACGAGCTCGGTGTCCATGTTTGCCTTCATGCCCCCATCGGCATGCTCCCGCACCGGCTTGATCAGCACCCGGAACCCCATGAACGACAGGGCATCCACCAACCTCATCCGGCGCTCATCGTCCCGCCGATAGGGGATGAACGCGAGGAACTTCACCTCGCGCTCATCCAGGCCGTGCTGGTTGAGGATGTATTCCTTGAGCGCATCGTACCGGACCTCGCTACCCTGCCGCTCGAACGTCTCTTGGATGTTCTGCACATCCACAAGCACTGCTACCCGAAGTTTCATGCCTTCATCACGCTCAGGGGAGAATAGGTATTTGGTTCAAAGCATTCCCACAGCTGAGCCAGCAAGAAGAAATTCTAGCTTCCCCGGATGAAAATCGCAAGGCGCCACAGCCCGCGGCGGGTTCGCGTATGATCCTGGGCGAAAGGAGGACTGAGGTGCTGGAGACGCTCAGGATCAGGACGGAGAAGAGAGAACAGGCGGTGGACGTTACGGAGGACATCCAGCGGGTGGTCGCCGCGTCGCGCATCCGCGAAGGGTTCATCATCATTTATGTCCCCCACGACGCGGCTGCGGTCAGCATCCACCGAACCCTGGCCGAGGAGGACGCCCCGAAGCTGGACCGGATGCTGGACGCGGTCAACCCCGATCAGGAGGTACCCCAGTACACCAAGGCCGCGTTCGTCGCCCCTACCGAGGTCGGGGTGATCAAGGACGGGCGGATGGTGTTGGGGGACGACCAGCGCGTGTACTTCTACGAGTTCGACGGACCGCAAGATCGGCAGCTCTTCGTGTACGTGGGCAAGTAACGGCCGACGGCCTCTCTGGCGACGTGGTGTTGACGGAGGTCCAGCAAGAAAGGTAACATACGCTCGTACTCCCCGGTAGCTCAGTTGGCAGAGCAGCCGGCTGTTAACCGGCGGGCCGGAGGTTCGAGTCCTCCCCGGGGAGCCAGGGTCCGTAGCTCAGGTGGCCAGAGCGCACGCCTGATAAGCGTGAGGTCCCTGGTTCGACTCCAGGCGGGCCCATTTTCGTTTCATCCGAGGGTCAGCGCGGTGAGGTCGGGGAGGACGAGGTCTGCCACCGGCGCGAGCTCCTCGGGGTAGCCCAATCCGGTGAGCACGCCGACCGTCAGGCGACAACCCGCTTCTCGGCCGGCCAAGAGGTCGCCCACCGTGTCCCCTACCATCACCCCCTGCTCGGGGAGGATCCCCAGCGCCCGGCACGCCGCCAATACCGGCTCCGGCGCCGGCTTCCGCACTGCGCATACGTCCACGCCGATCACGGCGTCCACGAGATCTGTCCAACCCAGCGCCGCCAGGTGCCGCCGGGCGGCCGAAGCGGTGTCGTGGGTCACCACCGCCGTGCGGCCACCGTAGCGACGGATGGCGCGCAAGATGGCGTCCGCCCCCGGGGTCGGCCGGATGTACCGCTCAAACGGGAACTCTTCGTCCACCTCGCGGAACACCCGCTCAACAAGGGCGCGAGCCTCCTCCAGGCCTCCACCGCACGCTTCGCTCAGGTAGTGAGCGGTGGCGGCCTCGGCATCACACCGGGGGAGGGGGATGATCCCTTGGTTGGTCACTCCCGGCCGCGCCGGATCCAGACCCATGAACCGCAGCAGGGCCTCTGTCTCGGGTCCGGTCAGGTCCAGCCGCACCGCCAGCCTCTGTGCCCGTTCCCGCATCACCTCAAGCCAGTGGTCGAACGCGAGGAGGGTCCCGTCCTTGTCGAACAGGAACCCGGATCCGGAAAAACGACGTCCGGCCGCGGAAAACCGCACGGACATGGGCCGATGTTACCTCGCCCCATGGTAGGGACAAGGTCCCCGGCCTTAGGGAACCGGGTCACCATGCGCCCATTCCCGAGCGGGTATCCTCCGCGTCCATGAGGCACCGGCTCCCGCTCCGAACGCTGATCGTCGTCGCCGGGTTGCTCGGGGTCTGCATTCCGGGGCAGTCACCCATGAGTCCATCCCCGGCGGCGCTTCCGTCTCCGGCCAGCTTTCACGGTCGCCGTGGGGTGTACCTCACCGCCTATGCCGCCGCCCAGCCGGGGTTCCTCGAGGAGACGCTCGACCACCTGGCGCGGTTCGGCTTGGACACGGTGGTGATCGACGTCAAGAACAACCAGGGCGAGGTGTGCTACCCCTCCCAGGTGGACCTGGCCCACCGCATCGGCGCGGTGAAGCCGTTGCTGGACCTTCCCGCAGTGGTCCGGGCGGTGCACGCCCGGGGCATGTATGCCATCGCCCGACAGGTCGTGTTCTACGATCCCCTCCTCGCCCGTCACCTCGGCTCATCCACCGCCCCGTGGGTGTTGCCCACGGTGGAGGCGGCGGTGGAGTACAACCTGGCGATCGCCGGGGAGGTGGAGCGGGCGGGGTTCGATGAGCTCCAGTTCGACTACATCCGGTTCCCGGACGATGGCCCCATCGGACCGGACTACTCCGCCCGGTGCGTGGCGGTGGAGGCGTTCTTGGCTCACGCCCGGTCCAGGCTCGATCTGCCCCTGTCGGTGGACGTGTACGGCCGGGTGATGTGGCCGTGGAACGCCCGCCGCATCGACCCCATCGGCCAACACCTGGAGGGCATGGCCGGGCTCGTGGACGTGGTGTCGCCGATGCTCTACCCATCCCATTTTGTCGAGCAAGAGCTCAAGAACGACCCCTACGGCACCGTGCGGCGAACCATGGACCATGGGCTGGCCCGGGTGAAGGCCCCGCTGCGCCCGTTCCTGCAGGCGTTCGCCATGGCCATCCCGCCCGGGATGACCCTCGCCGAGTACATCGTGGCCCAGGTCCGGGCGGCGGAGGAGACAGGGGCGGACGGTTATCTGTTCTGGAATCCCCGCTCCGACTACGCCGCGCTCTGGGAGGCGCTGGGGTCGCGGTAGCCGGATTTGTCCAACCCATTTCCCCGGCCTAAACTAAGGTCAAAGGGGGCAGGGTGCGAAGAATAGGGTTGGCGGCGGTTGCGGTTCTGTTGACTTTGCGTGCCTTTGGGGGCGAGCTCTTCCCCGAGTCCTTCACCTGCACCGGTGAGGCCTCTGCCGGGTTGTGCTGGCTGTCCGATGTCCGCCTGTACGCCACGGCTACCTGGCGCTTCACCGGCGTTTCCGGTGGGAACTGGACCTTGGTCCTCGAGGGCGTGGCGGCTGATCCCTGCGCCGACTGCGAGCTTGGCCGGGATCTGTACGTCCGGGTCTACTACTCCGAGGGGATTCCGCCCTGGCAGTGGCAGGATGTCCTTCTGCGCAACGTGGATCTGGCCGGGCCCAATGGGTACACGGTGCGGGCGGAGATCCCGATCCAGGTGAGGGGGCCCGATCTCTCCGTCATGGTGAAGAGATTGGTCCTCTGCGACCCCCGGGTTGGGTTCACTGGGGCCTCCGCCCGGCTGGTGCTCCCCGCCGTCCCCGTGGTGGAGCCCCCTCCTCCTCCCCCGCCGCCCGTGGTGGAACCTTCTCCTCCTCCCGTAGTGGAGCCTCCTCCCCCCGAGGTGTGCTTGATCGGGATGACCTTCTCCTGTGCTCCGGCCGACCTTGCCGCCTCCTGCGCCCCGGACCTGGACCTTGAAGCCGTGGCCCGGGACCCCCTCCCCGAGACCTTCGGTCCCGGTGCAGACGTGGTCCTCCTTGGTCCCGGCCACTACAGCGGGGAATTCCTCGGCCCCACGGACTTCCAGGACTGGTATCGGATCAGGGTGGAGTTCACCGAGGCCGCCGTGGTGTACCTCCGGACCATCTCCCCGAACCTCGTGGTGGACGTATACCTCGTCCACGACCCCTGCGGGACCGACCTCGCCGTGTGCCGGGACGTCCAGGGCGCCACCGCCCTCGCCGTCCCCTGCCACGAGGAGCACCGGTGCGAGACGATCCCGAGCGAAGGAGAGGGGGTGTGCTTCCGCAGCGGGGCCTGCAACCTCTACGTCCGGATCGTCCGGAAGGCCGGGGAGGGGCCGTACCTCCTCTCCGTCCTCCCGGCGGGCTTCCTTGCCCGTTGAGGTTCATCGGGGTAGATCTGGCCTGGTCTTCGGCGAACCCCACCGCGGCCGTGGCCCTGGAGTGGGATGGCCACACGGCCAAGCCCGTGGGGTGGCCATCGGCCCTTGGGGATGACGCGGAGGTCGTGAGGTTCGTGGCGGAGGCCGCGGGCCGTGGGCCGGCCCTGGTGGCCGTGGATGCCCCCCTCGTCGTGCCCAACGAGCTCGGGGCGAGGCCCTGCGACCGCGAGCTTTCCCAGACCTATCGGCGAGCCAAGGCCCAGGCCTATCCCGCCAACCGCCGGAGGCTCCATCCGGTGAGGGGGGAAGCGCTCGTGGCTACCCTGGAGGCCTTGGGGTTCGTCCACGACCCTAACGTGGTGGCCCGCGAGCCGGTGCGCCAGGTGGTGGAGGTTTTCCCCCATCCCGCGGCGGTGGAGCTCTTTGGGCTCACCGAGATCCTCAGGTACAAGGCCCGATCGGACCGGCCCCTCCCCCTCCGGTGGGGGGAGCTTCGGCGTTACCAGAACCTCCTCCGCTCCCTCCGGGAGGCCGAGCCACGGCTAGAGGCGGAGGCGATCCTGAAAGAGGACCCCACTGGGCTTCGGGGAAAGGCCCTGAAGGCCCGCGAGGACCTCCTCGACGCCCTCTTCTGCGCCTACATCGCCCTCCACCTCTGGTACTGGGGGGAGGCCGGTTACCGTCGCTTCGGGGACCTTGCCACAGGGTACATCCTGGTTCCGATGCGGCCGGGGCTTACTGACCGAGGTACTCCCGCTGGGCTGGGGTGAGCTCGTCGATGCGCGCCCCGCGGCTCGTGAGGAACAGGCGCGCCACCTCCTCGTCTACCTCCGCGGGCACGGGATACACCTGAGGCACAAGGCCTTCGCCCCGTTGGACCAGCCAGCGCAGGGAGAGGAGCTGGAGGGCAAACGAGAGGTCCATGATCTCCACGGGGTGCCCGTCCCCGGCCACGAGGTTCACGAGCCTCCCCCGGGCGAGAAGGTACACCCGCTTTCCGTTGGGGAGCCGGAACTCCTCCACGTGCTCCCTCACCCTCCTCCCCTCCGCCCGCTCCCGGAGCGCTCGCACGTCGATCTCCACGTCGAAGTGGCCGGCGTTGGCGAGGAAGAGCCCGTCCTTGGCGTCCTGGAGGTCGTCCCAGGTCACCACGTCCCGACAGCCGGTGGCGGTGATCACGAAGTCGGCGTGGGCGATGGCCTCCCGCAGCGGGGCCACGGAGAACCCGTCCATCACCGCCTCCGCCGCCCGTACTGGATCCACCTCGGCCACCACCACCTCCGCCCCGAGCCCCCGTGCCCGGAGGGCAATCCCCTTCCCGCACCAGCCGTAGCCCACCACGAGCACGGTCTTTCCGGCAAGGAGGAGGTTCGTGGCCCGCATTACCGCGTCCCACACGGATTGGCCCGTCCCGTAGCGGTTGTCGAAGAGCTGCTTCATCTGGGCGTCGTTCACCGCCACCGCCGGGAACCGCAGGCGCCCTTCCTTGGCGAGCTTGCGCAGGCGGACGACCCCGGTCGTGGTCTCCTCGCATACTCCGATCACCGCATCCCCCAGGTGCCGTTCCTCCTCGTGGAGGAGGAGCGAGAGGTCGCCGCCGTCGTCCAGCACGAGGTGGGGGTGGATGGCCAGCACCTGCCGCAGGAACCGGTGGTAGTCCTCCTCGGTGGCCTCGCCCCGGGCGTACACCGGCATCTCCTCGGCCAGGGCCTGAGCCACGTCGTCCTTGGCCGAGAGGGGGTTGGAGCTGGTCACGGCCAGATCCCCCCCGAGCGCCTTGAGGGCCAACGCCAGCCGGGCCGTCTTCGCCTCGAGGTGGATGCTCATGGCGATCCTGAGCCCAGAGAACGGGCGCTCCGGGCGCAACCGTTCCTCCAGCGCCCCCACCACCGGCATGTGCGCCCGCACCCAGGCGATCCGCTCCTTCCCCTGCGCCACCAGATCTCGTCTCGTCATCGCGGCCATGGACGGATGGTACGGGTATATCCCGTCCCTCACAACCGCACCGCGCGCAGGGCGCGGAACGTGCCGAGGAGGACCAGGGCGATGCCCACCCCCTGAACCGGTCCAGGACCCTCCCCGAACACGAGGTACGCCCACAGGGTAGCCCCGACCGGCTCGCCGAGGATGGCCACCGCCACCGCCGCCGCTGGCAGCCGCCGCAGGGCCCAGTTCAGGCTGGTGTGGCCGAGGAGCTGGGGACCCAGGGCGAGGAGGACGATCCACCTCCACTCGCCCCCCGGGGGGAGGAAGGCGCCGCTGGCCGCGCTGGCGCCGAGGAGGAGCACCGCCGCCGCGCCGTAGCCCATGGTCACGTACGGAAGCAGGGTTCCGTGCAGGCGCGCCCGCCGGCCCACGAGGAGGTACGCGGACGCGGCCACCGCCCCGAGCAGGGCGAGGAGGTTCCCGAGCAGGGCCTCCCGCCCCAGGGCGAGGTCCCCCCACCCGATGAGAAGGCCCCCGGCAACGGACAGGACGATCCCCTGCCACAGGCCCGGCGACGGCCGCTCCCCAAGGACCAGGGAAAGGAGCCCCACGAAGATGGGGTTGGTGGTGACCAGGGCCACCGAGCTGGCCACCGTGGTGAGGCGGAGGGACGCGATCCACAGGACGAAGTGCACGGCGAGGAACGCCCCGGCCAGGATCGCCAATCGGATCCCACGGGGGGTGAGCTGGGCCCGACGCGGCCAGGCCCAGGGAACGAGGACGAGGGCGGCCAAGGCCATCCGCCACGCGGCCACGGTCACCGCCGGGGCAGAGGTCAGGCGGATGAGGATGGCGGCGAAGGACAGGGCCACCACCCCCACGGCGAGGACCAGCGGGGTCATGGCCCGGGGCATGGTCAGGCGGAGAGGAGGGTACGGATCTGGGGGAGGGCCGCCTGCGCGGCCCGGTAGCCGATCTCGGCCCCGGCCCCGACGTCCACGTAGGTCGGGGCCCGCTCGGTGAAGTCCGGGACGATGAGCACCTCCGGCCGGAGCACCTCCGCCTCAAGGTGGGCGATGCGCTTCTGGAAGATGGTGGCCATCTGGAACAGCACCGTGAACACGTTGATCCGGGCGAGGCGCTTTTCCTCAGGGGGCACCAACACGTCCACCGCTACCACCACCTCCGCCCCTAAGGTGCGGACCGCATCCACCGGGAGGGGATGGGCCACCCCACCGTCGATGAACGTACGGCCGTCGAGCTCGACGGGGACGAACAAACCTGGAACAGAAATGGAGGCCTGGATCGCGTCCACGAGGGGGCCCCGATCGATGGCCACCGGTTGCCCCGAATGGAGGTCCGCGGCCACGGCCACGAACGGAAGGGAGAGCTCCTCGATGCGCCGATCACCGATCATGGCCTGAAGCGCCCGCCGCAGCTCTCCCCCCGACGACCAGCCTCGCCAAGGGAAGGTGGGGAGGAGGAACCGAGCGGCCTGGGTGAACCCCATCTCTTGCCAGAAGCGGGCGATCTCCGGGAGGGGTATCCCGGCGGCGAACAGGCCCCCCACGTAGGCGCCCACGCTCGTCCCGGCGATGGCGGAGATGGGAAGCCCCGCGTCCACCAGGGCCTGGATCACTCCGACATGGGCGATGCCCCGCGGGCCACCCGCGCTCAGCGCCAGGCCCAGCCGTTTCATCGGCGAAAGCGATGGGGCGGGCCCGAGGAGGGAAAGCCCGCCCCTTCACTTGTCCCTAGCGGCTGATGGCCCCGACTGGGCACTGGTCGATGGCCTCGTCCACGCACGGGAGCGACTGATCTGCCCCCTCGATCATGTGAGAGTAGCCGTCGTCGCCGATCTCGAACACGTCGGGGCAAACCTGGGCACAAAGCCCGCATCCGGTGCATAAGTCCTGATCGACCTTTATGGCCATGGCACCTCCTTAGCAGGGGGAACTATAGCATGGTCCCCGGACAGGGTCCACAGCAGGCGTGGCCCTGTCGAGGCCGTTGTCGCGCCAAGGCATTGGACCCCAAAAGAAGCCCCACTTGCCGGCCATGCCCCCGCCGCTATAGTAGAGGCAATTCTTCCTTGTGGAGGTGATGGACGGTGCGTACGTTCGGCACCGTGTGTTTGGCGTTGTTCGTGGGCCTGTGGGCCCCGGTCTGGGCTCAGTCCGTGGCGGAGCTCGTGGCCCAGGCGGATGCCCTGTTCCAGGAGGTGTGGCTCACCCAGTACACGCCGCTGGCGGCCGCGGGGCTCAAGACCAAGCTGGAGACGGCGATCGACCTCTACAAGCGGGCGCTCGCCCAGGACGCGGGTAACATCCACGTCCTCAACATGCTCGCCCGTTCCTGCTACACCCTGGCCGACGTGTTCCTCACCAAGGACAGCGACAAGCAGGCCGCGCACGCGATCGGACAGGAGTACGGAGAGCAATCCCTGAAGCTGAACGCCGATCCCCAGTGCGTACGGGACTGGAAAGGAGACGGGTTCATGGCCGCGGTACGTGCCTCTACGGACATCGAGGCCCTGTACTGGACCTACGCCAACTGGGCGCGCAAGGTCGAGCTCGGCGGATGGGGGGAGCTCATCGCCGCCGCCCTCCGTGGCGACGACAAGAAGCTGATGGCCCTCATGGAGCGGTGTGTGGAGCTCGACCGGGCGTACCTCTCCGGCGGGCCCCTGCGCGCCCTCGGCGGCTACTGGGCCAAGCACCCGTTCAGCAAGGACTACGACAAGACCAAAGCCCTGCTGGAGGAGGCCGTCGCCCACTACCCCGACTACCTGGAGAACCAGATCTTCTACGTCCAGTACTACCTGATCCCCAAAGAACAGTGGGCCAAGGCCCGGGAGGAGCTGCAAAAGGTGATCGATGCCCCGGTCGGGGCGTTCCCCCTGTACAACGGGCTCGCCAAGGTGAAGGCGGTGGATCTCCTCGGCCAAGTCCAAGGGAAGTGATGGGCACCTGCACCGCTTAGAAAGTTCAGTGCCCACGGCGTAGCCCCGCTCCAGGACCTCGGCATCGGGGTGCGTTTGGAGCGGGGCTCCTGTTGACCCCAAGCGACGGGGCCGGTAGCCTTGCCTCGCGAGGAGGTCGGGGATGAAGGCAATTCTGATCATCGCAGACGGGCTGGGCGGCCGGCCTACCGACTGCGGGGGGGCGACGTGCCTGGAGCGCGCGGCCACTCCAAATCTGGACGAGCTGGCCGCCCGTGGGGCACTGGGGCTCATGGATCCCATCGCCCCCGGGGTGCGGCCAGGCTCGGATACGGCCCACCTTTCCATCTTCGGATATGACCCGCATCAGGCCTATACCGGCCGCGGGGCGTTCGAGGCCCTGGGGATCGGGATGGACGTCCGGCCAGGGGACGTGTGCTTCCGCGCCAACTTCGCCACCGTGGAGGAGACGAAGGACGGCCTGATCGTGCGAGACCGGCGGGCCGGGCGGCTCTCCGAGGGGGCGGAGCTGGCGAAGGCCTTAAGCTCCGTCCGCCTCGACGACCTCGGGGTAGACGCGTTTTTCCAGGCGTCCACCGAACACCGGGGGGCGCTGGTCCTGCGCGGGAATGGCCTTTCGGCCGCGGTCTCGGACACCGACCCCCACGCGGTGGGAGCCCCGGTGGCCGAGGCCCACGCCCTAACCGACGACCCGGCCGCCCGCCGGACAGCGGAGGCCCTGAACGCGTTCAGCCACCGCGCCCATGCCGTGCTCCGGGACCACCCGGTGAACCGGCGCCGCCTGAGCCAAGGCCAGCCCCCGGCCAACGCCCTCCTCCTGCGGGGGGCGGCGGTGATGCCCCACCTTGTGCCGATCACCGAGGAATACGGGATCCGCGGGGTCTGCATCGCCGGGGGGGCCCTGTACAAGGGGGTGGCCCGGGCGGCTGGCCTGGAGGTGCTGAGCGTCCCCGGGGTGACCGGCGACCTCAGGACCGACCTCCGGGCCAAGGCCCGCGCCGCCGCCCAGGCCCAGGTCGAGTTCGTGTTCGTACACATCAAGGGCACCGACAACGCCGCCCACGACGGGGACGCCGAAACGAAGCGGGAATTCATCGAACGCATCGACCGCGAGTTCTTCGGGGAACTGCTGGACGGCGTTTCTCTTTCCGAGACGCATATCTGTTTCTCCGGGGACCACACCACCCCTCCGCAGGTTCGGGAGCACACCGCCGACCCGGTGCCCGTGCTGTTCGTAGGACCGGCGGTCCGCCCGGACCGGACCCGATCGTTCGGGGAGCGGGCGGCCGGGGAGGGGGGCCTGGGACGATTCTCCGGGCGGCTGGTGCCCCAGCTCCTTGGCTACTGCGATCTCGGCCCCAAGTTCGGGGCGTGAGGAGGAGCCCGTGAAGCTGCAAGCGTTGGCCGAACTCGTCGGGGCGCGGTTCCTGACCGGGGCCGACCAGGGGGAGCGCGAGGTCACCCGGGCGTTCGCCGCCGATCTCCTGTCGGACGTGTTGGCCATGGTCCGCGAGGAGGGGGTGCTCCTCATCACCGGCACGGTGACCCCGCAGGTGGTGCGGGTGGCGGAGGTGATGAACATGGGGGCGATCCTGTTCGTGCGGGGGAAGCTGCCCACTCCGGCCACGGTGGAGTACGCCGCCGGTGCCGGCGTCCCCCTCCTGGCCACGGGGAAGATCATGTACGAGACCTGCGGGATCCTCTACCAGCATGGGGTCCTCCCGGCGAAGCGCAAGGGCCTGCCCATGGACCATGTCCCCCCCAATCCCGCCCATCCATAAGCGGATCTTCCTCGTGGCCGCGGGGGACCTGGAGGGGGCGGGGTCGGTGTCCACCGCAGTCCGCCGGACGCTCCGGGAGCTGGGGGTGGAGCCGGACGTGGTCAAGCGGGCTGGCATCGTGTGCTTCGAGGGCGAGATGAACATGGTCCTGTTCTCCCAGGGGGGGCGAATCATCCTCATCGTGCGCGAGGATCGGGTGGAGCTCCTGTTCTCCGACCGGGGCCCAGGGATCGCCAACATCGACCTCGCTCGGCAACCCGGGTACTCCACCGCCCCGGATTGGGCCCGCGAGCTGGGTTTTGGCTCCGGCCTGGGCATCCCCAACATGGAGCAGAACTCCGACCGGTTCGAGATCCACTCCCGGGTCGGGGAGGGCACGGTCATCCGATCCACCATCCTAAGGGGGGTACATGACGATACAGGCGATCGTGGAGGAGCTCGGGCTTGAGGCGTTAGTGGCTGCTGACCTCGCCCGGGAGGTGCGCGGTGGGTACTGTTCGGACCTCCTGTCCGACGTCCTCGCCCATGCCAAGGCCGGGGACTTGTGGATCACCCACCAGCGGCACCTGAACGTGGTGGCGGTGGCGAAGCTCCGGGAACTGAGCGGGGTCATCTGCGTACGCGGCCTTGCGCCGGGGCCGGACGTGATCTCCCGCGCGGCAGACGAGAAGATAAACCTGCTCTTGACCTCCGAGGACGCGTTCGAGGTCGCCGGGAGGCTCCATCGGCTCCTCCACCCATGAGGTGGTTCCGGGCTGACCTCCACATCCATTCCGTCCTGTCCCCCTGCGCCTCCCTCGCGATGTCCCCGCGACGCATCGTGGCCGAGGCCCGCCGGGCCGGACTTGATCTCATCGCCGTCTGCGACCACAATGCCGGCGAGAACGGGCGGTACGTGCGGCGCCTCGCCGGTGGCACTCCGGCTGTGCTGATGGGCATGGAGATCCAGACCGAGGAAGAGGTCGAGCTCCTGGCGTACTTCGCCGACGAGGAGAGCTGTATCCTCCTCCAGGAGGAATTGTACCAGTACCTTCCCGACATCCCTTGTCGGCCTGACCTCTTTGGAGACCAATTGGTGGTGAACGCGGAGGACGAGATCGTGCGTCAGGTCCCCCACCTTCTCCTCGCCCCGGTGGCGTTGCCCCTCGCCGAGGTGGTGCGCCGGGTGGAGTTGGTGGGCGGCCTGGCCATCCCGGCGCATGTGGACCGCGTCCCCGGTGGCCTCCTCGCCGTGCTCGGCCTGTTCCCGGAGGGGGAGTGGCCGTGGGCGGTGGAGATCGCGCCCTGGACCTCCCTCGCCGCCGCGTGGGCCGCCTGGCCTGCCCTCCGCGGGCGCCCGATCTTTCGGGCGTCCGACGCCCACATCCCGGAGGAGATCGGCCGAGCCTGGACCGAGCTCCTCCTTGCCGAGCCCTCGCTGGCAGAACTGCGGGCCGCGGTGCGCGGGGAGGAGGGGCGGGCGGTCCGGCCCGGTCCGGAAGCGAAGGAGGACGGTTGACGGTGGAGATCGAAGCGCGGGTCGCTGAACTGGTGAAGCCGTACGCGGGAAAGCGTTCCGAGCTCATCCAGGCCCTGCACCGGGTGCAGAGCGAGCTCGGACACATCCCCAAGGCGGCGCAGGCCGTGGTGGCGGAGGCGTTGGGCGTTCCCCCCTCCCAGGTGACCGGGGTCGTCTCGTTCTACCACTTCTTCCGCACCGCCCCGGCCGGCCAGCACACGGTGCGCCTGTGTCTGGGGACGGCGTGCCACGTGCGGGGCGCGGAACGGGTGCTCAAGGCGATCCAGGAGGAGTTGGGGGTCGGCCTCGGCGCGACCTCGGCCGACGGCATGTTCACCGTCGAGGGCGTGCGGTGCCTCGGGGCGTGTGGCCTGGCCCCGGTGATGATGGTGGACGATGAGGTGTACGGGCGGCTCGACCCGAAGCGGGTGAAGCGGATCCTCCGCGAGGTCGGAAAGGATGGGGGATGATCGAGGACCTGGCGATGCACCTCGCTGATCTCCTCGCGAACTCGTTCCGGGCCGGGGCCCGGCGCATCGAGGTCGGGCTGCGCCGCCGCGGCGGCGACCTCGTCCTCGAGGTGGCCGACGACGGGGCCGGCATCCCCGAAGGCGAGCTGGGGAAGGTGTGCGACCCGTTTTACACCACCAAGCCCCGGGCCAAGATCGGCCTCGGCCTCCCTCTCCTCGTCCAGACGGCGGAGGAGGTGGGCGGGGAGTGCCGGGTGGAGTCCGGCCCAGGGCAGGGGACGCGGGTCGCGGCGCGCCTCCCCTGGGACCACCCTGACCGGCCGCCCCTGGGGGACCTCGTGGGAACCCTCGTGCCGCTGATCGCCGCCAGCCCAGGGGTTGAGTTCTGCGTCGAGCTCAGCGATGATCGGGAGACGTGGCGGCTGTCGACCCGCGAGGTCCGTGAGCGCATCGGGGACGTGCCCTTGACCCACCCCGACGTGCTTTTCTTTTTGGAGCGCTCTCTGCAGGAGGGCATGGACCGCGTGGGGCTGAAGGAGGAGCGATGAAGCTTGAGGACCTACGCAAGATCCGCGAGCGGGCGGAGGCGGAGCTGCGGCTCCGGGGTGGGGCGGCCCGGGTGAAGATCGTGGTCGGGATGGGCACCTCGGGCATCGCCGCCGGGGCCCGCCAGGTGCTGCGGGCGATCCTGGACGAGGTCTCCCGCCGCAACCTCCGGGACGTGGTGGTCACCCAGACCGGGGAGAAGGGGTTGAGCGCCCAGGAGCCGATCGTCGAGGTCCATGAGCCGGACAGGATCACGATCTACGGCGAGGTGGACGAGGCCACGGCGCGGCGGATCGTGGTCGAACACGCGGTCAACGGTCGCCCGCTCGCCGACCACGTGGTGGAGGTGCGGGAGGTGACGCGGTGATCACCCTGCGCATCGATGACATACCCGTACAGGCCGAACCCGACCAGACCATCCTCGACGCGGCCAAGGCCGCCGGGATCCGCATCCCCACCCTGTGCCACCTTCCGGGCCTCTCCCCGGTGGGGGCGTGCCGGCTGTGCCTGGTGGAGATCAGGAACTGGAACGGAAAGCTCGTCCCGGCCTGCGCGACCCCTGTCCAAGAGGGGTTGGACGTGGTGGCCAATTCCGACCGCCTGCGGGAGCTCAGGCGCACGATCCTCGAGCTCCTGTTCGCCGAGCGCAACCACATCTGCGCCTTCTGTGTCGCAAACGGGCACTGTGAGCTCCAGGATCTCGCCGCGGAGCTCGGGATGGACCACGTGCGCTTCCCGTACCGGTTCCCGCCCCTGCCCCTCGACGCGAGCCACCCGAAATTTGGCATCGACCACAACCGGTGCATCCTGTGCGGCCGTTGCGTGCGGGCCTGCTCCGAGGTGGAAGGGGCGATGACGTGGGGGTTCGCCGGGAGGGGGATCTTCACCCTGATCGAGGCCGACCTCGGCGACCCGTGGGGGGACGCCAAGACATGCACCGGCTGCGGGAAATGCGTCCAGGCTTGCCCTACCGGGGCGCTGTTCGAGAAGGGGCGGGCCACGGGCGAGCAGGAGAAGCGCCCGGCGATCGTGGCCGCCCTGACGGAAAGGAGGCCGCGTGCCCAAGGTTAGGGTGGCCACGGCGTGGTTCTCCGGTTGTTCCGGGTGCCACATGTCGTTTTTGGACCTGGACGAGCGGCTGTTGGAATTCGCGGGCAAGGCGGAACTCGTCTATTCGCCGATCGTGGACATAAAGGAGTTCCCCGACGACGTCGACGTGACCCTGATCGAAGGGGCGGTGGGCACGAGCGAACACCTCCATCTCCTTGCGGAGATCAGGAGGAAATCAAGGCTCCTCGTGGCGTTCGGGGACTGCGCGGTCACCGGGAACGTCCCGTCCCTGCGCAACCCGATCCCGCGGGAGGAGGTGCTGCATGCGGTGTACGGGGACGGCAGCGTCCCTGGCCTGGAGGGGGGCGAGGTCCCCAAGCTCCTTCCCCAGGCCCTGCCGCTGCATGCGGTGGTCCGGGTGGATCATTTCCTCCCCGGCTGTCCCCCGCCCCCGGACCGGATTTGGAAGTTCCTGCGCCAGCTCCTCGCCGGGAAAGAACCCGAGCTCGCCCGGGAGGACCTCCGTTTCGGGTGAAGGGGGTGACGGTGAAGGAAATCAAGGTACCGGTAACCAGGATCGAGGGCCACGGGCTGATCACCCTCCGCCTCGACCGGGGCGGGAAGGTGGCCGCGGCCAAGTTCCACGTCACCGAGGCCCGCGGGTTCGAACGGTTCTGCCAGGGCCGCACGGTATGGGAGATGCCGGGGATCACCGCCCGCATCTGCGGGATCTGCCCGGTGTCCCATCTGTTGTGCTCGGCCAAGGCCGGGGACGCCATCCTCGCCGTGCGCCCGCCGCGCCCGGCGGAGGTGCTCCGGCGCCTGATGAACCTGGGCCAGTTCATCCAATCCCACGCCCTGTCGTTCTTCCACCTTTCCTCCCCAGACCTCCTCTTGGGGTGGGACGCCGATCCCAAGGGCCGCAACGTGTTTGGCCTGGCCCAGGCCCATCCTCAGCTTGCGCTGGACGGGATCCGCCTGCGCGCGTTCGGGCAGGAGATCATCGCCGCATTGGGGGAGAAGCGCGTCCATCCGGCATGGGCGGTGCCCGGTGGGGTGCGCCAGCCCCTGTCCCCCGAGGCCCGCGACCGGCTGGCGGCCAAGGTTCCCGAGGCCCGGCGCATCGCCCAGGACGCCCTCGCCCTGTACGAGGCGCGCCTCCCCGAGTGGGGCGAAGAGATCGAGACGTTCGGGAACTTTCCCAGCCTCTTCATGGCCCTGGTGGCCTCCGATGGGACATGGGAGCACCATGCGGGGCGGATCCGGTTCGTGGATGCGGACCGCCGAGTCGTCGCCGACGGCCTCGATCCGGCGCGCTACCCCGAGTACATCGGGGAGGCGGTGGAGGGCTGGTCCTACCTCAAGTTCCCGTACTTCCAAGATGCCGGGTATCCGGAAGGGCTGTACCGCGTGGGGCCCTTGAGCCGGCTCAACTGCTGCGATCGCATGGGGACGCCCCTCGCCGATGAGGCCCTCGCCAGATTTCGCGCCCAGGCCGACGGGAAGGCGGTGACCTCGTCGTTCCATTACCACTACGCCCGTTTGATCGAAACCCTCGCCGCGGTGGAACAGGTGGCGAGGCTCCTTGAGGATCCGGAGGTTCTCTCGCCCCGGGTGCGGGCCGAAGCGGGGATCAACGAGCTCGAGGGGGTGGGCGTGCACGAGGCCCCGCGGGGGACCCTGTTCCACCACTATTGGGTGGACGAGCACGGGGTCATCCAGCGGGTCAACCTGATCGTGTCCACCGGGCACAACAACCTGGCCATGAACCGGACGGTGGCCCAGATCGCCGCGCGGTACCTGACCGGACGCAAGGTGAGCGACGGGCTCCTCAACCGCCTGGAGGGGGGGATCCGCGCCTACGACCCGTGTCTGTCCTGCTCGGTACACGCCGTGGGGCGGATGCCGCTCCGGGTGGTCCTCGTGGGGCCGACCGGCGAGGTGTTGGACGAAAGGACGCGGGACGCATGATCCTCGTGATCGGGCTCGGCCATCCCCTCCGTCGGGATGACGGGGTCGGGCTGTGGGTGGCCAGCCGCCTCCAGGGGGTCGAGGGGCTGAAGGTGCTGGGGACGCAGGAGCTCGTGCCGGAGCTCATCCCCCAGGTGGCGGTGGCAGACCTCGTGATCTTCGTGGACGCCCGGATCGGGTCCGGCCCGGTGCGCTGGGAACCCGTCCACCCCGGGCACCGGCCCGCGCTCACCCACACCTTCACCCCACCGGGCCTCCTCGCTTGGGCGGAGCACCTGTTCGGCCGGGCTCCGGAGGCGTGGCTGGTTACCGTCCCCGCCCGCGACCTCGCCTTCGGCGAGGGGCTGTCCCCGCGCACGCGCCGGGCGGCGGAGGCGCTTCTGGGGCGGCTGCGGGCCTACCTCGGCCGAGAGGAGGGGGCGTGAGGCGCCTTGAAGTCCTGATTTGCTCGGGAACCGCTTGTCAATCCTCGGGAGGCCTCCACGTGAAGCGGGCCCTGCTCCAGGCCCTGGCCGATCACGGCCTGGCAAGCGAGGTCCAGCTGGTGGAGACAGGATGCATGGGGCCGTGCGAGCTGGGGCCGGTGCTCCTCGTGTACCCGGAGGGCACCTTCTACGTCCGGGTCCGCCCCGAGGACGCCGCGGAGATCGTGGTCGAGCACTTCCTGAAAGGGCGGCCGGTACGGCGGCTCCTGTGGACGGAAGGGGCGCCTCCCCCCCGGGAGATCCCGTTCTTCGCCCGCCAGAAGAAGCTGGTGCTCGCCAACTCCGGGGTCATCGACCCGGAGAGGATCGAGGAGTACATCGCCGTCGGGGGCTACGAGGCCCTCGGCCGGGCCCTGACCCAGATGACGCCGGAGCAGGTCATCGCCGAGGTCCGGCGGTCCGGCCTCCGGGGCCGGGGCGGGGCCGGGTTCCCCACCGGGGCCAAATGGGAGGCGGTGCGGGCCGCCCCGGGGACCCCGAAGTACGTGATCTGCAACGCCGACGAGGGCGATCCGGGAGCGTTCATGGACCGGGCCGTGCTCGAAGGGGATCCCCACAGCGTGCTTGAAGGGATGGCCATCGCCGCCTACGCGGTGGGGGCCAACCACGGTTACATCTACGTGCGCGCCGAGTACCCGCTGGCCGTGAGGCGCCTCGAGGTGGCGATCGCCCAGGCCCGGAAGCTGGGCGTCCTCGGGGAGCGCATTTTCGACGCCGACTTCTCGTTCGACATCGAGCTCCGGATGGGGGCGGGCGCGTTCGTGTGCGGCGAGGAGACGGCGCTCATCGCGTCCATCGAGGGCCGTCGCGGTGAGCCACGGCCGCGCCCGCCGTACCCGGCCACGTCCGGGCTGTGGGGCAAACCCACGTTGATCAACAACGTCGAGACCTACGCGAGCGTCCGCCACATCATCCTGAACGGGGCGGACTGGTTTGCCCAGATCGGCACCGCCGGGAGCAAGGGGACCAAGGTGTTCGCCCTCGCCGGCAAGGTCCGGAACACCGGCCTCGTCGAGGTGCCGATGGGGATCACCCTCCGGGAGCTGATCTTCGACATCGGCGGCGGGGTCCCTGCGGGACGAGCGTTCAAGGCGGTCCAGATCGGGGGGCCGTCCGGGGGGTGCCTTCCGGCATCCCTCCTCGACGTGCCGGTGGACTACGACTCGCTCCGGGAACACGGGGCGATCATGGGCTCCGGGGGCCTGATCGTCCTCGACGATTCGGCGTGCATGGTGAACGTGGCCAAGTTCTTCCTGGAGTTCACCGCCGATGAGTCCTGCGGGAAATGCATCCCATGCCGGGTGGGGACGCGGATGATGCTCGGGATCCTCGACCGGATCACCCGGGGCGAGGGAGACGAGGAGGACCTCCGACGGCTTGTGGAGATCGGGGAGATGGTGCGGGCTGCCTCCCTGTGTGGCCTCGGGCAGACCGCACCCAACCCGGTCCTCTCCACCCTCCGCTACTTCGAGGACGAGTACCGGGCCCACATCCACGAGCGGGCCTGCCCGGCGGGCGTGTGCCCAGACCTCGTCCACTACGCGATCCTGGCCGAGCGGTGCCGGGCTTGCGACGCCTGCCGGCGGGCCTGTCCCACCGGGGCTGCCCAGGGGACCCCCGGGCAGCCGCCGTACCGGATCGTGGATTCCCTGTGCATCCGGTGCGGGGCGTGTTTGGAGGCCTGCCCGTTCGGGGCGGTGGAGAAGCGGCCCGGTCAAAGGGGGTGACGGTGGACAAGGAAACGATCATCGGCCAGTATCCGCGGTCTCCGGATTGCCTCCTTTCCATCCTCCACGACCTCCAGGAGGCGAACCCGGAGAACTACCTGACCGAGGACGACCTGGCGCTCGTCGCAGCCCACGTAGGGCTTCCGCTCTCGGCGGTTCACGACGCGGTGACGTTCTACTCCATGTTCAGTCTCCGTCCCCGTGGCCGCCACATCATCCGCCTGTGCGCGTCCCCGAACTGCCATCTCGCCGGGGCGTGGTCGGCCCTCGCGGAGCTGCGGACGCTCCTCGGGGTGGACGTGGGCGGGACCACGCCCGACGGCCTATTCACCCTCGAGCTCACGAGCTGCCTCGGGGTCTGTGGGGTGGCTCCGGTGATGATGGTGGACGATGAGGTGGTGGGGAACCTCACCCCGGACAAGGTTCGTCAGACGATCGCGCGGTATCGGGAGGCGGGATGAAGATCGCCAGGGCCCACGTGCTCGTTGGTGTGGACGACGAGGCGCGCCTCGCCGGTGTGGACGAGGTGCTGGCCGTCCTGCGGGGGGCGATCGCCGAGCTCGGCCTGGAGGGCGAGGTCCGGGTGGTGGAGACCGGAACCCTCGGCATTTCCGGTCGCGGGGTGGCGATCGCCGTGTACCCGGATGGGGTGTACTACGCCGGGGTGACCCCGGCCGACGCCCGGACCATCGCCGAGGAGCACCTTTGGAAAGGGCGGCCGGTCGAGCGGCTGCGCCTGCCCACCGCGGCCCCGGTGGCCCGGCCCGGGGAGATCCTCGGCCGCCAGACCCGGGTGGTGCTCGCCAACTGTGGGGTCATCGATCCGGAGGAGATCGACGAGTACATCGCCGTCGGCGGCTACGAGGCCCTGGCCCGGGCGGTGACGGAGATGACCCCGGAGGCGGTCATCGACGAGGTCAAGCGGTCCGGCCTCCGCGGCCGGGGCGGGGCCGGGTTCCCCACCGGGGTCAAATGGTCGGCGGTGCGCCTGGCCTCGGGCCCGGAGAAGTACGTGATCTGCAACGCCGACGAGGGCGAGCCAGGCACGTTCAAGGACCGGCTGATCCTGGAGGGCGATCCGCATAAGCTCATCGAGGCGATGGCCATCGCCGCGTACGCGGTGGGCGCCCGGACGGGCATCGTCTATGTGCGCGGGGAGTACAAGCTCTCCATCGCCCGGATCAGCCGGGCCATCGCCCAGGCCCGGGAGTACGGGCTCCTCGGCCCGCGGATCCTCGACACCGCCTTCTCGTTCGACATCGAGGTCCGGCCGGGGGCCGGGGCGTACGTGTGCGGGGAGGAGACGGCCCTCATCGAGTCTCTGGAGGGCAAGCGCGGCTGGCCCCGGATCCGCCCGCCCTACCCGGTGACCCACGGCTTGTGGGGAAAGCCGACGGTGGTGAACAACGTGGAGACGCTCGCCAACGTCCCCGAGATCCTCCGGCGGGGGGCGGCGTGGTACCGGACGCTCGGCACCCCCACCTGCCCGGGGACGAAGGTGTACACGATCCTCGGACACGTGCGGTTCCCCGGCCTCGTGGAGGTCCCGATGGGGACCCCGCTGCGGACGCTCGTCTACGAGCTCGGCGGTGGGCTCCCCGAGGGGCGGGCGCTCAAGGGGTTGCTCATCGGCGGGGCGGCGGGAGCGTTTCTCCCCCCGGCAGCCCTGGATGTGCGCATGGATTTCGACTCGCTTGCGGAGCGGGCGGCGGTCCTGGGATCGGGGGCGATCCTGGTCATGGACGAGACGACGTGCATCGTGGACATGCTCGGGAGCGTCCTCCGGTTCTTCCGCCACGAATCGTGCGGCCAGTGCGTCCCCTGCCGGGCAGGGACGGACGCGCTGGTGCGGCTGATGGCGGCCCTCCAAGCCGGGGAGGGGGGCGAGCGGATCCTGTCGCAGATGGTGGAGATCGTGGACGCGATGCGGCTCGCTTCCCTATGCCCCCTGGGCCAGTCGGTGGCCCTTCCCGTGTGCACCGCAGTGGATGGATTCCGGGACGAGTTCCTCGCCCATGCCCGGGGAAACCCATGCCCGCGGTGCTGGGCCAACGCCCATCCCCGTGAGGGGGCACCATGAAGCTCACCTTTGCCGGGGCAGCGGGCACGGTCACGGGGTCCTGCTTCCATCTTGAGGCGGGCGGGACCCGGCTTTTGGTGGACTGCGGGATGTTCCAGGGGCTGCCGGAGCTTGAGGCCCGGAACCTCGCGCCGTTCCCGTTCGATCCGGCCAAGGTGGACTGGCTCTTCCTCACCCACGGCCACCTCGACCACCTGGGGCTGATCCCCCGTCTTGTCCGGGAGGGGTTCCGCGGCCGCGGCGTGTGCACCGTGCCGACCCGGGACATCGCCCACGTCATGCTCATGGACGCCGCGAGGATCCAGGAGGAGGAAGGGGAGGCCGCCCTGTACACGGCCGCCGACGCCCTGGCTGCCCTGGATCGGTTCGTGGTCCAGATAGAGTACGGGGAGGAACTGGAGCTTGGGGCGGGGATCACGGTTCGGTTCCACGACGCCGGCCACATCCTGGGAGCGGCGTCCGTGGAGGTCCGGGCCGAGGGTAAGACGGTCGTGTTTTCCGGCGACCTCGGCAACCGGGGCAAGCCCCTGGTCACCGACCCCGCCTATCCGCCCAAAGCCGACGTGTTGGTGCTCGAGTCCACCTACGGCGATCGCCACCACCCGCCCTTTGAGGAGTCGGTGGAGGAGCTCCGGCGGGCGATCGTGGACACCCTGGCCGCCGGGGGCAACGTGGTCATCCCCTCGTTCGCCCTGGAGCGGACCCAGGAGGTGCTGTACATCCTGTTCCATCTGTGGCGGGAGCGGAAGATCCCGGAGTGCCGCATCTACCTGGACTCCCCCCTCGCCACCCATGCCACCCGCATCTTCGAGCGGTACACGGAGCGCTTCCCCAGCCCGGCGCGGAAGCTGTTCCGCAAAAAGCGCGACCCGTTCGACTTCGAGCTCCTCGAGTACACGCTCACCAAGAAAGATTCGAAGCGCATCTCCGAGGAGCGAGGGGTGATCATCATCGCCGGCTCGGGGATGTGCACCGGCGGGCGGGTCCTCTACCACCTGCGGGACAACCTCCCCCGGCCGGAGTCGGCAATCGTGTTCGTCGGGTTCCAAGCGATGGGGACGCTGGGGAGGGAGATCGTGGACGGGGCGTCGAGGGTGGAGGTGTTGGGGTCGGTGGTGCCGGTGCGGGCGTCCATCTGGCGGATCGAGGGCCTGTCTGCCCACGCGGATCAGCCGATCCTGGTGGACTGGGCGCTGCACGCCGATCCGGGGCAGGTGTTCCTGGTGCACGGGGAGGAGCCGGCGCTGGCGGCGTTGGCGGAGCGCCTGTCCGCCCACGGCTACGCGGCCCGCATCCCGGCGTGGCATGAGGCGGTCGTCCTATGAAGATCGCGGTCCTGGGCAGCCTGAACATGGATCTGGTGGTGGAGGTGGACCATCTCCCCCGGCCGGGAGAGACGGTGCTCGGCCACGGCCTGGCCCGCTACCCCGGGGGCAAAGGGAACAACCAGGCCATCGCCGCCGCGCGCCTTGGGGCGGAGGTGCACCTGTTCGGGCGGGTGGGGAAGGATGCGTTCGGGGACGAGCTCCTGGCCGTGGCCCGGGACGCCGGGGTGGACGTGTCGGCGGTGGAGCAGGTGGACGGGGAGGCCACGGGCATATCCATGATCATGGTCGGCCCGAACGGCCAGAACATGATCGCCTACGCCCCGGGGGCCAACGGCCGCGTGGCCGAGGCGTACGTGACGGGTGCCCTTCCGCGCCTCGCGGAGGCCGACGCGATCCTGGTCCAGCTGGAGATCCCTCTCTCTGCGGTGGCCGCCCTGCTCCACGGGCTCCCCCCCGAGCGGCCGCTGGTGATCTTGGACCCCGCCCCGGCCCAAGACCTGACCGCGCTTCCCCTGCGCCGGGTGGACTTCTTGACCCCCAACCGGGAGGAGTTCGCCGTCCTGACCGGTTGGTCGGCGAGCGGGGTGACCGAGGCCGGGCGGGCTGGCCAAGCCCTGCTCGACCTGGGCGTACGGCATTTGGTGGTCACCGCCGACGCGGACGGGGCGTTCCTCGTGGAGCGGGGCGGGGCGACCCGGTTCCCCGCTTACCCGGTGGAAGTGGTGGACGCCACCGGGGCCGGGGACGCGTTCAACGCGGCGCTGGCGGTGAAGTTGGCCGCCGGCCGGGGGCCGTACGAGGCGATCGGGTTCGCCAACGCCGTGGCCGCCCTCGCCGTGACCCGGCGGGGCGCCGTCCCGGCCCTCCCCACCCTGGCCGAGGTCCAGGCGTTCCTGAGCCGCCGTCGATCCCCGGCCCTCGGTTGACAGGCGGGTCGGGACCCCGTATAGTCGCGGCCATGGCTGGGGTGATCGCGATGAGCATCGTGGTACGGAAGGTCCTTCCCCCCTTGGGGCCCGTCAACGCCCCGGCCGGGGCGTAAGTCCATTCCTTAATCCAGCGCGGTTCGGACTCAGGCTGAACGGTTGATCCCACGGCTATGCCGTGGCGTCTGGCGTTTGCCCAAGGGGGCACCATGAACGATGTACGGCAAGTTGCGGTTCTCAAGATCACGAGCGAGGTGTTGTCGGCCGCCCGGGCGTTCTTGGCCCGGGAGGGGTTTCTGGAGCTCCTGCCGGTGATCCTGGCCCCGGTGACCGATCCCCTCCACCACGCCACCGAGCGGGCAGTGGTGGCCGCCTACGGCCAGGAGTGGCACCTCACCCGGAGTATGATCTTCCACAAACAGGCCGCGGTACGGGTCTGGGACAAGATCTTCTGCTTCTCGCCCAACGTGCGGCTGGAGCCGCCGGAGCGGGCGGGGACCGGCCGGCACCTGTTCGAGTTCGTCCAGCTCGACCTCGAGGTGCGCGGGGCCGATCGGGATGCGGTGATCGCCCTCGGGGAAAGGCTCCTCGTCCATGTGGTGGAGCAGGTGCGCGACCGGTGCCGGCCGGCGTTGGCGGCCCTTGGCCGCGAGCTCCCCACGCTCCGGCCCCCATTCCCCCGCGTGACGTGGCGGGAAGCGGCGGCTCGCTACGGCTCCAACTTCGAGGAGCGGTTGAGCGCGGAGAGCGAGGGGCCGGTGTGGGTGGTGGACTTCCCGGGGGAGGCCCGGGAGTTCTACGACCGGGAGGACCCAGCCCGGCCCGGGATTCTTGTGGACATGGACCTCCTCTACCCCGATGGGTTCGGGGAGGCCCTGTCCGGTGGAGAACGGGAACACGAGGCGGATCGGATCCGCCGACGGATCCTGGCCCAAGGGCTCCCCCCGGCGGCCTACGCCCCGCTCCTCGCCCTGGCCGAGGAGGGGCTTCCGCCCTCGGCGGGCTTTGGGATCGGCGTCGAGCGGCTGGTGCGGTTCCTGGGGGGTCTCTCCCACGTGGGGGAGGTACGGCTGTTTCCGCGGGTCCCGGGGGTGCACGCCGTGCTGTGATGGGCACCGGGGGCCGGCCGACGCCGGCCCCTATCCCGGATGGCCGAGGCGGTACCCCTTGTCCAGGTACATCCGGTGGTCGGCCTCCTCCAGCACGTCCTCCACCCGCCGGCCGTCCGCGGGCCGCCACACGCTCATCCCCACCGAGATCCCAATCTCGAAGTCAAAGCCGCTTGATTCGCTCCACTCTCGGACGGCCTCCCGCAGCCGGGCCACCACCTCCTCCGCCCGGCCGCCCGTCTCCGGCATGAGCACCATGAACTCGTCCCCACCGTAGCGGAACACCATGTCCGCCGAGCGCACGTTCTTCACGAGGAGGTCGGAAATCTCGCGCAGGACCTCGTCTCCCCTCTTGTGGCCGAACCGGTTGTTCACGGTGCGGAAGTGGTCAAGGTCCAGCATGAGGAAGGTCAGCGGATGGCCGTAGCGTCGGGATCGCTCCAGCTCTCGCTCGATGACCTCGGTGAGGTACCGGCGGTTGTAGAGGCCGGTGAGCGGATCGTGGATGGCGATCTGCTTGAGCTCCTCCCGCGTACGCAGGACGTCGATGGCCACCGCCAGCAGGGACGCCACCGTACTCAGGAACTCCTGATCCTCGATGCGGAACCGATTCCTCACCGTGCTCTCGATGTTCAGGACCCCGATGAGCTCGGGGCCAAGCTGGATGGGGACGGCCAGCTCCGAACGGACGTCCGGGTGGCCGATCACGTAGCGGGGGTCGTGGGCCACGTCGTTGATCAGGGCCGGCTCCCGGTGCTCGACCACCCACCCGATGATCCCCTGATCCAGGGGGAACCGGTGGCCGACGCCGAACCGGCGGCCGGGGAGGGAGCTGTCCGCGGCGGCGACCAGAAGGCCATCCCCGTCCGCGAGGAGGACCATGCCGTACTCATAACGGAGCTCCCGCTTCAGGATGTCCAGAACCCCCTGCACCAGCTCGTTCAAGGTCGGGTAGCGTGTGAGTTCCTGGGCGATCCGGAACGCCCCGCGCAGCCATTCCTTATGGCGGCGGAGCTCCTCTAACTCCGCTGCCCGCTCCACCGCCACCGCCGCGAGGTCCGCGAACACCTCCAGCGGCTCGAGCATCCCCAGGGTCGGGGCGCGGGGGGTGGTGGGGTCGTCCACGGAGATGTGGCCGATGATCCCGCGCTTCCCTCGCAAGGGGATGAACAGGAAATCGTCGGGGTGCCAACCGTCCTGGCTGGCCCGGCCGGGGATCCCCACGGTGGGCTCCCACGGCACCTCATCATGGGGGATGTAGTAAGAACAACTGATCCGGAACCGCTCATGGAATGCGGCCTGGCGGTGCTGCGGGGAGAGCCCCCCTTGGGCGAGGAGCTCCCGTTCCTCGGCCGGGGTCAGGCCGGCGGAGTACACCTGGACCACCGGCCCAGCGAGCGGGGGCTCGGCGGTGAGGTCGTACAACGACACCGCCGCCCGTTGGAACGGAGAGTGATCCACGATCGCCTGGGCGACCCGGCGCAGGATGTGGCCCACGTCCCCCGCCGCCAAGATCTCCCCGGCCACCTCGAGGAGGCTCTTGCGCAGCCGCTCCGCCTCCGCCTCCCAGGTGACGTCGTGGAGGATGCCCTGAACGGCTGGCTGGCCCCCGTACGTGATGCGCTGGGCGAAGACCTCTACGTGAGCGATGCTTCCGTCCTTGCGCAGCCCGCGGAACCGGTACGAGGGCGGAGCAGTCTCACCGCGCAACCGCCGGGCCAGGCTCTCGCGGACCCGTTCCCGATCCTCGGGGTGCACGAGTTCCAGAGGATCCCGACCGAGGAGCTCCTCCTTGGCGTACCCGGACATCCGGCAGAACCCGGCGTTTACGTAGGCGAGACGCCCGTCCTGGACCACGTAGATCCCCACGAATTCGTTCTCCACGAGGAACTTATGCCGTTCGAGGAGCTCCATCGCCTCACGGTGGGCCTCGGCCTGGCCTAGGGCCAGCCCGAACTGGACCACGGCTGCCTCGAGGAGCACAAGCTCCTTCGGGGTGAGGTTGCGCCCGGACCGATGCCCCACCGCCAGCACCCCAAGCGGCGACCCCTTGGCGATGAGGGGGAAATACACGGCGTGCTTGATCCCCTCCCTGATGGCGTGGGGCGAGGCGAAACCGTCGGTGGCGATGGGGTTCCCGGTGCGGACCACCTGGCCGAGGATGGGGTGGTCCTTGGGGTGGCGCGCCGCGGCCCGGGCGAACTCGGGGGAAAGACCGCGCTGGGCGACCAGGACGAACTCCTCCCCCTGGAGGAGGTACACCGCGCCGAGGTCAAGCCCGAGGGCGGGAAGGAGCTCCGCCAGGGCCTCCCCGGCGAGCTCCGCGGGCTCTAGAGTGCGGGTCAACGCCCGACCGACAGCGGCTAGGGTGGCCAATTCTTCGTTCCCGTTCACGTTCTCTGGCATCTCCCTCTCGATCCCCCTGTCGTCAAGTCGGATGCGGTGATTGTCATGAAATCGTCCTCGCGTTGTCAAATCCATGGGGGGACGGTTGCCGACGCGAGAGCTGCCACGCGCCGCCCTCCGGGACGGTCGGCACGCCAGGTTCCCCCCTGCGATCCCTTCGTGGGGGTGCGCGGGCGGGAAAGCCGCGTCTTGTGCGCCAGCGAGGGGACGAGGGGAGAAGTTGCTTAGGAATTTGAGCCCGCAATTTCGTGTTAACGAAACAGGAGTGATCTTGAGCGCAAAACACCCCGTCTTGGACCGAGATGTGCACCAGGGACTGGACGGGACTTCTCAGGTCATCGAGGCCTGGATGAGGAACAGGAGAAAACGCACGCCATGCATTCCTATGATACCGTCAGCTCGTACGTGATCGTGCTTTCTCTGTGATGGAAGCTAAACAAGATTGGCTTTTTTTTAGCTAATGGTTAATCCTCCGTACGCCGACCCGTCAGACTTGACATAAGTGTGCACCCGCATATAGTATTATGATAAGTGGTGAGTTTGACAACCGTATGGAGGGCTGATCATGATCATCAGCAATCGGCTGGGCTATGGAGTGCGGATTCTGTATGACCTCGCGACGACTCCGAACCGCTACCGCTCGGCGCGGGAGCTTGCGGAGGACTACCACGTGGCTGAGGCGTTCATCCGCCGGATCCTTATGGACCTCCGGCGGGCAGGGGTGGTGACCGCGCAGAAGGGCCGCACCGGAGGGTATGTGTTGGGCCACGATCCCCAGGCGATCAAGTTGGGGCAAGTGGTCAAGGCCCTGGAGGCGGAAACGCCGGCGCTGGTGTACGGGCGGGCGCGGGGCGGGGGATACCTCATGGACCAGGGTTGCCCTACGTTCCCATTTTGGAAGAACCTAGAGGTGCGGTTCGTCCAAGAGCTCACCCAGAGCACCCTTGCCGACGTGATGGAGCTCGTGGGGGGCCAGAAGGCCAAACAGCAGCCCAAGCCGCGGCGGCGAACCCGGCGCTGACTCACCGTTCCCGTTGATCGCCTCCGTCCGTGGAGCGGAGGCGTGGCGGGGCCACTGCGGAGGGCGCGCGGTTCCAACGGTAGACTTCCGCGCACAGCCGTTTCCTCCAACATCTGTTCTGAGATCCTATGCCGGCAACACAGGTCCCGGACTAAAAGACGAGGATGAAGCCAAGCAGCGGGCCGCGGCGGGAGTGCCAGGCCAGGTACGCCCGCCACCCCTCGGCGGCCGGGCCAAGCCCCACGCCCCACGTGGACCGAACCGCCACCTCCGTCTCTGGCTCGATGTCCACCAAGGGAAGGGCCCCCGGCGGCGTCCACTCCGGGATCCACGCCATCTCCTGGAGGGAAAGGCCGGCCAGGAGGAGGAACCCGCCCCTGCCGACGGAGAACCAGCCGGCGAGGTACGCCTCCACCTCCGGCCCCCAGGGGATGAGGCCTCCGGGGCCGGGGAGGGTCAGGTCCGGACGGCGGGGTGGCGCCCGCAGGGAAATCCCGAACCCGAGGACATCACCCCACGCCTCCACCGCGAGCGAGCCCAACCCCACGGCGACCCCGAGGCCGGGGCGCGGGGCCGCGTCCGACGGGGGCCAAAGCGGCTCCGGCTTGGACGGGGCACGGGCCAGGATCACCGTCAGTTCTACCTCTTCACCGTCGGCCACGGTGAGGTCCACGGTGCGGGCTTGGTAGCCCTCCTTCTCCACGCGGAGGATCACCCTTCCCGGGGCCACCGTGGCCGCCAAGGGGGACGGGCCCAGGTAGTTCCCGCTCGCCCACACCGCCGCCCCGGGCGGGTCGGTGTCCACCCTCAGCGTGGCCTTGGGCCGGTAGACGCGAAACCGGGTCCACGCCGCCCCCCAACTTCCCATCACGAGCTCGCGGAGGTGGTGGGCGAACGCGGCCGGATCGGTGAACGACAGGAACGGGACTTCCTCGAACGCTTTGGCCTCGTAGAACGGCAAGGGCTGGTCGGTGGCGATGAGCTCGAGGTACTCCATCCCCTCCGGCTCGGTCACCCGCAGCACCCATCCTGACGTGGGCAGCACGTGCTCCCCGCCTGGGAACCGGGGATCCTGGAGGAACCGGTTGGGCACGAGCAACGTCGCCTTCCCGCCGGGCCGCACGTCGTAGAGGTACACGTAGGCATCCTGGGACAGGGTGAACTGCACCTGCAGCCTCTCCCCAGGGGCGTACGTGTCCTTGTCCGTGCGCAGCGTCACCGCAATCCCTGGCTCCTCGGGGCCCGGGATCAGTCCCTGGGGGAGCATCGGCTCCTCCCCGTGACCGATGGAGAGGACGCCGGTCAGCATCAGGAGAACCAGCCACCGGGCCCTCATCGGCCTCCCTCCTTCGGTGCCTGGGCAAGGGCCTTGCGCAGGGCGCGGAGGGGGAGGACGGCACACGAGAGCCGGGTCCTGATCACCCCGCCCAGCGCGGACAAGAGGTCATCGTCCTTCACCGCGGCGACATCCGCCACCGGCCGCCCCTGGATCATCTCCGTGAGGAGCGAAGAGGCGGCCTGGGAGATCGCGCACCCCTGGCCGTCAAACCGAACGTCCTCCACCTTGCCATCCCGGAGCTTGAGCTCCAGCCGCACCACGTCCCCGCACAGGGGGTTGGCCTCCACCCCGACCATGTCCGGGTTGACAAGGCGTCCCTTGTTGCGGGGATGCCGCCAGTGGTCCAGGATCACCTCTTCGTACGGGCTCACGCGAGCGCCTCCCAGGCCCGGTCCACGGCGGCGAGGAACGCCGCCACCTCCTCGCCGGTGTTGTAGACGTAGAACGAGGCCCGGCACGTGGCTGGGACCCCCAGCCGCCGATGGAGGGGCTGAGCGCAGTGGTGGCCGGCGCGGATGGCGATCCCTTCCTCGTCGAGGAGGGTGGCCACATCGTGGGGATGGATCCCGTCGACGCTGAACGCGACGAGCGCCCCCCGGGCCGCCGGGTCGAGCGGGCCGTACACGGTCACGTAGGGCCGGTCCAGCAGCCCCGCCAAGGCCAGGGAGGTGAGCTCCCGGCCGTGGCGGCGCACCTCGTCCATGCCGATCCCCTGAAGGTAGTCCACTGCCGCCCCGAGGCCCACGGCTTGGGCGATAGGCGGGGTGCCGGCCTCGAACTTGGCCGGCGGATCGGCCCACGTCGCCCGGTCGAGGGAGACCTCGCGGATCATCTCTCCGCCGGTCAGGAACGGGGGCAGCTCTGCGAGGAGCTCCGCCCTTCCCCACAGGGCTCCGATCCCGGTGGGACCGAGCATCTTGTGTCCGGAGAACGCCACGAGGTCAGCCCCAAGCTCCCCTACCCTCAGGGGCATGTGGGGCACGGACTGGGCCGCGTCCACCACCACCACGGCCCCCACCGCGTGCGCCGCTGCCGCGATCTCCGGGATCGGGTTCACCGTGCCCAGTACGTTCGACACGTGGGCCACCGCCACTGCCTTCGTCCGCGGGGATAGCTTCTGCCGGAAGTCGTCCCAGTCGAGCTCTCCGCCGGGGGTGACGGCCACCGCACGGACCCGGGCGCCGCGGCGGCGGGCCATCTCCTGCCAGGGAATCAGGTTGGCATGGTGTTCCATCTCCGTGACCAGGACCTCGTCCTCCGGCCCGACCCGCGCCTCCCCCACCGCGTACGCGGCCAGGTTCAGGGCCTCAGTGGTGCCGCGGGTGAAGATCACCTCCTCCGGAATGGCCCCGATGAGTGCGGCCACCTTGGCCCGTGCCTCCTCGTAGAGATCGGTGGCCGCGGCGGAAAGCCGATACACCCCGCGGCGCACGTTGGCGTTCGCTTCCCGATAGAAGCGGGCCTCGGCCTCCACCACCGCCTCCGGCTTGTGGCTGGTGGCCGCGGAATCCAGGTAGATCAGGGGGCGGTCGCCCACCGCCCTGCGGAGGATGGGGAAGTCGGCGCGGACTGTTGCGTCCATCATCCGGTCCCTCCAGCCAAGCTCATCTCCAGGATCCGCCGCAGCTCCACCGTGTACTCAACGGGGATCTCCTTGAGGATCGGGGACACGAACCCGTTCACGATCAGGGTCATCGCCTCTGCCTCGGAAAGCCCCCGCGACATGAGGTAGAACAGGGCTTCCTGGGACACACGACCCACGGTGGCCTCGTGCCCCAGCTCCACGTCGTCGTTCTCCGCGTTCAGGGTAGGGATGGTCTCCGTGCGCGCATCCGGGGTCAGGAGGAGGGTCGAGCACTCCACGTGGGCCTTGGCCCCCCGGGCATCGGGGGCCACGTACACCGTGCCCCGGAATACGGCCTTGGCGTTTCCCTGGACCACCGACCGGGACACGAGGCGAGAGGTCGTCCCCGGGGCCCGGTGCAGGGCCCGCGCCCCACCGTCCAGCCACTGCCCTTCCTGGGCGAACGCGAACGACAGGTTCTCCGTGCGCGCCCCCTCCCCAAGGAGCACCGTGGTGGGGTAGAGCATGGTCACTTTGCTCCCCAGCGATCCGGACACCCAGTCCACCGCCGCTCCGGCAGAGGCAAGGGCCCGCTTGTTGTTCAGGTTGTACACGTTCTTTGACCAGTTCTGGATTGTGGTGAACCGGACCCGGGACCCCTCTTTCGCGAAGATCTCCACCATCCCCGAGTGGAGGGCCATCCGGGAGTAGCGGGGAGCGGAGCAGCCTTCCACGTAATGTACGGAGGAACCGGGTTCGGCCACGATCAGGGTGTGCTCGAACTGGCCCACCGCTTCCGTCTGCATCCGGTAGTAAGCCTGGAGGGGAATGGCCACCTCCACCCCGCGCGGGACCCAGATAAACGTGCCCCCGCTCCACACCGCCCCGTGCAGGGCGGCGAACTTGTTGTCCTCCGGGGGGATCGCCTTCATAAAGTAGTCCTGAACCCATGGGTATTCCCGCACCGCCTTGTCCATGCTCGTGAACACGACCCCCTGGGCGCGCACCTCCTCCAGGATGGAGCGGTACACCACCTCCGAGTCCACCTGGGCCCCGAGGCCTGCGAGCGCCCGCTGCTCCGCCTCTGGCAGGCCCAACGCCTGGAACGTGTGCCGGAGCTCCTCTGGCAGGTCCTCCCACCGCTCCACCGGCGCCACCGGGCGGGCGTAGTACTCGAGCTCTGCGAGGTTCAGCTCCGCGAGGCTTGGGCCGAACCGGGGCATGGGAAGCTTCCGAAAGGCTGCCAGGCACCGCAGCCGGTGTTCCCGCATCCACCGGGGCTCCCCCTTCTCCCCGGACAGGCGCTGCACGAACTCTCGGGTAAGGCCCTTGGCCACGGCCTTCTCGCTCACCCTCGCACCACCTCGAATCCTTCTTCCCCGATGCGTTCTGCGAGCTCCGCCCCCCCGCGGCGAACGATCCGCCCCTGGTCGAGCACGAACACCTCCGCTGGCGGCACGTGGTCGAGGACGCGCGGGTAGTGGGTGACGATCAGCACCGCCGTGCCGCCCGCGGCGAGCTCCCGGATCGCGTCGGCGATGAAGCGCAGGGCGTCCACGTCCACCCCGGAGTCCGGCTCGTCGAGGAGGGCCACCTTGGGCCGCAGGAGATACACCTGCAAGAGCTCGGCCCGCTTCTTCTCCCCGCCGGAAAAGCCCACGTTCAGCTCCCGATCGTCGAACCCGTCCATGCGCAGGCGGGCCAATGCTTGCGGGTACGCCTTCTGGAACTCGCAGAACGCGATGCACCGCTCCCCGCACGCCAGGCGCAGGAACTCCCGGAGCCTGACCCCGTCCACCTCCGGCGGGTACTGGAACGCGATGAGGAGCCCCTTCCGCGCCCGCTCGTGGGGAGGCAAGGCGAGGAGATCCTCCCCGTCGAGGAGGGCCCGCCCGCGGGTCACGCGGTAGGAGGGATGGCCGGCCAGCGCCATGACCAGGGTGGACTTCCCCGACCCGTTGGGCCCCATCAGGGCGTGGACCCGGCCCGCCGAAAGCTCGAGGTCCACGCCGTGCAGGATGGGCTGGTCGGCCACGGACACGTGCAGATCTTCCACTGTCAGCACAGCCATACGGAGGAGGCTACCCCTGGGACCCCGTTTCCGCAAGAGGCGCAACCTTTCCCATCGCCGGTCGGCTGTGGTGGGCCGGAGCCGGCCGGTCCGGTATACTTTCTATTGCTCGTGGAAACGGTCATCGGCCTTGAGATCCATGTCCAGCTCACCACCCGCACGAAGCTGTTCTGCGCGTGCCGGGCCGACTACTTCGCGGCCCCGCCCAACACCCTGACCTGTCCGGTGTGCCTGGGGCTGCCCGGGGCGCTTCCAGTCCTGAACCGCTGCGCGGTGGAGCTGGCGTTGCGGATTGCCCTCGCCCTGGACGCCGAGGTCCAGCCTCAGTCCCTGTTCGAACGCAAGAACTACTTCTATCCCGACCTCCCCAAGGGCTACCAGATCACCCACCACGCGCACCCTCTGGCGTTGGGCGGGCGGTTCACGTTCGCCGTGGACGGGGAGCTCCACACCGTGCGGCTGCGCCAGGTGCACCTGGAGGAGGACGCGGGCAAGCTCGTCCACATTCCGGACGGGGCACTGGTGGACCTCAACCGGTGTGGGGTGCCCCTGGTGGAGATCGTGACCGAACCCGACTTCCGGTCCCCGAAGGAGGCGCGAGCGTTCCTCATGGACCTACGGACCCTCCTCCGCCACCTCGGGGCGTCCACCGCGGACATGGAGAAGGGGGCCCTCCGCTGCGACGCCAACCTGTCCCTGACCGAGAACGGGCGGACGGGCACCCGCAGCGAGATCAAGAACCTGAACTCTTTCCGGGCCGTGGAGCGGGCCCTCGCCGCCGCCGCGGCCCTCCACCGGGACCTCCTCGCCCGCGGGGAGGAGATCCACCAGGTGACGTTCGGCTGGGATGACCAGGAAGAAAGGCTGGTCCTCCAACGGACGAAGGAGGAGGCCCACGACTACCGGTACTTCCCCGACCCCGACCTCGTCCCCCTCGCGATCGGCCCGGAGTGGCTGGAGGCGGTGCGGGCGGGGATGCCCGAGCTCCCCCGGGCCCGGGCCGAACGGTGGGCGCGGGCGTACGGGCTCCCCGCGCGGGATGCGGAGGTCCTCCTCGTCGAGCCGGCCCTCGCCGACTACTACGACGAGGTGGCCAAGTCCGTGCCCGACCCGCATGACGCGGCAGGATGGGTCCTCTCGGAGCTTCGCCAGTTCTGGACCGGAGAGGAACCGCCGGTCCCCGCCCGTGACCTTGCCCTGCTCATCGGCCGGGTCCAGACGGGGGAGATCTCCCGGGCCAGCGCCAAGGCGGTCCTGGAGGAGGCGGCGACCTCCGGGAAACCGATCGCTGAGGTGCTCGCCGGCCGCGATCTTTCCCAGATAAAGGGCGAGCAGGACTTGCGCCGGCTGGCGGAGGAGGTCCTCGCCGCCCATCCCCAGGCCGTGGCCGACTTCGGCGCCGGCAAGGTTCAAGCCCTGGGGTTCCTGGTCGGGCAGGCGATGCGCAAGGCGGGCGGGCGGGCCGACGCCAAGAAGCTCACCGAGATCCTGCGCGCCCTCCTCGCCCAGGGCTAGGGCAGGAGTTCTCCGGCGTACAGCTCCTCGAGGGGGAATGCCCGCGGGATCAGGCCGTTCGCGATCAGGTAATCCTGCATTGCCGCCCATCGCGCGGGGTCGCTGTGGCGGGCGCCGGTGGCATAGAGAGGAAGGGTGGCGGCGAACGAGCGGCGGGTGAGTTCCCCCTCGAGGTCGGGGAACGCGGCCACAAACGCGGCGAACGCCTCGTCCGGGTGCTCGCGGGCAAACGAGATCCCTTCTGCCAGAGCGGCGAGGAACGCCCGCACCGCCCCCGGCCGCTCCTGGAGGAGGGCGGGATGGGCCACCACCACGAGCTCGTACGTGTCGGGAACCCCGTACTCCTCCTGGGGGAAGAACACGGGGGCGCGGCCGAGAAGCTCCACTGCGAGGAGCTCGTAGTTGCGGAACGCGCCGATGGCGTCCACACGGTGAGAAAGGAGGGCGAGCAGTGTGTTCATGCCCACATACACGAGCTCGTACTCACCAGGGCTTACCCCGACGGCGCCGAGCATCGTCCGCCACAGCACCGGCTCCAGGGGCTCGAGCGCGTACCCGATGCGACGACCGCGCAGGTCGGAGAGCGCCTCCACGCCGTATTCCCTCAGGCTGAGGAGCCCCCCCAGAGCCCCGTCGATCAAGGCCCCGACGGCGACGAGCGGGAGCCCGGCCCCCTTGGCGATGAGGAAGTTGATCTGCGGGGTGAGGGCGAGGTCCACCGCCCGCGCCGCGGCGAGCTTGGCCGGATCGCTTGGATCGGCGGGGGGCACCAGGTCCACCTCCACCCCGGCCGCGGCGAACAACCCCCGCGCTTGGGCTGTGTACAGGGGGACATGGTTCGGGTTCGGGTAGAAGTCGAGCATCACCCGGAGCGGCGCGGCACTGCCGACGACACAAGCCACGACGAGGACGCACCACACCCGCTTCATCGCCATCTCCTGTGAGTGTACCGTTCGGCGATCCCCGGCCGCCACCTGAGGAGCCACCGCTCGGCCAGGGCCACCCCTGAAAACAGGCCCACTCCCAGCAACGTCAGGGCAAGGATCGCCGCGAACACCCGGTCCACCCGCAGGAGGGCATTGGCCTGGATCATGAGGTACCCCAGGCCGCGCCGGCCTCCGATCCACTCCCCGATGATCGCCCCGGCGAGGGCGAGCGTGGCCCCGACCTTGAGCCCGGATAGGAGGAACGGAAGGCTCGCCGGCAGCCGCACGAGGAGGAACACCTGGCGCTCCCGTGCCCCGAGGGACCGCAGGAGGTCCACCAGGTCCCCGCCCACCGCGCGGAGCCCGTCCATCACGTTGACGGCGATGGGAAAGAACGCGATCAGCGCGGCCACGATGACCTTGGGCCAGATCCCGTACCCAAACCACAGCACGAGCAAGGGGGCGATGGCGAACACCGGGACCATCTGGGACGCCACGATGAACGGGTACAAGGCCCGCCCCACCGGCGGCAGGTAGAAGCCGGCCAGGGCCACCCCCACTCCGGCCACCACCCCGAGAGCCAGCCCGAGAGCGACCTCAGCCATGGTCGCCGCGGCGTGGGAGAGGAGGAGCGGGAGGTCGGCGAAGAACGTGACGAGGATCCGGGTCGGCGGGGGCAGGATGTACGGGGGAACACCGGCCACCCGTACCCCGACCTCCCACAGGATGAGCACGAGGGCCAGGAGCACCGCGCTTCCAGCAAGTTCCGCAATCCGCTTACCCATCGCTCTCCAAGTGCGTCAAAACCTGGGCCTTGAGCCCGACCACCTCTCCTGAGGTGCGGTCGCGGGGGCGGGGAAGGTCCACGGGGAGCTCTGCCACCACCCGCGCCGGCCGCGGCGAAAGCACGTAGATCCGGTCGGAGAGGAGGGCCGCCTCCTCCACGTCGTGGGTCACGAACAGCACCGTCTTCCCCAGCGCCTCCCACACCTCGGCCAGCCACTCCTGCAGCGCGGCTCGGGTCAGGGCGTCCAGGGCCCCCAACGGCTCGTCGAGGAGGAGCACGTCCCGGTGGCTCATGAAGGTGCGGATCAGGGCGAGCCGTTGGCGCATCCCACCGGACAGCTCGTGCGGGTAGGCCCCCTCGAACCCGGCCAGGCCGAACCGGTGGAACAGGTCCCGGGCCGCGGCGCGCGCCGCGGCCCGGGACCTCCCGTCCACTTCCGCGGCCAGGATCGCGTTTCCCAGGGCATCGCGCCACGGAAGCAACGTGTCGGCCTGCGGCATGTACGTCACCTTGCCCAGTGGATCCACCGGCTGGCCGGCGAGGAGCACCTCCCCCTCGGCCGGCCGCAGGAGCCCGGCCGCCACCTTGAGGAGCGTGGTCTTCCCGCACCCGGACGGGCCGATGAGGGTGGCCCAGCCGCCCGGGGGCACGGCAAGGGAAACCCCGGCGAGGACCGGAAGCAGCCCCGCGAGGAGGGGATAGGCGAACGCTATGCCCCGAAGCTCCAGCGCCGGGACGTCCTGTTCCACTGCGCTAGCGGCGCGGGGGCACGAAGTGGTCCCGACACCGCGGCTCATAGGACACCGTAGCGTCGGAGTTTGTCCCCGACGCTAGCCCTCCGATGAGGATCTCTGGGCCATCCGTAACTGGGAGGCCTGCGACCAGCCGTTGGGAGCGGGTGGCCGGGGCGCCGCAGGCCGCGCACACCGCGGTGAGCTTCACCACCTCGTCCGCCAGGGCCAGGAGCTCCGGCATGGGCCCGAATGGCTCGCCGCGGAAGTTGAGGTCCAACCCGGCCACGATCACCCGCTTTCCCCGCGCCACCAGGGACTCGCACAGCGCGGGGAACTCGGGACCGAAGAAGTGGGCCTCGTCGAACGCAAACACGTCCGTGATCCGTAATCCGTGATCGGTGACCAGTTCCTGAAACCGCCTGGGGCAAACGGCTGTCGGGAGCCGGTGACAGGGAAGCGACCGGCCATAGTGGGTGACCACCTCCTCCGCCGCGTAGCGGGTGTCCAACTCCGGCTTGAGGACGAGCACCCGCTTCCGGGCGATCCGGGCCCGTTCCACCCGCCGGAGGAGCTCCTCCGTCTTCCCCGAGAACATGCAGCCCGTCACCGCTTCGAGTCGTCCTGGCATGGCTAGATCGGTTTGCCAGTTTAGCGGTTCAGGGGGTGAACCGCAAAGCAGTCAGCTGGCAAATTGGGCTGGCGAGGACCGGAGTTGCCGGTGGTCCGCCGTGGGGGTAAGGTACATCGTGGGCGCAATGGTGGTAAATCGTCCGCATGGGGTGTTGGCCGTGGATGCCATTCGTGTGCGTCGGGCAGGGTGGCAGCTTCTCGTGTACGCGGTGCTCCTGGCGGTGGCGGCGGTGATGGTCCTCCCGTTCTTGTGGATGGTCTCGACCTCCCTCAAGACCCTCATCGAGGCGTTGCGCTTTCCTCCCACGTGGATCCCAGAGCCCGCCCGATGGGAGAACTACCTTGCGGCGTGGAACGCAGCCCCGTTCGGCCGCTACTTTTTCAACTCCTTCTTCATCGCCATCGCCACCACGATCGGGGAGGTGACCATCACCGCGCTTGCGGGCTACGCGTTTGCCAAGATGAACTTCCTTGGAAAGAACGTGTTGTTCATGCTCCTCCTCGGGACGCTTATGATCCCCGGCCAGATGCTCCTGGTACCCAACTTCATCACGATCAAGCGCTTGGGGTGGTACAATACGTACTGGGCGCTCATCATCCCCTGGATCGCCTCCGTGTTCTCGATCTTCCTCCTCCGCCAGTTCTTCCGTACGATCCCGGACGAGTTCTGGGACTCCGCCCGGATCGATGGATGTTCGCGGCTGCGGTACCTGGCCCAGGTGGTGGCGCCGCTTTCCCGGCCAGCACTGGCTACGGTGGCCCTGTTCAACTTCGTCGGCTCTTGGAACGCGTTCCTATGGGTGCTCGTGATGACGGACAAGGTGGAGCTCCGGACGGTTCCGGTAGGACTGCGGTACTTCATGATGGAGATGGGAACTGACTATCCGCTCCTTATGGCGGCCGCGACCATGGCCATCGTCCCCATCCTGATCCTGTTCTTCTTCGCCCAGCGCCAGTTCATCCAAGGGATCGCCCGCACCGGGCTCAAGTGAAGGGGGGTGAGAGCAGGGGAAAACGGTTCACGGATAACGGTTTACGGATCATGAGTGAAAAGGAGGTGCGGTTTTATGCGGAAGAAGTTCTTGCTGATTGTGCTGTTGTCGACGCTTCTCGTGGGAGCGACGGCGATGGCCCAGGTCACGATCACGTTTTGGCACGCCATGGGCAAGGCCCATGCCCCAGCACTGGAGAAGTTGACCCAGGACTTCATGGCCAAGAACCCGGGGATCAAGGTGGAACTCATTTACCAAGGGGGCTACGGGGCCCTGTCCCAAAAGCTCATCGCCGCGGTAGCCGCCGGTGAACCCCCGACCATCGCCCAGCAGTACGAGAACTGGACTACCCAGTGGCTGGACGGGCTCGTGGACCTCGGCCGGTACCTGCCTCCGGAAGTGATCGCCGACATCCATCCCCGGCATCTGCAGCTGTTCGAAGGGCGCCTGGTGACGGTCCCGTTCAACAAGTCCATTCTTGTCCTCTACTACCGGCCCGACCTCGTCCCCGTCCCCCCCACGACGTGGGAGGAGTTCCTCTCGCTGGCCTGTGCGCTTACCGTTGACTTGGACGGGGATGGGAAGATCGACCGCTGGGGGACGGGCCTCAGGCCCCCGAACCCCGAGATCTTCCTTGCCTTTCTCGCCCAGAACGAAGGCTCGATCCTGTCCGACGACTGGACCCAGGTCACGATTAACGATACCAAGGGCCTGGAGACGGCGGAGTTCGTCGCCAAGCTCGCCAAGTGCGCCCTCGTCCAGGGCGGGTACCTCTCTGATCCGTTTGGGCTTGGGCAGATCGCGATGTTCGTGGACACTTCAGCCGGGTACCCCTACAACCTCGACGCCGCCAAGCGGGGCGGGTTCCCGATGGCCGTGGCCCCCGTGCCTTGTCGCAAGACCTGCGCGTCCATGATCCAGGGCACGAACCTCGCCATCTTCGCCATGAACCAGACCGAGGAGCAGATCCAGGCCGCGGCCAAGTACATTGCGTTCCTCCTAGAACCGGAAAACACCGCATACTGGGCGAAAGAGACCGGGTACCTCCCGGTGACCATCTCCGGGTTCGAGAGCGCCAGTTGGCAGGCCTTCATCGCCGAGCGCCCGGAGCAGAGGGTCATGACGGAGCAGTTCATGGTTGGGGGGTTCGGGCAGCTTCTCCACCCCAACTACTGGGACATGCGAGAGGCGCTGATCACCTACTACGAGCTCCTCCTGCGTGAGGAGAAGGCACCGAAAGCGGTGCTCGATGAGCTGGCAGCCGAGCTCCAGGCCCTCATCTCGAAGTAGCGGATCGCGGGGGGAGGGGATCCCCTCCCCCCGTTCCTTGTTCCAGCGATGAGGATCCCTCACGAGTGGCGCCGCCGCAGCTTTTGGGTCGAGACGGCCCAGGCCTACCTCTTCCTCCTCCCCGCGCTCCTCGTCATCGGCGTGTTCACGTTCTACCCGTTTGTGAACGCATTCGTGCTTTCAACGCAAAGGGTTTCCCTGGTCAAAATGGTGGATGGACAGCGCATCCCGTTCTACCGGGAGCCCGTGGGGATGGCGAACTTCCAAGCTCTCCTGCGCGACCGTGACTTCGGGAGGGCCCTCGTCCAGACCTCGGTCTACGTAGGGATAACGGTGCCGGTGACCTTGATCTTGGCGCTGGCGCTCGCCACCTTTCTCAACAAGGGCCTGCGCCTCCGTCCATTTTTCCGCCTCGCCGCATTCCTCCCCTACATCACCCCAGTGGTGGCAATCTCCCTCGTCTGGCAATGGATTTACCACACGGACTATGGCCTCCTCAACTACTTCCTCGGGTTCCTTGGGGTGCGTCCGATCAACTGGCTCAACGACCCGCGGTGGACGCTTCCGGCGGTGATCATCCTGAACGTGTGGCGCTACGTGGGGTACCAGGCCATCATCCTCCTTGCGGGGATGCAGTCGATTGACAAGGAGTACTACGATGCAGCGACAGTGGACGGGGCCAGCGGCCTTCGGGCATGGTGGCACGTCACCGTGCCTCTCCTCACGCCCCAGATCTTCTTCGTGTTCATCATCGGCCTCATTGGCTCGTTCAAGGTGTTCGAAGAGATCATGATCCTGTTCCAAGGCCCCGGCCCGCTTAAATCGGGGCTCACCATGGTCTATTACATCTTCAACCAGGGATTTGAGCGGTTCAAGTTTGGCCAAGCCGCGGCTGCTTCAGTAATCCTGTTCGCGATCATCTTTGCGCTGTCGCTGTTCCAGCTCACCGTGACCCAACGGCGGGTGCACTATGAACGGTAGGCGTTGGGTGTGCCTCGCGGCGATCCTGGCCGGGGTTATAGGGGTGGCCCAGCCTCCGCCGGACGCACTGGTGGTGCGCATCGGCTACGTGGTGGACGGGGATACCGCCGTGGTCTCGAAATCCGGGGTTTACCTGCGGTACCTTGGGATCAACGCCCCTGAGGAGGGAGAGCCGTTCTACTACGCGGCCAAGGCCGCAAACCGTGACCTCGTGTGGCGGCGGGACGTGTACCTCGAGTTCGGGCCCGAGCGCTACGACGCCTACGGGCGGCTGCTGGCGTACTTGTGGGTGGAAAAAGACGGGCAGTGGGTCCTGGTCAACGAGGAACTCCTGCGCCGGGGACTGGCCCGGCTTCTCGTGCTCTGGCCCAAGGAAGATCGACACTACGAGCGGCTCCGGCGCGCCCAGACCCTGGCCCAGGTGGAGAAGCTCGGGCTGTGGAGCGCATTCCCTGACCCGATGGACCTATCCGAGGTTGAGGGGAGGATCGTTGAGTGCATCTTGCAGGCGGTGACGGTGGGGTTCACCGTGGGGCGGGTCGAGGAGAGCGAGGATGGCTGGACCGTATGGGCCGCGGATAGCCGGTATGGGTTTCACGCCGTGGTGGCCCAGGAGGCCTCCTTATCCATCCCGTCTCCGCCCAAGCTCATCGGCCACAGGATAGCCGTCACCGGGCAACTGGAGTGGCCGGATTTCCAGGCCGGGCCGCGGATCTGGGTCGGGTACCCCGAACAGCTACAGCTCCTGGGCGCTGGTTAGCCGGAAATTGGACTGGGAACGGCCTTTGTCTGGTCGGAGCGACCGGATTTGAACCGGTGACCTCTGGCCCCCCATGCCAGCGCGCTGCCAGGCTGCGCTACGCTCCGTGCTCAGCGATACTACACCCCGACCCCTGGCCTGCCAACCCCAGTTGACATGGGGAGGGCGAATCACTAGAATACGGTTTGAAACTTAAATCCTGAGAAGGAGGTGAGGGACAGACGAAACGTGTGGCTTGGTTGCGTCGGGGTAACCCATGGGTGGTTCAGGTAAGGAGGGGGTTGATGACGAAAGCAGTGGGGTGTTTGCTGGCATTGTTGGTCACGGTTCCCGTGCTGGCTGGGTACAGCGTCGCCGATCTCGAGCGGATCGCGGCCAAGGACGTCGTGCCCGAGATCCGCATGGCCGCCGGTTACGCCCTGGTCAGCTACTACGAGGCCACGAAGACCGAGGCCGAGCTCCTCGTCCTGATCGAGAAGGGGGAGTCGGAGGCCATCCGCATGGCTGCCGGGTTGGCGCTGAGCAAGCTGTGGATCGGTGCCGGGAAGACCAAGGTCTTCCTGATGAACGAGATCACGGAGAACGGCTCCGCTCTGGTGCGGGGGGCGGCAGTGCCCGCGCTCCTCGACTTCCTCATCGCCAACAACGCGACCTCTCTCGAGTTCTTGTACACGAAGGGCGCCTCCGAGGAACTCCAGTACGCCGCGGCCAAGGCCTACTTCCAGAAACAGCGCGCCAACTTCGATCGGGCGAAGCTCGAGGCCATCTGCAAGGACGACACGGCCTCGGCCGGGTACCGCAAGGCGGCGGCGGAGTTCCTTGCCGGCCACTACCTGTTCCCGCCGACGACCGCCCTATCCCGGGCCGAGTTGGAGAAGCAGGCCCTCGAGGGCGAGAACGAGTACCTCCGCTACGCGGCGGCCTATGCCCTGGTGAACCTCCTCGTGTCCGACTCCGCGACCGACCTGCACAAGAAGGTCGCGTCGTTCTTCCTCGACCCGAAGCTGAGCGCGGAGTACAAATGGGCCTACGCCTGGACCCTGGGCGCCAAGTGGGCGGCGGGCCTGTGAACGAGACTAGCCAGTAGGAGGTGGATGGGATGAAAAAGATCCTGTGGATTGGTTTGTTGGCAGCGTTGATGGCGGGGACAGCCATCGCCCAGGAGTACAAGGTGGTGCCCTTCGGCCAGGGGGATTGGGCGAACCTCACCTCAGGGCAGTACGGAGGGTACCTCGTGCTCGGGTCGCTCGACAACCCGAAGACGTTCAACTACCACATCGCCCAGGAGACCTCGTCCACGGACATCTGTGGCATGTTCCACGCGGGCCTCACCGAGGTCAACCCGATCACCGATAAGGTGGAGCCGGGGCTCGCCAAGTCCTGGGACATCTCCGCGGACGGCCTCACCATTACGTTCCACCTGCGCCAGGGGCTGAAGTGGTCCGACGGGGCGCCGTTCACCGCCGACGACGTGATCTTCACGTTCAAGGGCGTCATCTACAACGACGACGTGCGCACCGACTACCGCGACGTCCTCCCCGAGGGGATGACGGTGGAGAAGGTGGACGACTATACGGTCGTGTTCACCATCCCCGAGCCGTTCCGGCCGTTCCTGCGCGAGATCGGCGGGGCCATCTACCCGGCCCACAAGCTCCAGGACCTGTCGCGGGTGTACAACCCCGACGCCGACCCTGAGGCGCTGAACCGGGTGTGGGGCGTGGACGCCAAGCCCGAGGACATCGTGGGCATGGGGCCGTTCATGCTCAAGGAGTTCATCCCGGATCAGCTCGTGGTCATCGTGCGCAACCCCAACTACTGGAAGGTGGATCCCAAGGGGAATCGGCTCCCCTACCTCGACGGCATCAAGTACGTGATCGCCTTCTCGCAGGACACGATCATGCTCAAGTTCCGGAACGGCGAGCTCGACGTGTACGCACCGCGGCCGGAGGACCTGGCGACCCTGATCGCGGAGAAGACCCAGAAGGGGTTCGAGGTCCGCATCGATCCGACCAAGCCGCTCACCGGCACCACCTGGATCGTGTTCAACCAGGACTGCCCCAACGAGGCCCTCAAGACCTACTTCAGCATGCTCGACTTCCGCAAGGCCATGGCCCACCTCGTGGACAAGAAGTCCATCATCGACAACGTGTACCTGGGCCTGGGCGTGCCCCAGTGGAGCCCGGTGACCATGCTGTCCCCGTTCTACACCGAGGACGTGCCGAAGTACGAGTACGACCTAGGGAAGGCCGCTGAGCTCCTGGACAAGATCGGCCTCGTGGACCGGAACGGCGACGGATGGCGGGATCTGCCCGACGGGACCACGTTCGAGTTCGAGCTCCAGACCAACGCCGGGAACACGATCCGCGAGCAAATCTGTCAGATCTTCGCCGCCGACGCGGCCAAGATCGGGATCAAGGTCAACTTCAACCCGATCTCGTTCAACGCCCTGGTGACCAAGCTCCTCGGCGGCCAGTACGAGGCAGTGCTCCTCGGGCTCACCGGCAGCTCCGAGCCCCACGGCGGGGCCAACGTGTACACGTCCTGCGGTGGCCTCCACTTCTGGAAGTACTCGGACTGCGAGGACCCGACCCCGATCGCCAAGCGCATCGACGAGCTGTTCGACCTCGGCGTGAAGACGTACGACTTCGACGAGGCCTACGGCTACTACGCGGAGTACCAGAGGCTGTTCGCCGAGAACCTCGACCTCATCTTCACGGTGAACATGGTGTTCCGCTATGCCCTCTACCAGAACCTCCAGAACACGGCGGAGTTCAGCCCGCTGCAGGGGGTGTTGGGGTTCGCTGAGTACATGTGGAAAGCGAACCCGAAGATGGTCGGCAACCGGGTCGTGGGCTGAGCTCATTTCCCGGAAGAGGCGGAGGGGCGATCTTGCGGTCGCCCCTCTCTATTTCTATACTACGGCTTTGCCATGGTCGGCTACGTCGTCCGGCGCTTCCTATACATGGTACCGGTGCTGGTTATCGTGTCCCTGATCAGCTTTTTCGTCATCCAGCTCATGCCCGGCAACTTCACCACCGCCTTCAAGCTCAACCCCCGGTTCAGCAAGGAGGAGATCGCCCGCCTCGAGGCCCGCTATGGCCTGGACAGGCCGTCCTACGTCCGTTACTGGAAGTGGATCACCGGCATCATCACCCGGGGGGACTTCGGCTACTCCATGGAGACGCAACAGTCGGCGTTCGACGCCTTGTTCAAGGGGCGCATCGGGTGGACCCTCCTCACCTCGTTCGGGACCCTCATCTTCACCTGGGTCCTGGCCATCCCCATCGGCATCTACTCCGCGGTACGCCAGTACTCCATCGGGGACTACACGCTGACCTTCTTCGGGTTCCTGGGCCTATCCATCCCCAACTTCTTCTTTGCCCTGGTGCTGATCTGGTTCCTGGTGTCGGTGCTGAACGTGGGGGCCAAGGGGCTTGGGGTGGGCGGACTGTTCGACGTGCAGTACATCAATGCCCCGTGGAGCTGGGCGAAGTTCGTCAACTTCATGTGGCACCTGTGGCCGGTGTTGGTGGTGGTGGGGACGGCGGGCATGGCCAGCCTCATCCGGTACATGCGGGGGCAGCTCCTGGACACGCTGTCCCAGCAGTACGTCCTCACCGCCCGAGCGAAGGGCCTTCAGGAACGGGTGGTGATCTGGAAGCACGCGGTGCGCAACGCCATCAACCCCCTCATCACCATGCTCGGCATGTCCCTGCCGGATCTGTTCGCCGGGGCGTTCTTCGCTGCCATCATCCTCGGCCTCCCCACGGTGGAACGCGCGTTCTGGAACGCCCTCCAGCGCCAGGACGAGTACGTGATCATGTCCGGGCTCCTGTTCTTCGCGTTCCTCCTCCAGGTGGGGAACCTGCTGGGGGACATCATGCTCGCGTGGGTGGACCCGCGGATCCGCTATGACTGAAGTTCACGAAAAACCGGAGCAAACCGAGGAAGAAAAGGGCGTCAGCCAGTGGAGACTCGCATGGCGCCGGTTCCGGCGGCACAAGGTGGGACGGATCGGGGCCGCGATCGTGGCCCTTCTCTTTCTGATTTTGATCTTCGCCGAGTTCATCGCCCCCTATCCCCACAC
>JACIWI010000017.1 GCA_014361055.1 Candidatus Bipolaricaulota bacterium
GAAGGGCCAAGGTGAGCTCCGATCCAATTTGGCCTGTGGCTCCAGTCACCAGAATGCGCATGTCCCGTCCTTTCTGTTCAGTGCTGTTGGGCATTCTATCAGTCCAGTGCGATCTGGACAAACCCGGGGTTTGCCCGGCCCTGGGTCGTTGGGTAACCTGGGAGCGAAGGAGGAAAGGATGGGCAAGTACGATTTTCTCGTGGCCGAGCTGGATTCGCTCAAGGAGCAAGGGCTGTACAACGTGATCCGCACCATCGAAGGCCCGGTGGGGGCGTGGACGGTGGTGGACGGGAAGCGGGTCCTCAACATGTGTTCCAACAACTACCTCGGGTTTGCCGACGATCCCCGGTTGAAGGCGGCGGCGCGGCGGGCGATCGACGAGTACGGGGTGGGGCCGGCGGCGGTGCGCTCCATCGCCGGCACGATGTCGTTGCACCTCGAGCTGGAGCGCAAGCTCGCCTCGTTCAAGAGGGCCGAGGCGGCGGTATCCTTTCAGTCTGGGTTTTGCGCGAACCTCGCCACCATCCCCGCGTTGGTGGGGAAGGAAGGAGTCCTGTTCACCGACGAGTTGAACCATGCCTCGATCATCGATGGGTGCCGGCTGACCAAAGCGGAACGCGTCATCTACCCCCACCGGGATGTGGACGCCCTCCGCCGCGCCATGGAGGAGCACCGCGATGCTCCGCGGAAGCTCATCATCACCGACGGGGTGTTCTCGATGGACGGGGATCTCGCCCCGCTTCCGGACATCGTGGCCGTGGCCGAGGAACACGAGGCGCTGGTGATGGTGGACGACGCCCACGGGGAGGGAGTCCTCGGTTCCCATGGCCGGGGGATCGTGGACCATTTCCGCCTCCACGGTCGAGTGGACATCGAGGCGGGAACGCTCTCCAAGGCGTTTGGGGTGGTGGGCGGTTACGTGGCCGGGAAGAAGGAGATCGTGGACTACCTGCGCCAGCGGGGGCGGCCGTTCCTGTTCTCCAGCGCCGCCACCCCCGCCGATGTGGCGGCGTGCATCGCCGCGGTGGACGTGCTCGAGGAGACGGACGAGCCGGTGCGGCGGCTGTGGGACAACGCCCGCTACTTCAAGGCCAAGATGGCGGAGTTGGGGTTCGACATCGGTTGCTCCGAGACCCCGATCACCCCGGTGATGCTGGGGGAGGCGAAGACCGCCTGGGACTTCTCCAAGCGCCTGTTCGAGGAAGGCATCTTCGCTCAGGCCATCGCCTACCCCACCGTGCCCAAGGGGAAGGCCCGCCTGCGGGTGATGGTCTCCGCGGTCCACACCAAAGATGACCTGGACTTCGCCATCGCTGCGTTCGCCCGGGTGGGACGCGAGCTGGGCGCGATCTGATGGGATCTCGTGCCCGGGCTTGAGCCGTTGATGCGGATCCTGGTCGCCGCTGTGTTGGGCGGGGCGATCGGGTTGGAGCGGGAGCTCCACGGCCGGGCGGCCGGGTTACGCACGCACATCCTCGTGTGCGCCGGGGCGGCGGTGGTGATGGCGGTGGCGGAGGCGCTGGGGCAGCCGGACGGCCCGGGGCGGGCGCTTGCCGGAATTGTGACCGGGGTCGGGTTTCTGGGGGCAGGGGCGATCGTCAAGACCGGGGACATCGTGCGCGGTCTCACCACCGCGGCCTGCATCTGGTTCGTGGCCGCGCTGGGGGTGGTGGTCGGGCAGGGGCTGTACGTCCTCGGGGTGGGCAGCACCGCGCTCGCCTTGTTCGTGTTGGTGACGCTGCACCGCGTCGAGCGCTGGATCCCCGCCCTCACCTATCACACCGTTGCTGTCCGCGCCGAGCTGGCGGAGGCGGCGAGGTTGGAGGAGCGATGCCGAGCGGTGTTCGCTACCACCGGTTACCGGGTGCTGGCCGTGGACCTCACGCTGGACCGAGCCGAACACCAAGCGACGTTGGTGTTCCACGTGCGGGTGCGGGGGACGCCGGAGGTGTCGCGGACGGCCCAGGAGCTCCTGGCCCTGCCCGAGGTGATCCAGGTCAAGTGGGGATGAAGGGCGGCCTCACAGCCCGAGTTCGCCCCGGATGGCCTGCATCGCTGTAAGGACCGCGGTGACGAACTCGTCGAGCGACATCCCCAGGTTCGTGCACGCGGCGATTGCCTCCCGGGATGCGGACCGGGCGAACCCTTTTTCCCGGTAGCGGTTGAGCACGTTCTGTGGGGTGAGGCCACCGAGGCGCTCCGGGTGCACCAGGGCCGCGGCCACGATGAGGCCGGTGAGGGGGTCCACCGCGAACAGGGCCCACTCCATCGGGGTTGAGGGCGCCTTCTGGCCGGCGTGGGCGAGGATCGCGCCTAAGATCTCCTCGTCGGTGAATCCTTGCCCGCGCAGGGAGTCCACCGTCACCCGCCCGTGTTGATCCGGCCGGTCCTTGGTGTCCTCGTAATCGAGATCGTGGAGCAGACCGGCCAACGCCCACCGATCTGGATCCCCGGCGAACCGGGGGGCGAGGGCGCGCATCGCCGCCTCCACCGCCAGCATGTGCTTCACCAGGTTTTTCGTCTTCACCTTCTCCTGCACGAGCGCCAGCGCCTCCTCGCGGGTCATTGCACCTCCTTTCGCGGTGGCCCCATTCTAGCCTGATTCGGATGAGTTGATCGGGCGTATCCGCACAGGTCGGCGAGCGGACACGCCGGACACCGGGGCCGCCGGGCCCGGCAGATCTCCCGCCCCAGCCGGATCAGCTGGAGGTGGACCTCGGCCTCCGTCCCTGGGGGCACAAGGGGGGCGAGGGCAGCGTGCGGTTCGGCTCGGGAATCGACGATCCCCAACCGTCGCGTCACCCGACGGATGTGCGTGTCCACCGGGAAGAACGGGCGGCCGAACCCGAACAAGAGCACCACGTACGCTGTCTTCTTCCCGATCCCGGGCAGAGACAGGAGCCATGCCGCCGCCTCCTCGTCCGGGAGCCCGGCGAGGAAGGCGAGGGAGAGCTCTCCCTGTTCGTCCTGGATACGGCGGAGCACATGCTTCAGGCGGGCCGCCCGCTGGTGATGGAGCCCAGCCCCCTGGATGGCCCGCTCTACATCGGCCACTGGGGCAGACAACACCGCCTCCCAAGTGGGGAAGCGGCGGCGGAGCTCGGCGTAGGCCCGGTCGCGGTTGCGATCGGATGTGTTCTGGGAAAGAATGGTGCGGACGAGGAGGTCGAGCGGATCGCTACCTAGGCCCTCGCGGATCGGGCCGAACCTCGTGCGCAGGCGGCGGGTCACCTCGAGGAGCACCTTCCGCTCGTCCATGGACCCGAGGATAGGGGAAGGGGAAGAGATGGGCAAGGGAAACAGGCTTCGTGCCGATGTCTGGCGCATCGTCCAGGCCGCACTGGCCGCGGTGGACCCGACGGCGTGCGTGCACCGGGCCTTGCGTCGGGAGGGCGACCGACTGCGGGCAGGGGACCACGTCTACGATCTCCGCCGGACGCGGCGGGTCGTGGTGGTGGGGATGGGGAAGGCCGCGGCGCGGATGGCGGTGGCGGTGGAGGAGACCCTCGGCGATCGGATCAGCGCCGGCCTCGTGGTCACCGCGGACGGGTACCGCGTGCCGACCCGGCGGGTCGAGGTGGTGGAGGCCGGCCATCCGGTGCCGGACGCGCGGGGACTCGCCGCCGCCCGCCGGATCGCGGCGCTGGTGGACGGCGCCGGGGAGGACGATCTCGTGATCGTCCTCATCTCCGGAGGTGGCTCGGCCCTCCTCACCCTGCCCGCGGAGGGCCTTTCCCTGGACGACCTCGCCCAGGTGAACGCGCTCCTCCTGCGCAGCGGGGCGCCCATCCCCGAGATGAACGCGGTGCGCAAGCACCTGTCCCAGGTCAAAGGCGGACAGCTCGCCCGCCGGGCGGCCCCGGCCCGAGTGCTGGCCCTGATCCTCTCCGACGTCCTGGGCGATCCCTTGGACGTGATCGCCTCTGGCCCCACTGTCCCCGACCCCACCACCTATGCCGATGCGGAGCGGGTCCTCCGGGGTTACGGGCTGTGGGATGAGGTCCCCCTCTCCGTGCAGGAGCACATCGCCGCCGGGGCTAGGGGAGGGCTTCCCGAGACCCCCAAGCCCGGGGACCCCCTGTTCGCCCGGGTGGCGAACGTGCTTGTGGGCACGGGGAGGGTGGCAGCGGAGGCGGCGCGAGCGGAGGGCGAGGCCCTTGGGTACCAGGGGCTCATCCTCACCACTACCCTCGCCGGCGAGGCGCGGGAGGTGGGAAAGGTGGTGGCCGCCGTGGCCCGGGAGGTGGTGCGGTTCGGTCGGCCGGTGGGGCGGCCCGGGCTCCTCGTGGCGGCTGGGGAGACCACGGTCACCGTGCGCGGGCCGGGCAAGGGTGGCCGGAACCAGGAGCTGGTCTTAGCCGCGGCCAGGGGGATCGCTGGGATCCCTGGGGTGGTGATCTGTGCCCTGGGCACCGATGGCCGGGACGGGCCCACCGATGCTGCCGGGGGCATGGTCGACGGGGGCACGGTGGCGCGGATGCAGGGCCGCGGGATCGACGCCAGAGAGGCGTTGGCCCAAAACGATTCGTACAGGGCGCTCGCGGCCGCGGGAGACCTGGTGGTCACCGGCCCCACCGGGACGAACGTGGCCGACCTGTGCTTGGTACTGGTGGGAAAGGAGGACGGGTGATCAAAGCCGAGAGCAGTCCGGCGTGGGTGGTGCGGTTTCAGGATGGAGAACGGCTGCCCGAGGACCTGGTACCCCTCGGCGTGCGGGCCGGGGCAATCCTCGGCGGGGTGGGCATGCTCCGCGACCTAGTGCTCGCCTATTGGGATGGAGAGAAGTACGTGGAGGAGAGGGTCGACGAGCCGGTGGAGCTCCTGGCCCTTCAGGGGAACATCGGGGATCAGGACGGCACACCGGTCGTGCACGCCCACGCCGTGGCCGGGCTTCGCGGGGGCGCAGCGGTGGGCGGGCATCTGGTGGCGGCCACGGTGCACAACACAGCTGAGCTCATCCTGCTTCCGCTTCCTGGTGTTCGGTTGGCGCGACGGCGGGAGCCGTCCGGGCTCCTTGGGCTTTATCCAGAGGTGTGGGAGCCGGACGCCCGGGGTTGATCTGCGCCGGGCGTGGGGCTAAAACCAAGGGGCAGGCGAAGGTGGCGGAACAGGCAGACGCGCTGGCCTTAGGAGCCAGTGCCGCAAGGCGTGCGGGTTCGAGTCCCGCCCTTCGCACTACGCTTGGACGAGTGGACGGGGGCCCGTATAATTGGCTCGGCAAGCGGGAATAGCTCAGTTGGTAGAGCGCCACCTTGCCAAGGTGGAGGTCGCGGGTTCGAATCCCGTTTCCCGCTCTAAGCGAAGGTGCGCCGGGGTGGCGGAAGAGGGTAGACGCGGGGGACTTAAAATCCCTTAAGCTATGTGCTTGTGCGGGTTCGAGTCCCGCCCCCGGCAGGAGCGGGGTGGAGCAATTAGGCAGCTCGCCGGGCTCATAACCCGGAGGTTGCTGGTTCGAGTCCAGCCCCCGCAACCAGTGGGTAGGGGGGCCACGAAACCGCAAGGTTTCGTGGGATAGATACGGCGGTGTAGCTCAAGTGGGTAAGAGCGCGCGGCCCATAACCGCGAGGTTCAGGGTTCGACTCCCTGCACCGCCACCAGGGGATGTAGCTCAGCTGGGAGAGCGCCGCGTTCGCAACGCGGAGGTCGGCGGTTCGAATCCGCTCATCTCCAAATCTGATCTGGCCCATCTAACGGGCTTCTCCTAAGGGTTCCCCTGCCACTTTACCTCTTTCTTACGGCATCTCGGGTTTGCGTTTCCTGTCGGTCTTAAGGTAGACAAGGTCCACACCCTCGTCCTCCAGCCGCTGGGGTTGACTTCACCCTGTTTTCCACTACAATATACGCGCAAATACTGGCAACGGGTTGTGCCTGCTACACGATAAGGGCAAACCCTTCGCAAGGAGGGGACGCAAAGCCACGGGCCCCACCGGGGTAGCCGGGCTGCCGAATGAGGCGGGTCAGAACTGGACTAGGTTGGACCTTCCTGGTCCTCGTCTTTCTTCTCCTGTGCGGCCCTCTGGACCACCCCGAGGTGGCCGGGGGGATTGGGGCGGCGGGGGCGCCGTGCCCGGAGGGAGCACGGGTCCCATGGGGGGTGGAACGCATCCGGGCCCCCGAGGCCTGGTTGCACACCACCGGGGTGCCCGAGGTCGTGGTGGCGGTTATCGACAGCGGAATCGATCGCACCGTGCCTCAGTTGGCCAAGGCGCTGTGGGTCAACCCCGGCGAGATCCCCGGCAACGGGGTCGACGACGACGGCAACGGCTACGTGGACGACGTGTACGGCTGGGACTTCCGGGATGGGGTCCCGACGCACTTCCGGCAAACCCCCATCCACTGGCATGGCACGTTTGTGGCCGGGATCATTGCGGCCCAACATGGGTTGGGGGAAGTGGCCGGGGTAGCCCCGCGGATCCGCATCATGGACGTGCGGTTTTTGGACGGCAAGGGCCTCTTCTACACCAAGGATTGGGCCCTCCTGGCCGCAGCCATCGACTACGCCGTGAACAATGGGGCCCGGGTCATCAACCTCAGCCTGTATGCCAAAATCAAACCCGCGGCCGTGGTGGAGGAGGCGTTGGCCCGGGCGGCGGCGAAAGGGGTAATCGTAGTGGGCATTGCCGGGAACGAATCCCGGGGGGAGGTATTCTACCCGGCCAAGTACCCGTCCGTGCTGGCGGTGGCAGCTACGGACCGCCGCGATGCCCTGGCGTCGTTCAGCAACTGGGGTCCAGAGGTGGCCGTGGCCGCGCCGGGCGAGGGCATTTCTTCGGTCCTGCCCGGTGGGGCGGTGGGGACGTATTCCGGGACGTCCTTCGCTGCGCCGCACGTGAGTGGGACGCTGGCCCTGATCCTATCGGCAAATCCGGGTCTCACCTCGACGGAGGCGGTGAACCTCTTGCTGCGGAGCTGTGCCGAGGTGGGGGACGGAGGCCGTGATCCCCGGTTCGGGGCGGGCCTGATCAATGCCGGCCGGGCCGTGGTCGGAGACGGCAGCGTAGCGACAGATGTCCTCTTGACAGGGGAACGGGGCTCGTAGTATAGTGCAAACAAGTATACACAAGTCCTGATAAGGGCAAACCCATCGGAAGGTGGGGGCGCAAAGCCACGGGCCCCAGGGGGTAGCCGGGCTGCCAGGGCCGAAACGGGTTCTGGGGCCCGGCTTCTTATTGGGCGAGGAGGTCGAGAAGGCTATGCAGGTGACGCTTTACTACAACGAGGAAGATCACTACTTGCTGGAGCTGGTGGACCGCGAGGCGCAGCAGGAGCGGAAGTCGCGGTCGGCGGTGATCATGTCCATCCTCGAGGAGCACTTCGAGCGGGGAAAGAGGATCGGGGAGATCCTGGTGGACATGGGACGCGTATCTCCACGGGATGTTGAGGAGGCCCTGGAGTACCAGCAGGCTGACGGTGCTTCGCGACCGTTGGGCGAGATCCTGGTGGACAAGGGGTTGGTGAACGAAGACGTAGTGAGGCGGGCCCTGATCGTGCAGGGCCGGTTCCGCCGGAGCTAGACTTCCGAATAGACGAGCGCCGATAAGGGCAAACCACCGGTGACGGTGGGGCGCAAAGCCATGGGCCTCCCTGAGGCAGCCGGGCTGCCGAAGCGCAAGCAAGGGAGGTAACCGTGGTGTTTCACTTTACGAGGGGTCAACAGCCACAGGAAGAAGGGGTGGGGCGTAAGCATTCGTGGATTTGGCTGTTGGCGTTCCTGGGCGTGCTGGCGGTGGGCTGGGTGGCAGTCGCCTTGCCGTGCGACAATTATCAGGTCGAGTTTCTCGGCTCGAGCTTCGACGGGACCAACACCACCTTTAACTATCGAGTGAGCGCACTCGGTTCCCCGGCCATCAGCCACTGGGTGATGGGGCTGCCCAGCCAATGCGCTGACTGCAGGTATATAGTTGCCGCTGGGCCTTATGCGAACTGGAGTTGCGGTAGGGACCCGACCACCGACGTTTACGGCGTGAAGTTCGATGTGCCGATCGAAGTCGGCACCTATAAGGAGTTCTGGATCACCCTCGCTGGGTATTGGCCCACCGGGATCATCCAGGTCGCTGTGAAGGCTGGAACACAACGGTGCTACTACTCCGTGCCCGGACCGGCCTGTCCTGTAGTGTGCAATGTCCAGGTGACCGTGACCCCGACATCGGGGGAGCTGAACTGCAATGTGTCGAGCATCGTCCTCACGGCGAGCGTGACCCGTGGGGAGGGTCCGTTCACGTACCAGTGGTACAAGGAGGGGAGCGCGATCCTTGGGGCAACGTCGAACACGTACACGGCCACGGCCGGGGCGACGTACCCGGAGGCGGTAACCGACGCTAACGGTTGTACCGACGACTCGAACCAGGTCCCGGTGACGGCGGTCCCGAACCCGCAGGTGACCGTGACCCCGACGAGCGGGGAGCTGAACTGCACCACCCCGAGCGTCCTGCTGACCGCCACGGTGACCGGTGGGGAGGGTCCGTACAGCTACCAGTGGTACCGGGACGGGACCCCGATCAGCGGGGCCATAAGTGCGACGTACACGGCGACCCAGGGTGGGAGCTACACGGTGAAGGTCACCGATAGCAACGGGTGCAGCGATACATCCTCCCCGGCGACGGTGACGGCGGTCCCGAACCCGCAGGTGACCGTGACCCCGACGAGCGGGGAGCTCAACTGCACCACCCCGAGCGTCCTGCTGACCGCCACGGTGACCGGTGGGGAGGGTCCGTACAGCTACCAGTGGTACCGGGACGGGACCCCGATCAGCGGGGCGACGTCCGGGACGTACACGGCGACCCAGGCGGGCACCTACCACGTGGTGGTGACGGACGCGAACGGGTGCACGGACGACTCAAACGAGACAGTGGTGACCGAGGTTCCAACGCCCGTTGGGGAGCTTGCGATCACCAAGGTGGTGGAGCCGCCGTTCGATCAGACCCCGGTCGGGATAGGGGACGTCATCCAGTACACGATTCGGGTGAGCAACCCCGGTCCTGTGGACCTCACCGACGTGGACGTCACCGACTCCCGCATCCCCACGCTCGCCGGTCCGGTGGGCGATGACGGCGACGGCGTGTTGGAGCCGGGCGAGGTCTGGACCTACACCGGCACCTATACCGTGACCCAGCGGGACATAGGCAGCATCATCGCCAACACCGCCACGGCCACCGCGGTCGATCCCTGTGGTCGCCTCATCGCCTCTGCCCCCGCCGTGACCCGGACGCCGTGCGTCAATTGTGTGGACAACCCGCCCGCGGCGCAGGATCAGATCGTGACCACCTGCATGGATATGCCCCTCAACCTGACCCTAGTCGGGAGCGATCCGGATCTCGGATTGGTCCCGCCGACTGAGCGTTCCCTCTCGTTCAGTATCTTGGGGGCGCCGCTGCACGGCACGGTCAGCGGGAACCTGACCGCGGTCAGCTACACGTCGCCGGACCTCGCCTCGGTCAACGTGACCTATACACCAGCCCCCGGGTTCGTGGGGACGGATGCGGTTACGTTCATGGTCCAAGATGCCTACGGCCTCTTCGCCACCGCTGCGGTCCTGATCAATGTTGATCGGTGCGGCCAGGAGGAGGTGGCCGGCGCCGCCGGCGCGGCGGCAAGCCCAGTGGTGATCAACGAGGTAGCTTGGGGTGGCACCAACGCCAGCCCTGAGGACCAGTGGATCGAGCTCGCCAACACCACCGATCAGGCGATTGACCTCACTGGGTGGATCCTGCGCTGGCGGCGGAAGCAGCCCGCCACCCCAGAAGAAGCTAAGTGGAAGGTGGTGGAGCTGAGGGGGGTGATCCCTGCGCACGGCTACTACCTGCTCGAGCGGCGGCACGACAACGTGGTGAGCGATATCTCGGCCGATCTCGTCTACGACACCGAGCTACCCCACCTGCTCAGGCTCTCCGGCCTCGGCGAGGTCATGGAGCTCGTGGATTCCGATGGGAACGTGGTGGACACGGCCAACGCCGATAGCCCGGACCGGGACGGGTGGGCTGCCGGGAGCGGAGCCCCCTATCCCGCGACCATGGAGCGGATCGATCCAGCAAGTCCGGATCGCGACGACAACTGGACCACCAACCGCGGGATCATCGTCAACGGATTCGATGCCCGGAAGGCTTTGCTCACCGCCACCGCCAGGGCGACCAACGAGGAGACCGTGATCCAGGGCGTTGGGCCTGGGATACCTCAAGTGGTACGTCAAGGGGAGCGGATCGCCGTGTTCGCCACCCTCCCGGCCCCCGTGCGCGAGCTCAAGGAGGTCCCGCGGGTGACGCTGTCGGTGGTGGACGAGGTGGCCGGAGGAGCCGGGGTGTTCGTCGCGCCCGAGGTCCAGGCCGGGGCGGTGTCGGGGCGAAGGCTTCCCGGGACGCCGAACTGCGAGGTCTTGGTGGATACATCCCGGCTGGCCCCAGGGATATACCGGGTTTGGATCACCTTGGGTCCGCAGACGTTCCACGTCCTCACCATCCAGGTCATCGGCCGGCGGTAGGTCGATAGCACCCAGGAGAACAGGCCCTCGGAACCCGCTGCGGGTTCCGAGGGTTTCTGTTTCGGGTTATCTCTGGTCTCTCCCATGGGCCAATGAACGTAATGGGGATCGCACACGACTGTCCTCCCTCCTAGGGACGAAACTGAGCCCTACCGTACTCATTCTGCTGGGCCTCATCTGGTAGTTGGCATCATCATTTACGTCATCCAGACCGTGGAAGGGGGACGGATGATGCGACGGGTGGGCAGTTGGGTAGGAGGACTCGTTCTCGTATTGGGGGGGATCGCAGTGGGGGCGCCTCCCATGGCGACCGATCTCTTCGTGACCACGCTCCGGGATACCCCGGTGGAGGTGGTGCTGGAGGCTGCGGACGCAGGTGTAGATTGCACTCACCCCGAACAGCACCCGCTGACGTTCACCATCATGAGCCCGCCCCGTCAAGGGATGCTGGATGGGGATCTGACAACGGTGACATATGTGAACCCCAACCTGGCCCGGGTGAGGCTTGTCTACACCCCAAAACCGGGGTTCGTGGGGACGGACACGTTCGTGTACTCGGTTACCGATCCTTTTGGGTTCTTCGCCACGGCCGTGGTCCGCATCGACGTCGCCCGCCCACCGGCCCTGCCCCCTACCCTGTCCGGGATGTGGGAGCTCGGGGTCACCTTCCGCAACACGGCCCCCCTGGTGAGCTTGAGCAAGGCTGCCCTGATCTTGTTCTACAAGTACGACGTGTTCAGCCTTGAGGCCAGCACTACCTGGACGGACACCGGTTGGACCGCGCTCGCCTTTGCCGCCGGCTTCCCGTTGGGGACAGCGGCCACTGTGAGATCGGTCCTCGCGTTTGATCCCACTGGGCCATCGTTCACCTATTGGCAAACCGATACGCGGTTCCGCTTGTTCGAGCTCGATCTCACCCACACCGTTTACCTGACCAGCGACCCTTCCACCACCTACACCCAGCTTGCCATCCAGGGGGCGGTGGATGACCTCTCGTTCACCAGCACCACCAAATTCCGGATCGACCCGCTGGAGTTCGTGGAGGAGACCCTGACCAGCCGGTGGACCTGGGCCGACTGTGACCTCACGTTCGATGGCCGGCTTCGGATGACCAAGGAGGGGTTCGACAGGTTCTCGGTTACCGTCGGCGATGTCCCCATCCCTGGGTTCCAATACCCCAGCCTTGGGCTGTACTTCCGGGTGGAGGTCGGGTTCACCACCCAGACCAAGGAGGTCGTCCCCACCCTTGTGATCAAGTCGGACTGGGTATGCTGCGTGAGGCTGTTGACCACCGTGGTCACCGAGGACACCACCATCTCCGGCATCGCGTTCTACGGCTTCGAGATGCGAACGGAGCTCGAGGGTGGGATCGAGGTGCGCACTGCCACGTCGTTTGTGGACGAGAAGAACGCCGCCGTCACTGGATACTGTGATTACTTCGAGGTATGGTGGTTTGCGGGCCCCATCCTTCCCTGTTGCGGTTCACCGGGCCGGTGGCAGATCGGCACCTACTTCGACGACCGGGGACGCCTGTTCGGCTGGGGCATGACCCGGATCGTGCTCGACTTCGCGTTAGGGGATTCCGTGCGCGTGTCCACCGAGTTCAGCGTGTTCGACTCGAACTGGGAGTGGAAGGTCGGCATCAAAGTGCGGTGGTAACCGCTCCTCACAATCCGGCGCCCCGGTCGTAGGTCAGCCGCCCCGCCTCAGGCGGGGCGGCGTTCGGTTTGCCCATCGACCACGGCCATCGGTTGCAGGTACCCCCGGTCGAGGGC